>CAQCFX010000151.1 GCA_948766235.1 uncultured Oscillospiraceae bacterium | reverse complement strand
AAGCGGACGCTTTTTTAAGGAAGATTGACCATGCCCACCCCACTGTATGACGCCCTCCGGGCCCTGGCGGGCGTCGGTCCCCTGCGGCTGGATATGCCTGGGCACCACGGCGCGCCCCTGCCCGGGGAGTTCCCCTGGCCGTCCGGGCTGGACTTCACGGAAAACGGCGCCACCGGCAACCTGTACGGGGACGAGCCGGACGCCATCCAGGCGGCGGAGGCCCTCTGGGCCGGACGGTTCGGCTTTGACTCCTGCCTGTTCCTTACCGGGGGCTCCACCCAGGGCATCCACACCGGTCTGGCCCTGCTGGCCGGGGCGGGCGGGGCCGCGGCCATCGACCGGGGCAGCCACCGCGCCGTTTACCACGCCCTGGCCCTGCTGGGGCTCACCCCCCATTTCCTGCCCCGGCCCTGGCTGGGGCAGGAGGGCGTCGCCGGCCCCCTTGAGCCGGAATCCGTAGAGCAAGCCCTGTCTGCCCACCCAGAAATCAAAACCGTTTGTATCACCTCGCCAACT
>CAQCFX010000150.1 GCA_948766235.1 uncultured Oscillospiraceae bacterium | reverse complement strand
CAGCCATTGGCCCACGATTTCCCCGGCGGCGTCCCGCTCGTCCATCAGGTAGTAGCACCCGCCCGCATTGCAAATCGCGCCGACTTTCTTTAGTTTCACGCATTACACCTCCTGAATGTTGATATTAAGGCGCTCTTTCATCATTTTTCGCTTCATAATGTACTGTTTTGTCTTGGTTGCGCGGCTCTTCACGTCCTCCACCACCAGAACCCACAGCGCTCCCGACTTATCCGCCCAGTACGCCGCATGCCTCCCGTCTCCCAGCGGCTTGCAGTATGTAAAATCCGCCCTGTACCGGATAGCACGCACCCGCCGCCCTTCGCTGTCGGTGTAGGCTTCCTGCAAAGTAAAATCCACTTGCAAACGCAGGTCCCGAATTTGCCCGGCCCGCTCCAGCGCGGCCAGTTCGTCATACCGGCGGGCCTCCTTCTGGCTGTCAAACCGCAGGACGGCCCCGGATGGTGTCACCCGCTCGGTTGGCTTGTTGTGATACTTGGCAGGCTTCCCCGGTCCGGCGTCGGCAGGGCAGGGGAGAGGCAGGCGCTTCTTTTTCCGCTCCTGCTCCG
>CAQCFX010000149.1 GCA_948766235.1 uncultured Oscillospiraceae bacterium | reverse complement strand
GGCGGCTGGCGGGACTACCGCAGCGGGCAGGCCGAGCTGTCCCAGGCCCGGGAGGACGGGGAGCGGGAGCTGGCCGACGCCCTGGACAAGCTGGAGGACGGGGAGGCGGAGTACGCCGACGGCCTCAAGGAGTACGAGGACGGGAAGGCGGAGGCGGACGGGAAGATCGCCGACGCCCAGCAGAAGCTGGACGACGCCCGGGACGAGCTGGACCAGGTAGAGGAGTGCCAGTGGTACATTCTGGGGCGGAACACCAACGTGGGCTTCGTCAGCTTCGCCCAGGACACGGAGCGGGTGAGCAATCTGGCCACCATCTTCCCGGTGATCTTCTTCCTGGTGGCGGCGTTGGCCTGCCTGACCACCATGACCCGGATGGTGGAGGAGCAGCGCACCGAGATCGGCGCGCTGAAGGCCATGGGCTTCTCCCGTCTGTCCATCTCCAAAAAGTACATCGGCTACGCCTTTTTAGCCAGCCTGCTGGGCGGCGTCATTGGGCTGGGGGTGGGGGCCACCCTGATCCCGGCGGTGGTGGCCAACGCCTTCGGCATCATGTACGCCATGCCGCCCCTGGAGTTCCGGGAGCAGAACGCCCTGTGTGTGCTGTCGGTGCTGGCGGCGGTGGCGTGCACCACCGGGGCCGCG
>CAQCFX010000148.1 GCA_948766235.1 uncultured Oscillospiraceae bacterium | reverse complement strand
GCGGAAACGCAGTTGAGCGGACTTTGCTTCGACGAGCGGACTGTACATCCGTGTTAGGAGTTGATTGGTTATGACAAGGAAGCAAAAAAAGACGCTGATTCGCATTCTCGTGGCGGCGGCGCTGCTGATTGTGGTGTCCCTGCTGCCCGATATCCCGATGCGGAGGGATATCCCCCTGTTGACCGAAAGCGTGGACGGCGCGCCTGATTATGGGCTGGTGCTGCTCAAATGGCCGCTGTACCTCGTCCCCTACTTCGTGATTGGCTGGGACATTCTGTGGAAGGCCATCCGCAACATCGGCCATGGGCAGGTCTTTGACGAGAACTTCCTCATGTGTGTGGCCACCGTGGGGGCCCTGGTGCTGGGCGAGTACTCCGAGGCCGTGGGCGTCATGCTGTTCTACCAGGTGGGCGAGCTGTTCCAGAGCTACGCCGTGGGCAAGTCCCGGCGGTCCATTTCCCAGCTCATGGACATCCGCCCCGACGTGGCCAACGTGGAGCGGGAGGGGCAGATTCTTGAAGTGGACCCCGACGAGGTGGCGGTGGGAGAGACCATCGTGATTCGCCCCGGCGAGAAGATTCCCCTGGACAGCGTGGTGATTGAGGGCGCGTCCGCCCTGAATACCGCCGCCCTCACCGGCGAGTCCGCCCCCCGGGACGTGGCCGTGGGCGGGGAGCTGCTGTCCGGCTGCGTCAACATCACCGGGCTTTTGAAGGCCCGCGTGAC
>CAQCFX010000147.1 GCA_948766235.1 uncultured Oscillospiraceae bacterium | reverse complement strand
GGACAGCCCCGGCGGGCTTTATCACGCCGCCCTTGTGAACCGGGCGTATGCCGCCGCCGGCCTGGGGGCGGTGGAGCGGTACGGCGGCAGGCTGAACCAGGACTTCACGGAGCGGGAGGCGTCCTTCCCGGAGGGAAGGGTGTGCCGGAGCTTCCGCTATACCGGGTGGCTGGACGGGGCGGACGCCATCATTGACCTGTGCAAGCTGAAAACCCACGGCATGATGGGCATGACCTGCGGGGCGAAAAATATGTTCGGGGCCGTCCCGGGGACGGTGAAGCCGGAGTATCATTTCCGCTACCCCGACACCATGGACTTTGCCCGGATGATCGTGGATCTGGATGAGTATTTCAAGCCCCGGCTCACCATCGTGGACGCGGTGGAGTGCATGGAGGGAAACGGCCCCGGCGGCGGCACCCCCCGGCACATGGGGGCGGTGCTGGCCTCGGACAGCCCCCACAAGGCGGACCTGCTGTGCGCGAAGCTCATCGGCCTGGGGCCGGAGGGGGTGCCCACCCTGAAGGCGGCGGCGGAGCGGGGGCTGATCCCGGCCTCGGCGGAGGAGCTGACGGTGGAGGGCGATGCCGCCGCCTTTGCCATCCCGGACTTCAAGCTGGCGCGGGTGGCGGCGGGCCACCTGTTCCAGGGGGACGGGACGAGCCTGCGGGGGCGGCTGAAGGGGGCGGCGATAAAGCGGCTGCTGGCCCAGCGGCCCGGTCTGGAGCGGGAGAAGTGCGTGGGGTGCGGCAAGTGCCGGGAGGTGTGCCCGGCGGACGCCATCGTGATGAGGGGCGGGAAGCCCTGGATTCACCGGAAGAAGTGCATCCGCTGCTTCTGCTGCCAGGAGTTCTGCCCGGAGAGCGCCATGATCGTACAACGCACCAACCTGGCAAAGCTGCTGGATCATTAAAGGGGGG
>CAQCFX010000146.1:288-1147 GCA_948766235.1 uncultured Oscillospiraceae bacterium | reverse complement strand
GGGCCGGGACACCAGGGCCATGGCGATGGACAGCCGCCGCTGCCACCCGCCGGACAGGGTCCTGGCCCTCTGCTTTGCCCACTGGCCCAGGCCCAGCTCCGCCAGGACCTCCTCCGCCGCCTCCCGGGGGCGGCGGTACACCCCCGCCATCAGCTCCAGGTTTTCCCGGACGGTGAGGTTGGGGGCCACCGCCGTCTCCTGGGGGGGAGACGGCCAGCACCTCCCTGGCCCCGGGGCTGTCCGTCCGGACGCTGCGGCCCATGAGGGCGGCGTCCCCCTCGGTGGGGGCGGTGAGGCAGCACAGCATTTTGATGGTGGTGGACTTGCCCGCCCCGTTCACCCCCAGGAGGGCGAACAGCTCCCCCTGGGCCACGGTGAGGCTCAGCCGGTCCACCACCCGGCGTTTCCCGTAGTCCCGGGACAGGCCGGTGATCTGGATGGCGTTCATTGTCTTGCCTCCCCCTGGCCCTCCCGGGCCTGCCGCCCCTGCCGGAGGGATTCGCTCATAAAGTCCATCATGCCGTCGAAGCCCACGATGGCGATGCCCTTTTTCTTGTCCGCCAGGAGGAGCAGGCTGTCCCCCGGCTCGATCTCGAACAGGTCCCGCACCTCCTTGGGTATGACGATCTGTCCCTTGTCCCCCACCCGGACGGTGGACAGGAACTGATCCTTGGGCAGCTTCATCTTCATTGGGAAACCTCCTATGAGTTATACTTTTCCCACAAAGTATAACTCGGGCAACCTGGTTTGTCAAGCGTCTATTTCCCCCGCCCCCCGCATATCCTTCAGGGAGGTGATCGCGATGCGAAAGAGAAGGACAACCCGCCCGGTGCTGCGGCTGCTGCGGCTGGGGCTGGCG
>CAQCFX010000146.1:0-209 GCA_948766235.1 uncultured Oscillospiraceae bacterium | reverse complement strand
TGGCGGACCGGGCCCAGATCGCCGCCGCCCTGCTGTCGGCGGAGCTGGGCACGCCCCGGCAGGGGGACGGCCTGTCCGGCTGGGACAGGCTGGTGCTGGCCCAGTCCTCCCTGCTGTCCGGGGCGGTTCCCCCCCGGGAGAGCGGGCCGGGAGGGAAGGAGCCGGACCCCGCCCCCACCCAGGACCCGGAGGAGCTGGACCCGGACGAC
>CAQCFX010000145.1 GCA_948766235.1 uncultured Oscillospiraceae bacterium | reverse complement strand
GCTGGCCGCCATGGGTTCCAGGGTGCCCACCTGGGCCTGGAGCCGCTCCAGCTCCCTCCTGGCCACCACCAGCTTGGACTCGGTCTGGGACAGCTCCCCCCGCAGCCTGGACAGCGTCTTGGTGGACGCCTCCAGGGAGGAGCGCACCTTGGCCTCCTCCGCCGCCGCGCCGCTCTTTTCCAGCTCCGCCCCGGACAGGGCGGCCTCCAGCTCCGCCGTCCGGCCCTCCGCCTGCTCCAGCCGCTCCTGGAGCTGGGCCAGCTCCTTCCGGTGGGCGGCGGCGGTCTCCTCGATATAGGCCTGCACGTCCTGGCGGTTGAAGCCCCCCAGGGCAGAGCGGAATTTCTGGATTACGGTGTCCATCCCGACCCCTTCTTCCTCGTCACAAAATTGAACCGTTCCCCTATTTTAGCACAGATTTTCCCCGGTGGCAATGCGTCCCCAGGATGTTTTTGGGAAAGTTCCCGGAAGATCATTGACAAGCCCCAGACTTTGGGGTACGCTATAGGGGCTTTGTCCCACCATCTCTATCCGGGCCGCGGCCCCCAGGAGGTAATTTCCATGCTTATCCCGGTTCTTCTGTTCACCGTGGGCTTGATCTTTCTGATCAAGGGCGGCGACTGGTTTGTGGACGGCGCGACCGGAATCGCCCGCCGCTTCCGCCTCCCCGAGCTGCTCATCGGGGCCACGGTGGTGTCCATCGGCACCACCCTGCCCGAGGTGATGGTGTCCACCACCTCCGCCCTGTCGGGCCACGGGGAGATCGCCTACGGCAACGCCATCGGCTCCGTCATCTGCAATACCTCCCTCATCGCCGCCATCACGGTGGCCATCCGTCCCGGCAGGGTGGACCCCAAGTCCCTGCGCCTTCCGGTGGCCTTTTTCTTCGCCGCCGCCGCCCTTTACGCCGGAATCGCCTACACCACCGGGTATTTCAGCCAGATCGCGGGCTTTTTCCTGCTGGCCCTGTTCGTGATCTATATGATCGCCACCGTCTGGCAGATGAAATCCCAGCCCGCCCCCGCCTCCCGGGGGGAGCCTGTCCAGGAGGACGGCTCCACCTTAAAGGACGCGGTCCTGCTGGCGGCCGGGGCCGCCCTCATCGCGGTGGGGGCCAACCTGCTGGTGGACAACGGCACCCTCATCGCCCAGGCCCTGGGCGTGCCCGAGTCGGTGATCGCCCTCACCTTCGTGGCCCTGGGCACCTCCCTGCCCGAGCTGGTCACCGCCATCACCTCCCTGGCCAAGGGCC
>CAQCFX010000144.1 GCA_948766235.1 uncultured Oscillospiraceae bacterium | reverse complement strand
GGCCTGCTCCGGGCCAACACCACCGGAGGCGTGTTCGGCACCATGACCGACGGCGGCTGGGCGGACGGCCCTGCGGTGGAGGTAGCCGCCCGGGAGGAGGTGCGCACCGGCCCCGCCGAGATCCTGTGCAATATCTCCGGCGACCGGGTGGACAGGTTCCAGGTGGAGATCGCCAAGGTGTTCGCCCCCCGGGAGGGCGACTGCCGGGACTACCTGATCAAAGTCACCGACCAGCGTCTGCTGGACGCCACCGGGGGCATCGTCCAGGGCATGAGCGGCAGCCCCATTCTGCAAAACGGAAAAATTGTGGGGGCGGTAACCCACGTGATGGTGGACGACCCCGCCAGCGGCTACGGCATCTATGTGGGCCGGATGCTTCGGCAGAGCGGCGCGGCGTAAGGCTTGACAAAGCGGGGCGGCGGGGAGTATGATTTCTTCATTACAACATGAAGGAGATGCGTCATATGATACCCACCCCAAACCAGGAATGGGAGCTTTTGTGCGAGTATAACGAGGGAGAATTCCACCGCAAACACGGCCGGATTGTGGGCGACGTGCTGCGCTGGTTTGCTCAGGAGCTGGGCTATGGCGACCAGGCGGACTTCTGGGAGGCGGTGGGGATTCTCCACGACCTGGACTTTGAACAGTGGCCCGACGAGCACTGCGTCAAGTGCCAGGAGCTGATGCGCCAGCGGGAGATTGACCAGGCCGTCATCCACGCCGTGGTCAGCCACGGCTGGGGCGAGCTGGTGGACGTGGAGCCTGAGCACCAGATGGAAAAGGTGCTGTTCGCGGTGGACGAGCTCACGGGCCTGATTGGCGCGGTAGCCGTCATGCGCCCGTCCAAGAGCGTGGACGACCTGGAGGTCAAGTCGGTGAAGAAGAAGTTCAAGGACAAGAAATTTGCCGCCGGCTGCTCCCGGGAGGTCATCCAGAAGGGCGCGGAGATGCTGGGCTGGGAGCTGGACGACCTTATGGGCCGCACCATCCAGGCCATGCGCCAGAGCGCCAACGTGGACTGAGATGGAGCCCATTGCCCATATCCGCTCCGACTTCTCCACCAAGTTCGGTGTGCCCAGGCAGGCCGGGCTGGTGGAGGCGCTGCGCTCTTCGGTGGTGTTTGAGCCGGCGTACCGCGCCCCGGAGGCGTTTCGGGGGCTGGAGGGCTTCTCCCACCTGTGGCTCATCTGGGAGTTCTCCCAAAACCGGCGGCAGGGCTGGTCCCCCACGGTGCGCCCGCCCCGGCTGGGGGGCAATGAGCGTATGGGGGTGTTTGCAACCCGGTCGCCGTT
>CAQCFX010000143.1 GCA_948766235.1 uncultured Oscillospiraceae bacterium | reverse complement strand
CACAGGGGGCGGATGAGGAGGCGGTGGGTAGAGATACCCTGTCCAAGGCATGGGATCACCATGCGCACCCCCTTGCCGCACCCTCATCCGTCACGGCTTCGCCACGCCGCTTTCCCCCTTCCAGGGGGAAGGTGCCCCAGCGGGCACGCTGGGGCGGATGAGGGTGCGGATGTCAGGCGCGTCCCCTGGAAGCCCCCTCATCCGTCATCGCCTGCGGCGATGCCACCTTCCCCCCTGTGGGGGGAAGGCTGGGCGCAGCCAAATGGTGAAGCGAGGCCATCCAACCCTTACATTATTAAAAAAGAATTACGGAAAACAGCTTGTGCCGCCCGCCTTTTTCTGGTATAATAGTTCAGTTAGAAGCTGTACCAATAGCCGAAGTATTCAGATTCGCGAGTCAGAATTGCCGGTGGCAAGGCGAAAAATCGCGGGAATACTTTGTGTATTTCAAGATTTTTCAACGCGGCCAGCGGCAATTCTGGCCGTTAAGCTGGGTGCTGAGGCTATTGGTACAGCTTCTGAGTATGCCACGGCTCTGAAGGAGGCCCCGCCCTATGAAATCCGCCGCCGATGTGTGGGAAAAACTGAAAAGCATGATGGCCGCCGCCATGTCCGACGTGGCCATTGAGACCTGGTTCGGGGACGTGGAGGCGGTGGCCCTGGAGGACACCCGGCTGGTGCTGTGCGTCCCCACCGACTTCAAGCGGAACATCATCCGCACCCGGTTTCTGTCCCTGATCGAGGCCAACCTCCTGGACCTGTTCGCCTTTGACGTGGACTGCGCCCTGCTGCTCCCGGAGGAGCGGGCCACCTACCTGGCCCGGCAGGCCGCCCCCGCCCCCGCCGGGGGGGACGGCGCGGAGCGGTACACCTTCGAGCGGTTCGTGGTGGGCTCCACCAACCGCTTCGCCTACACCGCCGCCAAGAAGGTGGCGGAGGAGCCGGGGGGGGCCTATAACCCCCTGTTTATCTACGGGCAGTCCGGGCTGGGCAAGACCCACCTGCTCCACGCCATCGCCAACCAGGTGCGGCACAACCAGCCGGGGTGGCGGATTTTGTACGTACAGAGCGAGGACTTTGTGAACGAGCTCATCGGCAGCCTGCGCCGGGGCATTGATATGCAGGGCTTCCGGGACAAGTACCGGAACGTGGACCTGTTCCTGATGGACGACGTGCAGTTCATCGCCGGGAAGGACTCCAGCGAGGAGGAGCTGTTCCACACCTTCAACACCCTGCATGAGGCCCAAAAACAGATTGTATTCACCTCCGACCGTCCCGCCCAAGAGATGCTACGGCTGGAAGAGCGGC
>CAQCFX010000142.1:1258-1465 GCA_948766235.1 uncultured Oscillospiraceae bacterium | reverse complement strand
CGACCTGCTGCTGCTGGACGAGCACACCGCCGCGCTGGACCCCAAGACGGCGGCCAAGGTGCTGGACGCCACCGAGCGCATCGTGCAAAAGGACCGCCTCACCACCCTGATGATTACCCACAACATGAAGGACGCCATCGTCCACGGCAACCGGCTGATCATGATGTACGAGGGGCGGATCGCCCTGGATATCGCCGGGGAGGACAA
>CAQCFX010000142.1:0-1230 GCA_948766235.1 uncultured Oscillospiraceae bacterium | reverse complement strand
TGCTGGCCAAGTTCGGCCAGTCCACCGGCTCGGACGAGGCGGACGACAAGCTATTGCTGGGATAAATAGTGCAATGGTGTATGGGAAATCCCATGCACCATTGCTTCATGCAGGATCATGCTATAAATGGGAGTGATATATTAATGAGAAATGACTATTATAAATGGGTTGTTCCAAATTATAATAACACAAGCATAAAAAGCAGCCCGCTAAGGCTCGAAATAGCATCGAAGGAAGCACAGAAAGAACCCGTTGAGCTAAAAGAGATCATCAAGATTGTCAATGAATTTTTGTTATCAATGGATATGGAGGCTATTCCAAAACCCAAAATGGAACTCAATGCTGGGCAGAGTTATAGGAAACAGTTAAAGGAAAAAGGAGTGTTTATAAACTTAGACAGTGAAGAAGACATTGTCTGGATGAAGTTTACCGTAGATGGGTACTTAGGCGTTGTAGGAAGCGGCATTGATATAAACTTTTCCTACGATAATACCAGTGGTGAAATTTTAAATTTCTTAAAGAAACAATGGGATGAACGCTTTATTTTGGCGTTTCCTCTGATAAAATCTCCTCAAAGCCTTAACAAGTTTGACAAACACCTTATGGAAAGCGGAATAGGGAACTACTTGACCTCCCACCATATTCCAATTTTAGATTTTTATTCTCACAACATCTAAATTATTTATGTGCGAAATCGAGGAAAATCTCTTGACAGACGGGCGAAATAAGCATATGCTTAATTCAGACAGAAAAGTTTAGGAGTGAGGCCCATGACCCAGCGGGAGCGCCAAATCCTCCGGTGGATTGAGGAGAACCCCATGATTTCCCAGCAGGAGCTGGCGGACAAAGCGGGCATCGCCCGCTCGTCGGTGGCGGTGCATATCTCCAATCTGATGAAAAAGGGCCACATCGCCGGCAAGGGGTACATCGTGTCCTCCGCGCCCTACGCGGTGGTGGTGGGGGGTGTGAATATGGACATCGGCGGCGTGTCCGCCGCGCCCCTGGTTCCCGCCGACTCCAACCCCGGCGCGGTGCGCATGAGCCTGGGGGGCGTGGGGCGGAACATCGCCCACAATATGGCCCTTCTGGGGCTGGACGTGCGGCTGCTCACCGCCTTTGGGGACGATTTGTATGCCCAGCGCATCGCCGCCTCCTGCGGGGAGCTGGGCATCGACATCAGCCACGCCTTGCAGGTCCCCGGCGGGACCACATCCACCTACCTGTACCTGG
>CAQCFX010000141.1 GCA_948766235.1 uncultured Oscillospiraceae bacterium | reverse complement strand
CTTTGCCCATCCGCTCCGGCGTTATCTCCCCTATGCGCCTACGCTCGCGCTTCCCTTAGTACAAAAACAGCGCCCCGCATAGCGGGGCGCTGTTTGACTGTCTTAATAGAACTTCTTGCGGTTCTTCCGGGCCGCCTCGCTCTTTTTACGGCGCTTGACGCTGGGGCTGTCGTAGAACTCGCGCTTACGCACCTCGGCCAGCACGCCGGACTTGGCGCAGCTGCGCTTAAAACGCTTGAGCGCATTCTCCAGAGACTCGCCTTCGCGGACATGAACTTCGGACATCTATATTTCCCTCCCTCCGAGGCGTCCGGTTTCATCCAGGACGCTTTAGGGGCCATTGACTATGGCTTTAACAGCACTATTATATGTGAAAATCGTCTCAATGTCAACCGCAAATTTTAGAAGCGTGAGGATAGCCGCGCAGGGGAGCTTGGAGCGGAGTGAAGGCAAACGCCCAAGGCCCGCGAAGTGGGGCTGGGTTTTGCCTGAATCGCAGCGAAAGCGACCCGGCGCGCGGCCAATCCGAACGTGACAATGATGCGGCAGCGCTGTTATTGCGGTTTGACGATCAGGTTCACCAGCCGCCCCGGCACCACGATGGTCTTGACCAGGGCCATGCCGTCGGTGAACTTCTGCACCTTGGCGTCGGCCTGGGCGGCGGCCACGATGGCGTCGTTGTCCGCCCCGGCGGGGACGGTGATGTTGGCCCGCACCTTGCCGTTCACCTGGACGGCCATCTGAATGGTATCGGCCACGGTCTTGCTCTCGTCGTAGGCGGGCCAGGGCTGCCGGCACACGAAGTCCGTACCGCCCAGCATCTCCCACAGCTCCTCCGCCACGTGGGGGGCGAAGGGAGAGAGCAGCGTCACCAGCGTCCTCATATCCCCCTTGGAGCAGCCGTTCTTCTGGAAGTCGCCCACCAGGGTCATCATGGCGGCGATGGCCGTGTTGAACTTCATGGATTCAATGTCGTCGGCCACCTTCTTGATGGTCTTGTGAATGGCGGCCTCGTTCTCCTTGGTGTATTCCAGGCTGTCGGTGCAGCTCTCGGCCAGGTTCCACACCTTGTCCAAAAAGCGCTTGCAGCCCTTGACGGCCTGGTCCGACCACACCGCGGCCTGCTCGAAGTCGCCGATGAACATGGTGTACAGCCGCAGAGTATCCGCGCCGTAGGCGGCCACGATGTCGTTGGGGTTGACCACGTTGCCCCGGGACTTGGACATCTTCTCCCCGCCCTCGCCTAAAATCATGCCGTGGCTGGTGCGCTTCTGATAGGGCTCCTTGGTGGGCACCACGCCCAGGTCGTACAGGAACTTGTGCCAGAAGCGGGAATAGAGCAGGTGCAGGGTGGTGTGCTCCATGCCGCCATTGTACCAGTCCACCGGGGACCAGTATTGAAGCGCCTGCTTGGAGGCCAGGGCGTTGTCGTTGTGGGGATCCATATACCGCAGGAAGTACCAGCTGGACCCGGCCCACTGGGGCATGGTGTCCGTCTCCCGGCGGGCGGCGCCGCCGCAGCAGGGGCAGGTGGTGTTCACCCAG
>CAQCFX010000140.1 GCA_948766235.1 uncultured Oscillospiraceae bacterium | reverse complement strand
ATTCCCAATTTTCCAGATAACCTGCCCGGAGAAATTTCCAAAGCAGTTCGATGAAGCTCTCGTCGGTAATACGCCGTCTGACGATGCTGATGAGGATATGGTGGTCGATGTTGTCAAAGCAGCCCTTGATGTCGCCCTCTACGAACCATTTCACGCCTGTGAACGTCCGCTTTACTTCGGTCAGACACGTATGACAACTCCGATTAGGCCGGAACCCGTGAGAATGGACAGAAAATCCAGGTTCATAGATGGCCTCCAGCATGACCCTGACTACCTCCTGCACCAGTTTGTCATCTGTAGATGGAATACCCAGTGGCCGTTTTTTGCCGCTGTTTTTCTTTGCGATATACTTCCGCTTGGCTGGCTGTGGCTGATAGCTGTGGTCTTTCAGCGATGTGATGATTCGATTGACCCTTGCCATACTCATGCCATCCAGCGTATTCCCGTCTGTTCCCGCTGTCATGCTCCCCTCTGAGGATGCGATCTTCTGATAAGCCAGCAGGTACATCTCGGGATTGTAGAGATTACGGTATAGCCGTTTGAATTGGTAGCTTTTGTCCTTTGCTTTGTCACCTAAGTTTTTCAATATAACTTCTGGACTTCTCATAGTGTCTCTCACACCTTTCCGCAGATTATATTGAGCAGTAGACTGTCTCACTTCGCCATGTGGACGGCTTTCCCGCCCTCGGACTACTATTGAGACTGTGTTACCTTGGCGGATATTCAGGGCCGCTTTTCTCATAGCGCCCATAGCCATAGCTGGCTTTCCGCTTTAGGCAATCCCCATTTAGCTTCAGTGGAACATGAGTTGCCGTATTGTCGGATGGGATTTTTCGCCACTTTACGCCGTTTCTCCCACGGCTGCCTGCTCCGAGTATCTCACAACGCCCCTACACTCAAGTTTGTTGTCGGAGCACCGGCGGCTGAAACTCCTTTACGCCGGAGACGATGTTATATCTTGCTCGTGACTATCCTTTAGGCAGTTTAGCTTTCATCCTCATATACAGCTTTTCATCCTATTGTGCCTTGCTCACCGCATGGAGTTTGCGGCAGCGCACTCTCCGACATGCTACACTCCCTGTCAGGTTTCCCATTCCAGATAAGTCGGGGGATGATAGGTTGCTTTCAGCCTGTTTATGGGCCTCCTTATCCCATTGTATTTACTGATTGCGTTGATACTTTTACCTACTGTTTTCTCAAAACAGTATTCCAAAGAAACCGCGCCCGGATTTATTGTTTAACGCGCCCGGGCTTATGGGCGCACGTGTAGAGCATACCCACGATGAAGTTAAAACTGCTGTCGTTGTCGGGGATAACGGCAAAGATGGCCGTCTTTCTCTCGCCCAAACTCCATAGCTCCATCTCGTCCGTCTGCGTCATACCGGCCAGCGATTCCAGGTTGAACTTCTCCAACCGGGACACCAGCGTGATTTGGATGGATTTCAGGGTCTTGCCGCTGCCGGAGCGGTAATTGCGGTAGTATTTCAGGGCAATATGCTCCGGGTTCCGCATTTCCAGGCGGTCAAAGAGTTCATCCAGCGGCGATTGAAATTCGTCGTTGTCCTCCCGGACTTCCCCGGCCCGTATCATTTCCATGACCATCGGGAAGTTCTGTT
>CAQCFX010000139.1 GCA_948766235.1 uncultured Oscillospiraceae bacterium | reverse complement strand
GCACTCCCGTCAGGCCACCGCCGCCCAGTCCGCGGTGACCAACATGACCAATGAATTGCTGAAGAAGAACGCGGAAATGCTGAAGATGGGCACCATCGAGACCGCCAAGGAGGCGGAGCGCAGCGTGGTGGACATCGAAACCCTCCAGCACACCAACCAGCAGTTGATTTCCACGCTGGACGAGGTGATGCAGATTCAGAAGGACGGCGCCCAGAAGCGCAAGGAGGCCGAGCTGGAGCTGGGCCGCATCGAGGGCGAGCTGAAGCAGAAGCTGCTGGAACTGCGGGGCTGAGCGCGACAACGCCGCGACCCGGCCATGCGCCCAATCCGAGCGCAATCACACCGCGTCTTAGAAAGGACTTTCTATGAGAAGCACTTTTTTATTCGTCCTCCCCTGGGCGGCCATCGGCATCGCGCTGGCTGTCGTTGCCGCCGGAGCGGCGACGGGGAAGAACGTGTTCAAAAAGCAAGGGGTGGCGTGGCTTATCACCATCGTGATGGTAATTGCCGCCGTCGGCATCGGCTATGCTAATGCGCCCTACAACGGCCCCGTTACCGAACCCGCCCCCCAGCCCAGCAGCGCGCCCCACGCCTCCGGCTCCTTTGTGTGGGACGACGCCAACGCGCTGTCTGCCCGGACAATCCGGGAGCTGGATGAGCGCAACGACCGGCTGTGGGAGCGGCACAACATCACCGTGGCGGTGGTCACCTGCGACAACCAGCGGGAGTTGGGGGAATACGCCTACCGTCAGGCGGAGAAAATGGGCCTGGGCGGGTATGACATGATTGTGGCCTTGGACATACAGGGCGATAACTACTGGCTCCTGCTGGGCAACGACGTGGACAGGGACTTTCCCTACGACCCCTCCGAGTACGCCTACGAGTATATGGAAAACGCTTTCGTCCGAAGGGACTATGACGACGCTGTGCTGGAACTCACCAAGGCCCTGGAGGACTGGTACGGAGACTACTATCGCTGACCCGAGAAAGGAGGCCGAGCCATGGACGGATTTGCAGACCTGATTGTGATTATTGTGCTGGCGGTGATTTTGCTGCTGGTGATTGAGGGCTCCCACCGGCGGCGCTACCGCAGCGGCTGGTACGGACCCACTTATGTGTACCGGCCCTTCTACCTGTTCCCGCCCCGTCCGCCTCGCCCGCCCAGGCCGCCCCGCGGCCCCGGCTTTGGCCCCAGACCGGGCATGGGCTTTGGTCCTGGGCCTGGTCCGCGCCCCGGCGCGGGAGCGCGTCCGGGCCCCCGGCCCAATCCCGGCCCGCGCCCCGGTGGGTCCTTTGGCGGTCCGCGCCCCGGTTCCTTTGGCGGCGGGCGGCCCAATCCCGGTCCCCGTCCCGGCGGTTCTTTTGGCGGGTCTCGTCCCAGCTCCTTCGGGGGCGGCCGGCCCTCGGCGGGGCCCCGGCCCAGACCGGGCGGGTCCTTTGGCGGCGGGCGCTCCTTTGGGGGCGGCGGCCGGCCCGGCGGAGGCTCCTTCGGCGGTGGCCGCGGCGGCGGACGAAGATAGGCAGTATCAGTTCTTGCAGGGAGACAGGCTTTTCGCCTGTCTCCCTTTTTGCTGCGCTGCTCACAACGGCTCCGCGCTTTTTCGGGGCCCCCGCAAAGCCGCCTCTCAGGCTTTGTGGGGAAAGGAGGAGCAGCGCAG
>CAQCFX010000138.1:483-1802 GCA_948766235.1 uncultured Oscillospiraceae bacterium | reverse complement strand
GCTCTTGACGTAGAAGTAGCCGATGGTGGAGAACACCACCGCGCCGATGAAGTTGACGAACAGGTCCTTCATGGTGTCGATAATGCCCACGTCCAGGTAGCCGCCCAGGCCCAAGGGCATTTGAGAGCCGTCGTCCAGCACCAAAATCACGTCCTGTATGCCGTTGACAATCACGGCGGTGGTGCCGCCGGTGGGGTCCAGCTTGACGGTGGAGATGGTGTTCAGTATGGTGTCCTTCTGCATATCAAACAGGAGAAACTGGTCCATGGCGAACTCGAAGAATTCCCACAGCACGCCGATGGTCATGGAGAAGCAGAAGGCGGTGACCGCCATAAAAAACGGGGAGAGGTGAAGGGATACCCTTTCCTCCCGGTTGAGGATGTCCACCAGGGCGAAGCCGATGGCGGCGCACAAAAAGCCGTTCATGGTGTGGAGCATGGTGTCCCAATAGTGGAAGTGGGTGTAGTAGGACTGAATCTCTCCCAGAATTTCGGCGGCGTAGATGAACAGCAGGATGATGATTTCCAGGGTGTCGGGCAGGTCGATGTGCAGCCGCCGCTCGAATGCGGAGGGCAGCATGAACAGCACCAGGGTGAGCACGCACAAAAGCACGTTTTCATAGTTCTGATTGAAGAACTGAGCGATGAGCATGAGCACCACCGACAGCCGCAGGATGAAGTATACGGTAAACATCAGTTTCTTATTTTCAATGTGCCGCCATTCGTGGCCTTTCAGCTTTTTTCTTTCGCGCTTTGCCATGGTGCGCTCCTTTCCTGGACGGTATGCCGGTTTTGTCAATGAAACAATGGCAGACAAAGACCCTTGGCGCATAGTATGTTTTCGGAGGTGATTGTTATGGAACTGCGTGGAAATCAAATCACGCTGGGAGAACTGTGGGACGACCCGAAAAGCCGGGCGGTGTTCCAAAAGCGCATCCCCATGCTGGCCAAGCACCCGCTTCAGGGCGCGGCGCGCACGGTGACGCTGGAGCAGCTGCGGGACTTCATGTCCGGCTGGGTGCCGGGCATGATGATTAACGGAGTGATGCAGGAGCTGAAGCGGCTGTAACCCGGCCTACATCGGATTGATATGGGTATCAAAAGCGGGCCCGCTGTCCAATGACGGCGGGCCTGCGCGGCTTGATTGTTTGCCTATCGTCTGTGCTCGGCCAGGCGCCGGCCGGTAGGGGTGGCGGCCAGGCCGCCCTCGCCGGTCTCCCGCAGGGAGGAGGGCAGCGCGCGGCCCACCGCGCCCATGGCGTCGATGACCTCGTCGCAGGGGATGGCCCCGTCCAGCCCCGCCAATGCCATGTCGGCGCA
>CAQCFX010000138.1:0-430 GCA_948766235.1 uncultured Oscillospiraceae bacterium | reverse complement strand
CCGGCCACCGGGTCGCACACCAGCCCCAGCACGTTTTGCAGCGCCATGGCGCAGGCGGCGGCCATCTGCTGGTTGGTGCCGCCCCGGGCGTGAACCAGGGCGGCGGCGGCCATGCCCGAGGCGGAGCCCACCTCCGCCTGACAGCCTCCCTCCGCCCCGGAGATGGAGGCGCGGGAGGCGATGACCTGGCCGAAGCCGGCGGATACATATAGGCACTCCACCATCTGCTCGTCGCTGAGCCGGTCCTTGCGCTGGAGGGGGAGAAGGACGGCGGGCAGCACGCCGCACGCCCCGGCGGTGGGGGCGGCCACGATGCGGCCCATGCAGGCGTTGTGCTCCCCCAGCTTGAGGGCCACGCCTATGACCTCCTGGATGAAGGGGCCGCAGATGGAGTTGGCCAGGGTGGCCATCTGCGCGCCTTGCCCAGATC
>CAQCFX010000137.1 GCA_948766235.1 uncultured Oscillospiraceae bacterium | reverse complement strand
GGTGTCCTGCCAGACAGAGCGCTCCCAGTTCCAGAACGAGGAGACCTGTATGAAAATGCTGCGCTCCAAGCTGATGCAGATTAAGGAGCAGGAGCATCTGGACAAGATCTCCGACATCAAGGGCGTGCAGCTGAAAATTGAGTGGGGCAGCCAGATTCGCTCCTACGTGTTCATGCCCTATCAGCTGGTGAAGGACAACCGCACCGCCTATGAGACCTCCGGCATCGACGGCGTGATGGACGGCGATTTGGACGGCTTTATCAACGCCTACCTCACCGCCGCCGCCACCGGCAGCTGGGCCACCAAGTAAAAAGCGCGTCCCCCCGGCTCAAACCGGGGGGACGTTTTTTACGGATGTACAATGTGCAGCACCTGGGCGGGCACTTCCTCTTTATAAATGCCCAGGCCGTTTACCAGCTCCAGCACCGCCTCGTCGTCCAGCTCCCAATAGGGATTGGTCCACTCCCCCGGCAGCCCGGAGGCGTTCAGGGCGCTGTCCAGGTCCATGCCGATGGCCTGGGTGCCGAAATACACCATGTCGTTCAGGGGCATATTGGTGCTCACGTACTGACTGAAGGTGTTGATAAGAGACGTGACCTTGCTGGCGTTGGAGAGCGTCACGGTCTGCTTCACCAGGGCGGTAAGGAACGCACGCTGGGTGGCGGAGCGGCCAATGTCCGCGCTGGGGTAGCAGTTGCGGCAGCGCATCACCCCCACCGCCTGCTTGCCGTTGAGCAGCTGATAGCCCGCCTTGATGTGGATGGCCAGGTCCTGATAGGGGTCCTCGTAGTCCATATCCACCGGCACGGTGAAATACACTCCGCCAATCTGGTTGACCACGGACTCAAATGCCTTCAGGTTGATGGACATCCAAAAGTCCACCGGCACCCCCAGCAGGTCGGACACAGCGTCCACCACCGCCTCCTCGCCCCCGGCGTAGGTGGCGTTCACCTTTTGATATTTGCCGTTATAGTACACTACCGTGTCCCTGGGAATGGAAATCAGCGAAGCGGTCTTGCCCTGGGTGTCGAACACGCCCAGCATGATGGTGTCCGTCCCGCCCATGTCCGCCACCCCCAGCAGCAGGCAGGTGTACACCCCGTCCCGGCGGTTGAGCACCAGGGGGGTGGGCGTGGCCTCCGGCTCCCCGGAGACCTCCGACGGCGGGTCGCTCTGCTCCGCCCCCTTGGGTCCTGGGTTAAACGTAACCTGGGAGTCCACCGTAGGCGCCGGAGCAAACACATTCAGCGCCACAAAGGACACCACAATCACCAGGGATAGGACAAACAGCACAATGTACAGGCCCTTGGCCACCTGCCCAATGACAGAGGGACGGCGGGCGTTTTTCTTTTGTCTTTTGGCGCCACTCATGAACAGCATCCTTTCCTGCGCGCTCCGGGCGGGCACAGCTCCGCCGGATTATGATTCAGCGACGGGACCTGTCGAAGTCTCTCGCATTATGTCAACTTTTGCCGCACATTAGTATAACTGAGCCACCGGCAAAAAACAAGGGGCGTATGTAAATAATTCATAAAGTTTTTTTCTCCCTCTTTTCCCCTTGACATTGTATATCATGTCCAGTATACTGGCAATATGTATCAAATGAAACACTTTGGAGGGGTCCGTTTGAATCTGAAAACACCCCAGGGCCACCCGCTTTTTGGCCGGGTAGACGAGGAGCTGTGGAGACAGACGCTGGACGCGTCAGAGCTGCTGCGGGTGGACAAGGGCTGCGCCGTCTACCAGCCCAAGCGCTTTCGCCGCTGCCTGGGCATAGTGCTTGAGGGCCGGGTGCAGGTGCGGCGGGAGGCGCTGCTCAT
>CAQCFX010000136.1 GCA_948766235.1 uncultured Oscillospiraceae bacterium | reverse complement strand
CTGGCCAGCTACTGCGTCTATCTGCGGCTGAAGTTTAACCTGGTGGTTCGGCTGGGCGAGGCCCGGTTTGTGATGGGGCTGGAGGCGCTGGCCATGCTGGGGGCGCTGGTATTTGCCCTGTGGGCGCTGGCGGGGCAGGTACGGAAAATTGTAAGGGGGAGAAGGATATGAAATTCGTGTCCTGGAACGTGAACGGTCTGCGCTCCTGTCTGAAAAAGGGCTTTGTGGAGTCGGTGCTGGGGCTGGACGCCGACTTCATCTGCCTTCAGGAGACCAAAATGGAGCGGGGCCAGGCGGAGGTGGCCCTGCCCGGCTACCATGAATTTTGGAACTCGGCGGATAAAAAGGGCTATTCCGGCACCGCTATTTTTACCCGGAGAGAACCCTTGTCCGTCTCCTACGGCATGGATTTGGACAAGCACGACCACGAGGGGCGGCTCATCACCCTGGAGTATCCTGATTTCTGGCTGGTCAACTGCTACACGCCCAACGCCCAGAACGAGCTGGCCCGCATCGGCTACCGCATGGAGTGGGAGGACGACTTGCTGGACTACCTGAAAAGCCTGGACAAAACCAAGCCGGTGGTGTACTGCGGGGATTTGAACGTGGCCCACGAGGAGATTGACCTGAAAAACCCCAAGACCAACCGGGGAAACGCGGGCTTTTCCGACCAGGAGCGCGCCGCCATGACCCGGCTGCTGGGCTCGGGGTTTACGGACACCTTCCGCCTGCTCTACCCGGACCAGGAGGGGGCCTACTCCTGGTGGAGCTACCGCTTCCACGCCCGGGAGAAGAACGCGGGGTGGCGCATTGACTACTTCATTGTGTCCGACCGGCTGGGGGAGCGGGTGGAGCAGGCCGCGATTCATCCGGACGTTCAGGGCAGCGACCACTGCCCGGTGTCCCTGACGCTGGCGGAGTGAATTGAAAAATTTTCCGAAAAAATCCTGTGCTCTTTTGCGGAAAAGGGGGCAAGCTAAAGCCGCGAAGGAGGGATTCCAATGAGAATGGATAAAAAAGCCGTTCTGCCCATTGCCGGGGCCACCATGGCGGTGGGCGCGGCGGCGCTGGGCATGATGATGATGCCCAAGAAGAAAAAGCAGTCCGCCCAGAAGGCGGCGGGCAAGGCCATCAAAGCGGTGGGCGAAGTGGTGGAGCACCTGGACCGTTCTTTGAAAATGTAAGAAGTGCGGATGGAGAGGGGCGTTTCCAATGGGAACGCCCCTTTTCTGCGAGACTTTTTGAAAAAACGGTTGATAAATTTTCCCGAACATGGTAAAATACACGTTAGCTTGCTGCGGCGCCTCGGCGCACAGCAAGGCCGCGATAGTTGGGGAGATAGCGGTGCCCTGTACCTGCAACCCGCTACAGCAGGGATGAATCCCGGCCCCCGGAGGCAGGATGTGCCGCCTGCCCCATATAAGCAGCGATGATGGATCGGTCCTGCGCAACGCGTCCCCGTGAACCGTGTCAGGCGGGGAACCGAGCAGCACTAAGCGGACAGACGAGTGTGCCGCGGGGCTGCCGATCCTGAGCCGGCTGTATGGGTAACGGGCATATGCTGTTCTTCAAAGGCCGGTTCGCGGTCTTGTTATGCGCCGAAGCTTTTCCGTTTGAAAGGGCGTGCGCCCTTTCAAACGGAGGAGGGCAGCGGCCCGGCTGCGCGCACTCGCTGCGCTCGCACACTTGCGGGCCGAGAAGTGTTTTCCCCGACGTACACGCCGCCGGGGAAAACGGATTTCACTTTTTTCGCGCCTGCGGGCGCGAACTCTGCGAGGCTTTTTCCATAAGCTCACGGCGCTCCCCCTGGGAGGCGCCGTTTTTACAGA
>CAQCFX010000135.1 GCA_948766235.1 uncultured Oscillospiraceae bacterium | reverse complement strand
CCATGAGCGACAACAAGCTGACTATCCTTTACGAGAGATTGAGCCATGAGGACGGGCGGGAAAATGAATCCCTGTCCATTGAGCATCAAAAGGAGTACCTGGAGGAATACGCAGCCCGGAACGGCTTCACCAACTTTGTCCACCGGACGGATGACGGCTGGAGCGGCACACGCTGGGACAGACCCGGATTTTTGCAGATTATGGAGGACATCGAGCGCGGCAACGTGGGCCAAATCCTGATTAAAGACATGAGCAGATTGGGCCGCGACCACTTGCGCGTGGGGCTGTTTCTGGAGCAGTTGCGGGAGCGGGGCGTCCGGCTGATCGCCGTGGCCGAGGGCATCGACACCGCCAAGGGCGAGGACGATTTCATGCCCTTCCGAAACATCTTTGCGGAGTGGCACGCCAGAGATACCAGCCGGAAGATACGGGCGATTTTCGGCGCGAGGACGGCGGCGGGAAAGCACGTCACCGGCGCACTCCCCTACGGCTATCTGCACGACCCGGACGACCGCCAGAAGTGGATTTTGGACGAGGAAGCCGCCCCCGTTGTCAAGCGCATCTTCCAGGGCGTTATCGAGGGCAAGCCCATCGCCAGAATTGCGGAGGAATTGACCGCCGAGCGGATACTCACCCCCGCCGCCCATTGGAGGGCCATCGGGGAGCGGGTGAGCATGGGCGCGGCGGGCGCAGACCCCTACAAATGGGCCACCGCCACCCTTATCCAAATCCTCAAAAAAGAAGAATATATGGGCTGGACAGTCCTCAACAAGACCGCCACGGAAAGCTACAAATCCAAGAAGCGGGAGGCCACCCCGCAGGAAAACCGGCTGATTTTCAAGGACACCCACCCCGCCATCGTTGACGAGGAAACATGGAATGTCGTTCAGCGTCTGCGGGAAACCAAGCGCGTCCGGGAGCGCATCGGCGGCGAGCCGAACCCGCTGACCGGCGTTCTGTACTGCGCCGACTGCGGACAGAAGATGTACCACAAGCAGGGCAGCACCGGCAGGCCCGACCAGCCCCACCATGAGTATGTCTGTTCCAGCTACCGCCACTATTCCCGAAGCTGCACCTGTCACTATATCCGCGTCAGCGTTGTGGAAAGCCTGGTGCTGGAAGCCATACGGCGGGTCAGCGGATATGTGCGGGAGAACGAGGCGGAGTTTATCGAGCGTGTCCGGGAGAAATCGGAGTTACAGCAGGAGGCGGCGGTAAAGGAGAGCCGCAAAAAGCTGTCAAAGGCCAAGCGGCGGCGGGAGGAAATCAGCGGCTTAATCAAGAAGCTGTATGAAGCCTACGCCACGGGGAAGATACCCGAAAACCACTTTTCCGAACTGCTGACCGGCTACGACACCGAGCAGAAAACCCTTGACGGGGAAATCGAGAGGTTACAGGCCGAAATCGACCGCTACAACACCGACAGCGTGAGGGCTGACAAGTTTATCGAACTGGTGAAGCGGCACACCGAGTTTAACGAGTTTTCCGCTTCCCTGCTGAATGAATTTGTGGAGAAGATAATCGTCCACGAGGCCACCAAAGTGAACGGAGTGCGGGAGCAGGAGGTTGAAATCTATCTGAACTTTATCGGCAAATTTGACCTGCCCGAACAGGAGGAACAGCCGGAGGAATCGCCGGTAAGAAAGAGCAAGAAAAAGCGCCGCCACGAAATGACGGAAGAACAGCGGGCGGCTTTGCGGGAGCGGGACAAGGTACGCTATGCCCGAAAGGTAGCCGCCAGGAAAGCCGCCGAGGAAGCACAGCGGGCGGCAATTTTGAAAGGCACAGCCTACGAAATCAGGCCGCAGGAAGCCGGAGCCGCCCATGCCG
>CAQCFX010000134.1 GCA_948766235.1 uncultured Oscillospiraceae bacterium | reverse complement strand
GAGGGCGAGCTGGCCGACTACTACGCCGTGGGCCAGTGCACCCCCGGCATCATCGCCGTGAACACCGCCACCTTCGTGGGCCGCAGCCAGGCGGGCATCGCCGGCGGAATTGTGGCCACCCTGGGGCTGGTGTTCCCCTCCCTGGTCATCATCATGGTGATTGCCGCTTTCCTGCAAAACTTTATGCACCTGGAGTTTGTGGTTCACGCCTTTAACGGCGTGCGGGCCGGGGTGGTGGCGCTGATTTTGTCCAGCGTGATCAAGCTGTTCAAAAACGCGGTGATGGACTGGCCCACCCGCGTCATCTACGCCGTGGTGCTGGTGCTGGCCGCGGCCGGGACTTTCTGCACCATGCCGGCGGGCGCCCTGGGCGCGGTGCTGGGCTTTGTGCTGTCCCCGGTGTTTTTGGTGATTGCCGCAGGCGTGGCCGGACTGTGCGTGCGCGCGGCGAAGGGAGGGCTGAAATAATGGTACTGCTCCGACTGTTTTTTGAATTCTGCCGGGTGGGCCTGTTCTCCGTGGGGGGCGGCCTTGCCACCATCCCCTTCCTAACCGATTTGGGAGAGCGCACCGGCTGGTTTACCTCCGGCCAGCTGGCCGACATGATTGCCATCTCTGAGTCCACCCCCGGCCCCATGGGGGTGAACATGGCCACCTATGTGGGCTTCCATACCGCCGGCGTTGCCGGGGGCGTTGTCGCTACCCTGGGGCTGGTGTCCTCCTCTATCGTCATCATCCTGGTTATCGCCGGGTTCCTCCAGCGTTTCCGCCAATCCAAGGCGGTGGACGGGGTGTTCTACGGCCTGCGGGCGGCGTCGGTGGCCCTCATCACCGCGGCGCTGCTGCAAGTGGCGAAAATCGCCCTGTTCCGCGAGCCCGAGGTTTGGGAGGGCGCCCCCTTTTACTGCTATCCCCAGCTGGGCGCTATCCTTTTGGCCGCCGCCATTTTCGTGCTGGTGAAATTTTCCCCGGCCAAGAAGCTCCACCCCATCTGCTTCATCGGCCTGGCCGCGCTGGCGGGGGTCATCTTCCAAATGTGACGGGCGGAGTGCGCCGCAAAACTTCATGCGTCCTGGCGGCGCATGAAGTTTTATCCTTTCTTTTAAAAATAGGACTTGACAGATTAAAACGTTAGTTCTATGATAAGAACACACTGTTGATGGAGGCGCGGCCATGCCAAAATTTGAAGTGGTTTCCGAATACACCCCCAGCGGCGACCAGCCGGAGGCCATCGCCGCCCTGGCGGCGGGCATCGAAAACGGTCTGGACGAGCAGACCCTTTTGGGCGTCACCGGGTCGGGCAAGACCTATACCATGGCCAAGGTGATTGAGGCCGTCCAGCGGCCCACGCTCATCCTGGCCCACAACAAGACCCTGGCCGCCCAGCTGTGCGCCGAGTTCCGGGAGTTCTTCCCCAACAACGCGGTGGAGTACTTCGTGTCCTACTACGACTACTACCAGCCGGAGGCGTACATCCCCCACACCGATACCTTCATTGAAAAGGACTCCTCGGTGAACGAGGAGATTGACCGGCTGCGGCTAAGTGCCACCGCCTCCCTGTTGGAGCGGCGGGACGTGATCGTGGTGTCCTCGGTGTCCTGCATCTACGGCCTGGGCGAGCCGGAGGACTTCGCCAAGATGATGGTGGCTCTGCGGGTGGGGACGGTCATCAAAATTGAGGACCTGCTGAAGAAGCTGGTGGCCATCCGCTACGAGCGCAACGACATCGCTTTTGAGCGCAATATGTTCCGGGTGCGGGGGGACACGGTGGAGGTCTGGCCCGCCTACTGGAAGGACACCGCCATCCGGGTGGAGTTCTTCGGGGACGAGATCGACCGCCTCAGCGAGATCAACCCGGTCACGGGCACCGTCACCCGCCGTCTGACCAACA
>CAQCFX010000133.1:1134-1962 GCA_948766235.1 uncultured Oscillospiraceae bacterium | reverse complement strand
GCGTTCCTCCTGCCTGCCCGCACAAAAGCTACGCCGGGGAGGGCTGGCGGGCGGCGGTGTGCTGCGCAGATTCGCCCCCTCCCGCCATTCTTTGGCTGGACGCGGAAGCCCTTTCCCCTTCGCCGGCCCCCTGAGACTGCCGACATTTATATAGAGAGGACCCCTGCTATGAGAATCTGGAAAATCATCTCCGGCGTCTTGTCCCTGGCCGCCGCCCTGCTGACCGCGTACCAATCGTTCTTTGCCACCCCTTCGGGCGGCGCTCCGGCCACCGCCGGACTTGCCGCGGCCGCCCTGCTTCTCATCGCCGGCATCACCGCCATCGCCTCCAGCCGGGGGAGCATGGGCGCGGACATCGCCCTCATCTCCCTGTACGGGGTGGGCGCGCTGGTGGGCTTTACCCTCACCGACCTGCTTCTTTTGGCCCTTTGGTGCCTGCTGTGCGCCGTCCTCGCCCTGGTGGATTTTCTCGTGCTCTACTTTGAGGACGATGAGCCCAGCGCCGCAGCGGCCCGCTCCACGCCCACCCCTGCCGTGCCGCCCCTGCGCACCCTTCTCTTTGAGCGAAACCAGCAGCGGCGGGACGCCGCCGTGGACGCTCTGCCCGAGTTTGCCGCCAAAAGCTACCTAAAACAGCTGCTCACCGCTTTCATCCGCCGGGAGCCCATCATCCCCTCCCCTGAGCCCGAGCCGGAAGCGGCCCCCTCCAGGCAGCTCCGCCCCGGCGCTGTAGCAGCTGTGGTGGTCGTTCTTGCCGCCGCGGGGGCGGTGTTCTTCCTCTTTGGCCGCGGCTCGCTCACGGACAAGACCAACCCGGGCAGCCCGCCC
>CAQCFX010000133.1:0-1115 GCA_948766235.1 uncultured Oscillospiraceae bacterium | reverse complement strand
ATCCTCCCAGCACCCCGCGCCCACCCCCTCCCCCGCCAACCGCTCCGGCACCCTGGGGGATTATTATGTCGAGATTCAAGACGCCTTTCTGGCCGAGGACTATCAAGGCCATCCCGCGATTGTGATTACTTACCAGTGGACCAACAACAGCGAGCAGACCACAAACGCCATGTCCGCCCTGTTGGAAAATGCCTATCAGAACGGTGTGCAGATGGACGGCGCCATTGTCGTCTCCACCCCCGGCTACCGCTCCGGGACCTCTACGCGAAACCTCCGCCCAGGCACCTCCGCCAGCGTCCACCGCGCCTTTCTGCTTGCGGACGGGTCGTCCCCTGTGGAATTTGAGGTGTCTGAATTCATCGGCTCCTCCGGCGGTGTTTTGTCCACCGTGTTTGACCCGGCGGAGCTTCCCACGGCACAATCGGCTCAATAACCCATCTTAAGGCAGGAGCGAACACCACGCTCCTGCCTTAATAATTCCATAAATTTCTCCTTATTCTGCAAACTATATTCCCTTTATTTCGCGTTAAATTCCCCGTTTTTTCTTCATTTTTTCACTTTTTTCATTCCGTCATTTTCTACAGATTTAATGCGTTAGTAACACAATTCAGCATATATTCTTTTTACAATACCCCAAATGGCAAAGAGAAAGCCCCGGCACGGTGACATGCGCCGGGGCTTTCTTTTGACCGAATCGGGCAGCAATTCATTTTTAATTATCTCTTTTGTATTCGCTGCGCCCTCAGTCCAGCTTCCCCGCTGCATCCAGCGTAGCCATGACCCGACAGCAGTTCCGCAGGACGTTCAGCGTCCGCGGGCCACCATGATGGCCACTTCTTGACGTGTGGCGAGACCCTGCGGCCTGGTGCCATCAGTGATACCGGCCTCCACCGCCCCCGCCAGCTCCTCCGCCGCCCACGCAGACGCAGGCTGGGTACCAAGCTCCCCGCGATAGCGCTCCATGTACTCCTTCCACTGTTCGTAGGTCAGCATATTGTCCTCCTCCTCTTTGTCTTCTTCCATTTTAGAATAGTCCACCCACGGCAGCTTGCCGTGCTTGGTCCAGCGCCGGGTCCCGGCGGTGCCGGGGATGAGCTTCGCGGAGACATTCGAGC
>CAQCFX010000132.1:876-1989 GCA_948766235.1 uncultured Oscillospiraceae bacterium | reverse complement strand
CCCATGTAACCCTTGCTGCCAATCTGGTCGGCCAATTCTTCCATGTTGAGTTGGCTCTTGGGGACAATCACCGGAGACTCCAGCACCGTTCCGTAACGCTCCTTTTCCAGGTTGGTGTATTTCTGGGCGATGCCCTCAAAATACTCGTTTGGCAGGCCGTAGCTGACCGGCCAGTTCCCCTCCAGAGCATAGGTACGCATCCAGCGTGGGGTAATCTCCACCATATGATAGGTGGAGAACACCATGGCGGCGCAGGCGCAGCCGCAGCCGCGGTCCTTCAGCGTCGCGCCGTTGCCCTCAAACTCGAAAATCTCCTCGGCCCAGTCCGGGTCGGTCTGGGCGAAATAATAGAGCTTGTCTGCGGTCCCGTCGCGGTTGATGGTGCCCTTGGTGTCGTTCTTGACCATGTTGTGCTTGTAGACGATTTCGATATCGTTGCGCATTTCCGCGCTGATATCGGGCAGCTTGTCCAATAAATAAAGCGTCAGGCCGTCCAGCCGGGGCTCTTTCTCAGACAGGCCGCAAAATTGATACAGGGTTTGGATAAACAGCGCCAGATGCTCGTCAAAATACTGTACCACCTCGGGCCGGACCTGGGTATAGGTCACCAGCTCGTTGTGCGGGTAGAGGTCGTTGGAGTAGAGGTTCCGCTTGACCTCCTCCACCTTCTGGCTTCTGTCGCCGGGCTTGGGGGCGTCCGCCTCCTCGGGAAATTGCTCCAGGAGATACCGGGGCAGCAGGAGACGCTGATACTCGACGCCATCCGCCTTAAACGTGGTCTCGCCAAAAAGCTGGGGCAGGTCCGCTTCCGCCAGTAACGCGTAAACGGCGTCGTTCGCCGACACGGCCGCCGCCAGCAGGACGCAGAGCAGCAGCGTCAGAGGCAATAAGATATGTATCCGCTTCATTGGACCATCCTTTCTCAGCCGGTCTCCAATACATCCTGTATGGCTTCCTTCCCGGTGGCGTCACGGTAGGTATAGACCGTAAAGCCCTCGTACTCCAGCTGTCCGTCCTCCCCATCTCCCAGACAGGACGAAACGTAAGTGGTACTCGCCGGTTCGCCAATCGCCTCAATCAGGGCGTCAACCTCCGCCTTTTCCTCCGCCATCG
>CAQCFX010000132.1:631-858 GCA_948766235.1 uncultured Oscillospiraceae bacterium | reverse complement strand
TGGCGGGGGTCTCGGTTTTTTTGCCGCAGGCCGTCAGGGACAGCGCCAGCAGCGCGAACAGCGCCGCCGTGACAGCCCCTCTTTTCCAAATTCCTTTCATACTGTCCTCCTAAAATTCACTGTACACAAAGTCTATCCCCTGCCCCTCCGTAAAGAGCCAGGTCAAAAGAATGGCGGCGGCAATCCCCGCGTAACAGAGCGCCCGCAGATACCAAACCTCCCGCAGG
>CAQCFX010000132.1:386-619 GCA_948766235.1 uncultured Oscillospiraceae bacterium | reverse complement strand
CTGTTGATAAAATTCCACAATCGCCCGGTCAACGGCAAGCCACCCCTTCCATCCCAAATGCATCGTATCACAAAGAAAATAGGGTTCGTACTCGAATCCTGTCAGGTCCAGCAGCGTCACATTAGAATAATTTTCCGCGATATTCCGAACCTTTTCGTAGTAACGTTCCCGGCGCGGGGCCGTGAAGCCGGTGTAGTCGTTCCAGCTTCCGTGCATCGGCACATGGACAAACA
>CAQCFX010000132.1:0-329 GCA_948766235.1 uncultured Oscillospiraceae bacterium | reverse complement strand
GGAGACTCGTCATAGCGCAGCGCCGCATCCTTTCCTGCCTGTTGGGACAGCTTTGCGCCGATGTAGGTGCTGTAATAACCGTCCTGCATATAAAACTCGTTATTCGTGACCATTTCCCCCGCCTGAGCCAGCGCCCTTTCCTCCCAGGCGGTCCAATCAAAGTCCAGAACAGGCGTGTCCGTCCACCTTCCCCCGTCCCGCTCCGACAGCAATTTCCACGCCCCGGCAAGGTCCTTGGCCTCCAGCAGCCAGCCGGACAGGGCGGCGTAGGGGGCATAGGGCCAGCGGGGCGCGCCGTCCGCCCAGGCGCGGCTGATTACGTCTCCGGC
>CAQCFX010000131.1 GCA_948766235.1 uncultured Oscillospiraceae bacterium | reverse complement strand
CCCCGCCTGCCCTTGGACTTATCCGGCTCGGGCGTTTTTTCTTTGGCGGCCTTGTCCTTTTTGGCGGGCCCCTTTTCCCCGGCGGCCTTTTCCTCCGGGGCCGGGGTGGGCGGCTGTTCCGGTTCGGGCGGCTCGTTCTTTTCCACCTCCGCACGTTCCGCCGCCCGCCGCTCCGCCATCAGCTTTTCAATCTGGTCAGCGGAGACACTCACCTCGCCGGGAGCACCAGCCGGGGCATCCTGGGCGGGTGGTTCGCCGCCAGTCTGCTCGGGGGCGTTCTCCGGGGCCGGGGGCTCCGGGGTGGGAGCGTCCTGGGCAGGAGCCCCCTCCGGGCCGGCATCGAACAAGCTGGGCTGGGGATTTTCCTCCGGGCTCACGTTTAATTTTTCGTCTGCCATTCGTTACCTCCTTTTTTAATTTCGTGAATGTTGCACAAATCTTGTGCTAAAACTTTGTTACTATTTTTTCGCCTCCCTCCCGGCTATCCACGCAAAAAAGCCGCCCGTTTTTTCATGCCGGACGGCTTTCTGCGTAATGTGATAGCTCAAATAATATTTTTTTGTGGGTGTAGGCTCCGAAAAGCCTTGATATTACAGTGTTCCTATTAAAACTCATTCATACGGAAGGGACGCATATTTATATGCGCCTCCAATTAGACGACAATCGGATCGAGGAGATTGACGCCTACATCAAGGAAAGCGGCTATACCTATCGCACCACGGGAGACCATACGCCGGAACTGCGTAACCGCATTATCCAGGCGTTTCATAAGCTCTACTGATGCGTCATGGATAAAGAAGCATATGTGGGACTGCTGGAGAAGTTTGATGCGGTTGAAATTCAGATGAGCAGCCGCATTTCCGAAGCGGACAGGCAGTTTTGCGAAACCCAGCAGGCGGTCTACGTTGCGGCGCTTCACGGATTTCAGGAATTAACTTATTTTTGGGAGGGAATGTTGTCCGACCAGAAGGCCCTGCTGGGCCAGTTGGGCAATTCGCCCCACTCTTATAGGCAGTACCTGGTTTCCGACAATGATGATGGGCCGAAAATCACAATCCAGCGGCTCAGGATACAAATTGACTCCCTGCACCGCAGGTATATTGGGTATCTGGCGAACTACTTTCAGTTGGCCTACGGCATTGAAATCAAGAAGGACAAACTGGAAGCTGCTTTGCTCCAGCCACGGCCGCCCAAAAAAGGCGCCAAGTATAAGAAGGCTCTAAAAGAATATCTGCTCTGGTCCAGCTCAATACAACTGCGCTATGAGGACATACTCTTGCAGATATTCGATGGCTTTGATGGATGGACCTTCTCTGAGGCGGTTTTTCAAGAGCTTTGCCGCCGGTGCAACAAAGAGGCATGGTCCAGCCTGACCCATAAGGCAAACTTTGAACAGAAGTATGCGGTCATATCATTCCAGGGTTCCTTTTGCACATTCAGGAGAAGCAAGAAAAACTGGGAGTTTGACAACAGCATGAAGCCTATCCTTACATGTGCGGCCCATTTCGAGACCGGGGAACTTGAAGTATACCCTGCTGGTTTTCCAAAGCCGCCATTTGAAGATGGGATTTCGACGAATCCGCTGGTCTTTTCCGGTCTTGAAAAGCTGGAACAGATACGGATGTTCAAAAACGGCAGAGTTGACCTCCGCTTCTCCAATGAGCAATATGCAGCGCAGTTCATTGACACCTACATCGGAAGCTCCTACCAGGAGCCGAAAGTGCAGGTGGTGGGATGAAATATCAATCCCAAGAGTTTCGATTTAGCCTGGGCCAGCGCAAGGCGCTTAATCAGAAGGTAATTTACCTGATTGAAAGCGGCACCAGTGACAGGTATGGCATCACAAGGGAGGATATATTCAATGCCTACACCGGAAAAGGCGGCCTGCATGGCCTGAAACAGAAGAATTTTGACAACTACCACGCATACAGCCGGCAAAAAAAGGAGTTTGAGGGCGGCCAGTTCTTTACTCCGCCTAAGCTCTGTGAGCTGGTTATGACCTGTCTGCATCTTTCGGACTATGATCTGGTGGCTGATTTGACCTGCGGCATGGGCA
>CAQCFX010000130.1 GCA_948766235.1 uncultured Oscillospiraceae bacterium | reverse complement strand
CAATCCCCCGGCTGAGCAGAGCCAAACGCCCGACGAGCCCGCCGAGCTCACCGGCACCCTGAAGGTGTCCGTGTGGGACATGACCGCCGCCCCCATCTATCCCGCGCTGATTGAGGGTTTTGTGGCCGCCAACCCCGGCGTGACCATTGATCCCATCGACATTCCCGCCGCGGACTACGGCACCAAGCTGTCCGTGATGCTCAACGGCGGCAGCGACGTGGACGTGTTCTTCGTCAAGGACGCCGACACCATCTATTCCATCGCCGGGCGCGGCCAGATGACCGACCTGAGCAGCTACATCGCCCGGGACGGCGTGGACCTGTCCAAGTACGCGGGCATGGACGCCAACCTGAACATCGACGGCAAGCAGGTGGCCCTGCCCTACACCAACAGCTACTATGCCCTGTTCTACAACAAGGACATCTTTGACGCGGCCGGCGTGGAGTACCCCTCCAACGACATGACCTGGGCCGAGTTCGAGGAGCTGGCCAAGAAGGTCACCACCGGCGAAGGCGTGGACAAGAAGTACGGCGCCCACTTCCACACCTGGCAGGCCTGCGTCCAGAACTGGGGCGTCCAGGACGGCGAACACACCATTATGGACACCGACTACAGCTTCTTCAAGCCCTACTATGAGATGGTTCTGCGGATGCAGGAGGAAGGAACCTGCATGGACTTCGGCACTCTGAAGTCCGGCAACATCGCCTATGCCAGTGCGTTTGCCGACGGTTCCGTGGCCATGCTCCCCATGGGCAGCTGGCTGTGCACAACCATGATTGGCAAGATTGAAAGCGGCGAAAGCTCCGTCAACTGGGGCATCGCCACCCTGCCCCACCCCGACAACGTGGAGGCCGGCTACGTGGTAGGCTCCACCACCCCCGTGGCCATCAACGCCAAGAGCCCCAACCAGGACCTGGCCTGGGAGTTTGTGAAGTTTGTCACCGGCCCCGAGGGCGCTAAGATCACGGCAAGCGTGGGCAGCTTCCCCGCTTACCAGGACGACGAGGCTTTGGCCCTGGTCACCTCCGTGGACGGAATGCCTGAGGGCGCTCAGGAGGCGTTCAAGGTGACGCACTTCTCCCTGGACCGTCCCATCGCCGACAAGGTGTCCGAGGTCAACCAGATGCTGGGCGAGCAGCACAGCCTCATCATGCTGGGTGAGAGCGACCTTGACACGGTGCTGGCCGATATGGCTGAGCAGTCCAAGTCCATTCAAGGCTGATTTGCCGAAATAATGCGCACCACAAAGGGGGCAGGACGCTGGTCCTGCTCCTTTGGTAATTTAGGAAAGGGAGGAACCATATGGCAACCAAAGAAAAAGCGGGCCGGGACACTGCGGCCCACGGGAAGGGCGGCATAACCCTGAAACAGCGCCGGACGCTGGTGGGCCTGTCCTTCATTACCCCGAACTTCATCGGCTTTTTTGTGCTCATTCTGATTCCGGTGATTTTCACCTTCCGGCTGTGCTTCAGCCGCTGGGATGGCTATAATCCCATGGAATTCGCCGGGCTGGACAATTTCAAGTATATTTTCACCCATAAGGTGTTCCAGCAGGCGGTGGTCAAGACCCTGATTTTCACCGTCTGCTCGGTGGGTATCACCACGTTCCTCTCCCTGGGACTGGCGGTGCTCATCAACCAGAAGCTCAAGGGCATCGGCATTTTCCGCACCGCCATCTTTTTCCCCTACGTGGCCTCGGTGGTGGCGGTGGCCGCGGTGTGGCAGATGCTGTTCCAGAAGGACATGGGCCTGATTAACGAGGTGCTCCGCTTCCTTGGCGTGGCGGACCCACCCGGGTGGCTGGCCTCCACAAAATGGGCCCTGACCGGCGTGATTATCGTGAACATCTGGAAGAGCATGGGCTACTACATGATTATCTACCTGGCCGCCCTCCAGGATGTTCCCACTTCCCTGGTAGAGGCGGGGATGATAGACGGGGCCAACGCTTGGCAGCGGTTCTGGAAGATCAAGTGGCCCCTGCTGGGCAACGCCACCTTCTTCGTGGTGATGATGCTCACCATCAACAGCTTCAAGTCCTTCGACCTGATCTACGCTCTGACGGAGGGCGGGCCGGGCACCGCCACCACGCTGATGTCCAACT
>CAQCFX010000129.1 GCA_948766235.1 uncultured Oscillospiraceae bacterium | reverse complement strand
CGCTGGAACCCACGGCGGCACCCACATCAAGTTTGCCCGCGGCCTTTCGAGGCAGGTCTACGGCGGGATTCTGTACATAGCCCCGCACATTGCCGCAGCTGTCGGACACGGCGGTGAGGGAACCCAGCGGGCCGCCGCCCTTCACGCGAAGGGTGACCGCGCCGTTCTCCTCCTTCATGGCCGCGCCCATCATAGAGGCGGCCATGAGCAGACGGCCCAGGGCGGCGGCGGCTACCGGCCAGCAGTCATGGATGGCCCGCGCCCGCTCCACGGTGGTGGGCGCGGAGATGGCCATGGCTTTGATGGGGGCGTTTTTGGCAATGACGCGAATCAGTTGGTCCATGGTTTGGATTCAGTCCTTTCCGGCGGTGAAGAACACCCGCTGCGCGGCCGGCCCCGGCGGGGTCAGCTTTTTGTCGTCGTACCTGTGGATATGCTGAAAGCCGGCCTCCCGCAGAAAGCCGTCCAGCTCGTCCAGGGTATATGCGTACTCCTCGTGGTATTCGCCGCCCCGGTCCCACGCGCCGTCGGGGCGGCGGACAAACAGGTCCAGCCCGTAGCCGCAGACGCGGCGCCGGGCGCTGTATTCCCCGCGCCAGACGCAGAACAGCCTGTCGTCCTCATCCAAATAGGTCTGTCCTCTGGCGCTCTCCAGCGCCAGAGGGGTCTTGACGTCAAAAAGAAACAGGCCGCCGGGGGCCAGCGCCCGATACACCCGCTGAAAGGTTCGTTTCAGCGCGGCGGGACGGGTGATATAATTGATACTGTCCAGACAGCTCACCACTGCGTCCGCCGGCTCCAGCAATGTGAGCCTGCTCATGTCCTGGCACAGAAACAGCACGTCCAGTCCGTCGCATTTCTGCTGGGCAATGGAGAGCATATCGGGGGAGAGGTCCACAGCGGTCATGGCGTAGCCCCGCCGGGCCATAAGCTGGGTCAGGCTGCCGGTGCCGCAGCCCAGCTCGGCTACGGTGCGCACGGGCCGCTTGTGTCTGCGGAAATGGCGCTCAATATAATCCGCCCACTTTTTGTAGTCCACGTCGGCGGTGAGCCGGTCGTAATACCGGGCCAGAATGGTGTAGGAGTCCGTCATTTCTTCAGCCTGGGCAGCACGGTTTTATAGCCGTCCGCGCCGTATTGCAGCGCCCGGTTCACCCGGCTGATAGTGGCGCTGGACGCGCCGGTGCGCAGTAAAATGTCGTTGTAAATCAGCCCGTCGTCCAGCAGCTGGGCGACCTCCAGCCGCTGAGCCATGGCCCGCAGCTCGGCCACGGTGCACAGGTCCTGGAAAAAGGCGCGGCACTCCTCGGGACTGTTCAGGGCGAGGATAGCCTGGTAGAGCAGATCGTTTTGGTCGTGATGATCCTTTTGCATAGGGCATCCTCCAGTAAAAAATGGTTCCAGCCCAGGGGATGGGCAGGCCGCACGGCGGCGGTCGCTGATTATTGTAGCACGTTACTTTAAGAAAGTAAAGACGGGATTGTCAAAAATCGTGAAAAAGGGTTGCGCGGCGGCGAAATGTTGACTATAATAGAACAGCCGGACAAACAGCCGGCGGGCGGCGCCGGATAAGGCAGACCAGGAGAGCATGGCTGCGAATCCCGGGCCGTGGAGGTATTTTAAAATGGTAAAAGCGATTGTAGGGGCAAACTGGGGCGACGAAGGCAAGGGAAAAATCACCGACCTTCTGGCCGAGACGTCCGATGTGGTGGTCCGCTTTCAGGGCGGGGCCAACGCGGGGCACACCATCATCAATGACTACGGGCGCTTTGCGCTGCACATTCTGCCGTCGGGCACATTCTATCCCCATGTCACCAACGTGATTGGCAACGGCGTGGCGCTGGACGTGGCCAAGCTGGTGGATGAGTTGAACAGCGTGACCCAGCAGGGGGTGCCGGTCCCCAACCTGATTGTGTCGGAGCGGGCCCAGCTGCTCATGCCCTATCACGTGCTTCAGGATGGGTATGAGGAGGAGCGCCTGGGCGGCAAGGCGTTCGGCTCCACCAAAAGCGGAATCGCGCCCTTCTACTCGGACAAGTACGCCAAGACGGGGATTCAGGTGTGCGACCTGTTTGATGAGAATCGCCTGTGGGAGCGGCTGAGCC
>CAQCFX010000128.1 GCA_948766235.1 uncultured Oscillospiraceae bacterium | reverse complement strand
TTTATGGTCCGGTCTTTTTACACGCCGGAATAGGCGGCAAAGCCCGCGTCGATGGGCAGCACCACGCCGGTGATGGCGCCGGCCGCCTTGTCGTCGCACAGGAAGAACACGCCGCCCAGCAGCTCCTCGCTCTCCACATAGCGGCCCATGGGGGTACCGTTCAAAATCTTGGCGGAGCGGGCGGTGGGGGTGCCGTCCTCGTTGAACAGCAGCGCCCGGTTCTGATTGGACACCAGGAAGCCCGGGGCGATGGCATTGCAGCGGATGCCCGTGCCCGCGAAATGGGTGGCCAGCCACTGGGTAAAGTTGGACACCGCCGCCTTGGCCCCGGAATAGGCCGGAATCTTGGTCAGCGGGATATAGGCGTTCATGGAGGACACGTTGAGGATGCAGCCGCTCTTGCGCTCCACCATGTCCTTGGCGAACACCTGGGTGGGCAGCAGGGTGCCCTGGAAGTTCAGCTTGAACACAAAGTCCACGCCGCCCGCGTCCAGGTCAAAGAAGGTCTTCTGGCCGTCTTTTGCCTCGTGCTGGTACTCGTTGTCGGTGGTGGCCCGGGGGTTGTTGCCGCCCGCGCCGTTCACCAGGATGTCGCAGGGGCCCAGATCTTTCAGCACCTGCTCACGGACAGCGGCCAGAGCCTCCGGCTCCAGCACGTTGGCCTTGTAGCCCTTGCAGACAAAGCCCTCGGCCTTGCACTCGTCGGCCAGCTTTTTCACGGCCTCCTCGTTCAGGTCCAGGGCCGCCACCTTGGCCCCCGCCTGGGCGAAGGCCTTGGCCATGGTGCCGCACAGCACGCCGCCCGCGCCGGTGACGACAACCACTCTTCCGCTAAAATCAACATTCAAAGGCAGATCAAGCATTTTCATGTCCTCCTCGTAATAATTTTCGTCCGTTTCATAGTCAAGCTGCGCATTAGGCGCATGGCCGGGCCGCTCACGCTTCCAATTTGTCCAGCATATCCCAGACACCCAGCATATACATGATGCCCAAGGCGCGGTCATACAGGCCGTAGCCGGGCCGCACGGTGCCGGGGCCCTCCGTCCACAGGTGCCGGCCGTGGTCGGGCCGGATGTAGCCGTTGAACCCGCAGTCGTGGTACGCCTTGAGTATGTCCAGAATGCCGGTGTCGCCGTCGCAGTCCCGGTGGGACGCCTCGGAGAAGTCGCCGTTGGGGAAGTGCTTCACGTTGCGGATGTGGGCGAAGGCGATGCGGTCGCAGTGCTTGCGCACAATCTCCGCCACGTTGTTGTCCGCGTTGGCGTTCAGACTGCCGGAGCAAAGGGTGAGACAGTTGTAGGGATCGTCTACCATAGACAGGAAGCGGTCGATGGATGCCGCGTCCACCAGCAGCCGGGGCAGCCCGAAGATATCCCAGGGGGGATCGTCCATGTGGATGGCCATTTTGATATCGCACTCCCGGCAGGTGGGCATGATGGCCTCCAGGAAGTACTTCAAATTCTCCCACAGCTTCTCCTTGGTGACCGGCTTATACTTCTCAAACAGCTCGTCCAGCTTGGCCATGCGCTCCGGCTCCCAGCCGGGGAAGGTCATGTTATACTTCTCGGTGAAGGACATGACGTAGTCCGCCATCTCCTTGGGGTCCTCGTGGATTTTAGACGCCTCGTAGTACAGGGCGGTGGAGCCGTCCCCCACGGGATGGAACAGGTCGGTGCGGGTCCAGTCAAACACGGGCATGAAGTTATAGCAGATCACCTTCACGCCAAAGGGGGCCAGGTTACGGATGGTCTGCTTGTAGTTCTCAATCAGCTGGTCCCGGGTGGGCAGACCAATCTTAATGTCGTCGTGGACGTTCACGCTCTCCACCACGTCCATGTTGAAGCCGTACTCGTCCAGCTGCTTCTTTACCTCAGCGATCTCCTCGGGCTGCCAGACCTCGCCGGGCATCTTGTCATGCAGCGCCCAGACAATCCCCTCCACGCCGGGAATCTGCTTGATGTCGGACAGCTTGATTTGATCGTTCCCCTCGCCGTACCAGCGCCAGGTCATTTTCATGGAAAATCCCCCTTTCACACGTTCTGTACGGTGTCATCGTTGATGGTCTGCATTGCCTGCTCCAGGCTCATGCCGTTTGCCACGGCCTCCTTCCGGGCGGCATTCA
>CAQCFX010000127.1 GCA_948766235.1 uncultured Oscillospiraceae bacterium | reverse complement strand
CCACTACGAGGCCAGCGGCGCGTTTACCGGCGAGGTCACCGTGGAGATGCTCAAGGACGTGGGCGCGAAGTATGTTATCATCGGCCACTCCGAGCGCCGGCAGTACTATAATGAGACCGACTTCACCGTGAACAAGAAGGTCCACGCCGCCCTGGAGGCCGGCCTGCGTCCCATCGTGTGCGTGGGCGAGAGCCTGGAGCAGCGGGAGCTGGGCGTCACCGAGGAGCTCATTTCCTACCAGGTGAAGGTGGCCCTGGCCGGGCTGAACGAGAGCCAGGTGCGCCGGGTGGTGGTGGCCTACGAGCCCATCTGGGCCATCGGCACCGGCAAGACCGCCACCGCCGAGCAGGCGGGCGCGGTGTGCACCCACATCCGCACCATCATCCGCAAGCAGTACGGCGCCCGGGTGGCCCGTGCCGTCACCATCCAGTACGGCGGCTCCATGAACGCCAAGAACGCCCACGAGCTGCTGGCCCAGCCCGACATCGACGGCGGCCTCATCGGCGGCGCGGCTCTGAAGCCGGACGATTTCATGAAAATTATTGAAGCTGCAAATCAGGAGTGATTTCATTGAAAACACCCACTACCTTAATCATCATGGACGGCTTCGGCCTGTCCTCCTCCAGCGCGGCGGGGGACAACGCCATCCACGCCGCCAGCACCCCCAATCTGGATAAGCTGTTTGCCGAGAACCCCTGCTGCAAGCTGTCCGCCTCCGGCATGGATGTGGGCCTGCCCGACGGGCAGATGGGCAACAGCGAGGTGGGCCACACCAACATCGGCGCAGGCCGGGTGGTGTTCCAGGACCTGCCCAAAATCACCAAGGCCATCCAGGACGGGGACTTCTTTGAGAACCCCGCCTACAAGGATGCCATGCTGGCGGCGAAAAACGCCGGGAAGGCCGTGCACATCTACGGCCTGATGTCCAACGGCGGCGTGCACAGCCACATCACCCACATCCAGGCGGCGGTGAAGATGGCCCACGACCTGGGCTGCCCCAAGATTTTCGTCCACTGCTTTATGGACGGCCGCGACGTGCCCCCCACCTCCGGCAAGGACTTTGTGGCCCAGATGAAGCAGACCTGCGACCAGTACGGGGCCCAGATTGCCACCATCTCCGGGCGCTACTACGCCATGGACCGGGACACCAACTGGGACCGGGTGGAGCGCGCCTACAAGGCCATGGTGTACGGCCAGAGCGAGCAGCGCTTCATCGGCGACCCCGTGGGGGCCATGCAGGCCAGCTATGACGCGGGGGTCACCGACGAGTTCGTGGTGCCCGTTATCACCGCGGAGAACGCCGAGATTGGCGAGAGCGACTCCATCATCTTCATGAATTTCCGCCCCGACCGGGCGCGGGAAATCACCCGCACCTTTGTGGACCCTGATTTCGCCGGCTTTGAGCGCAAGAAGGGTTTCTTCAAGGTGAACTATGTGTGCACCACCTCCTACGACGCGTCCATGCCCAACGTGGTGATTGCCTTCCCCAAGGAGAGCCTGGACAACATCTTCGGCGAGTATATCGCCCAGCAGAACATGACCCAGCTGCGCATCGCCGAGACGGAGAAGTACGCCCACGTCACCTTCTTCTTCAACGGCGGCGTGGAGACTGTGTTCCCCGGCGAGGACCGCTGCCTCATCCCCTCTCCCAAAGTGGCTACCTACGACCTCCAGCCCCATATGAGCCAGCCCGAGGTCACCGCCGAGGCCGTCAAGCGCATTAAGAGCGGCCAGTATGACGTGGTGATTCTCAACTTCGCCAACTGCGATATGGTGGGCCACACCGGCGTGTTCGACGCGGCCGTGAAGGCCGCCGAGGCGGTGGACAGCGGCGTGGGCCAGGTGGTGGCGGCCACCACCGAGATGGGCGGCGTGGCTATCATCACCGCCGACCACGGCAACGCCGAGCATATGGCGGAGCCAGACGGCTCCCCCTTTACCGCCCACACCACCAACCTGGTGCCCTGCTGCGTGGTGGGCGCGGACGTGAAGCTGCGGGACGGCCGGCTGGCCGACCTGGCCCCCACCATGCTGGACCTGATGGGCCTGAAGCAGCCCCGTGAAATGACCGGCGAGACCCTCATTGTAAAATAATCCAGCTGTCCTTTGCACCTGTTGTAGGGGCG
>CAQCFX010000126.1 GCA_948766235.1 uncultured Oscillospiraceae bacterium | reverse complement strand
GGACCAGTTCTCCGCCGTGGCCGGGTGCGGCCCGGCCTTTGTCTACCCCTATATTGAGGCGCTGGCGGACGGGGCGGTGTCCGCTGGTCTGCCCCGAAAGCAGGCCGTGGAGTACGCCGCCCAGATGGTGCTGGGGGCGGCGGCCATGGTGCTGGAGAGCGGCAAGCACCCCGGACAGCTCAAGGACGAGGTGTGCTCCCCCGGCGGTTCCACCATTGCGGGGGTGGCGGAGCTGGAGCGGGGAGGACTGCGCGCCGCCGCCATCAACGCGGTGCAGGCTGCCTACCGGCGGAGCATGGAATTAGGCTGAAAAAATCCCCGGCTGCAAAGCAGCCGGGGATTTTTGCGCATTTATTCGTCCCAGTTGTGCCAGACGTTCTGCACGTCGTCGTTGTCCTCCATCATGTCGATGAGCTTCTCCATGTTCTTAATGTCCCCCTCGTCGGACAGGGTGACGTAGTTTTGGGGGACCATCTCAACCTTGGCGGAGGCGAAGGTATAGCCCTTCTCCTCCATGGCGGCCACCACCGCGGCGAAATCGTCCGGGGCGGTGTAGACGGTGAAGCAGTCCTCGTCCGCCTCAAAATCCGCCGCGCCGCAGTCCAGGGCGTCCATCATGGCGGTCTCCTCGTCCAGGTCCTCCCGCTCAATCACCAGCACGCCCTTCTGATCGAAGGACCAGGACACGCAGCCGGTGGCGCCCAGGTTGCCGCCGAACTTGTCGAAATAGTGGCGTACCTCGGAGGCGGTGCGGTTGCGGTTGTCGGTGAGGGTCTCCACAATCACGGCCACGCCGCCGGGGCCGTACCCCTCGTAGGTGATGGACTCGTAATCGTTGGCGTTGCCAGAGCCGATGGCCTTTTCGATGGTGCGCTTGATGTTGTCGTTGGGCATATTGGCCGCCCGGGCCTTGGCGATGACGGTGGCCAGGCGGGAGTTGTTGGCGGGGTCGCCGCTGCCGCCGGTTTTGACGGCCACGATAATTTCCCGGGCAATTTTGGTGAAGGCTGCGGAGCGCTTGGCGTCCGCGGCGCCCTTGGTCTTTTGAATGTTATGCCATTTGGAATGTCCTGACATGGTGGTATCGTTCCCTTCGTTGTGAGGTATAAGCCGTATCGGCAGAAAATTCACCCAACAATATAACACACTTTGCTCCAGTTTTCAACCCCTGGGAAACAAAATCCGCGCCTTCTTTTTGTGGGGGTGCGGGTTCTATTTTGGGTCGTTCTCTATCTTTCGGCGGTGCACGTTGAGATAGATGTTCATTGACATTAGTTGACAAAATATGCTTTCAATGTTACGATAAACACGGCGCTGTCGTGAAAACGGTAGGCGGGGAGCTACACTGCCCGAAAGGGGGTGTACCTATGCCGATTACTTTGACGTTCCATATCCTTGACTGGACGGTAACGATTCGAGTAAAAAGCAGAAACCGCCACTCTGCCAAGTGACGGTTTCTTGAACTATTAGAGAAATTGCACTGGGCTCACCGCTTACCGGCAGCGCCCTTATATTGTTATGATACACGTTCCGGGACGCTTTGTCAAGACAAAAGCACCCCGGATTTTTTGCATGGGCAGGGGATCTTTCGCCGTCCGCTGCCAGGGGAAAAGGAATCGAAATGCGCCCCGGCTTGTCAGCGAATGAAAGTTTTTTGCCTGCTTTTTCTTTCAATTATAGGGACGCTGGGGCAGCCTTAATCAATGTGGCGCAGTTTCAAGTGTTTTTAGTGTTCTGCTGCTCGTGTTGATACAATTTCATGCAGGTAGAAACAGGCTCGCTTGTGTACTGGATTGTGTACCCGCCCATCCCGCCGCAGGATAGATGCTGATTCTACAAACTCCGCAGCAAACTGAAAATCAGCTGCTTGCCTTTCTGCTTTTGCAACAGTACACAACCAATACAAACACAAAAGAAATGAACTGTGCTGCCATAATTCGGACAATTTGCAATTCGTCTGCTCCTTTTAGGGTAACAATATGCAGCATATTAGTAGCAACGGTATTGTTTAATAGATGGTCGCCAAGTCCTGCCCATATATTTCCCGTCAAATGATAAAGGAGCCCCCATTTAACTCCCATAATTCCAGACCTGCTAACAAAAGTCAAGCCTAAAATTGAAAAAGGAAGTGGATTTTAA
>CAQCFX010000125.1 GCA_948766235.1 uncultured Oscillospiraceae bacterium | reverse complement strand
TTTCGTAACTCCCCTTGACAAAAGACCCCCACCTCTCGGTGGGGGCCTTTTGTTTCTTTTTTACCGTCCATATACCTCAACCTGAGTGAGGGCGGGGAAGGGGGAGGGGTCGTCGGCGCGGATAAGCTGCCCCAGCTTCAGCCAGGTGATGCCCCGGCGCTGGATGGGGAAGACATGGGGTGCGGCGCTCTTTTCCATGTGCAGCACCTCTGAGGTGCCGTCGGAGAAGGTGATAGTGGCCCGCTCCCACCAGCTGTCGTGGGGGAAGTCAGCACGGGTGATGAGGCGCAGCTCGTCCATGTCCACCGGGCGGCCGAACTCCAGGGTGAGCTCCGCGTCCTCCCGCTGGCCGATGCCCCAGGACTGGAAGGGCCAGGGATAGTGGCAGGTGTTGGCCAGCACGCCGTCAATGACGTTGCGGGCGGCAAACAGGGATTCCCCCCGGGTCTCCACGTTGGCGTGGGCGTGGGGGTAGCAGCCCGCCGCGCCGTGCTGGTCCATCACGTTTTTGGCCAGGTTGCGGTAGTTTTTGACTTCCTCCGCCCTGGCCCGGCGCAGGGTGATGTAGTGCAGCTTTCCGATAAAGCTGCCCGGGCTGTAGGACACCCGCACCAGGTTCATGGGGTTCTCCGGGTCAAAGGGGATGGCGTATTCCACGCTGTGCTGGGTGAGGTAGACAAATGCCTCGTCCATGGCGCCGTCCACCCGGATGACGTAGAACGCGGGGACCTCGTCTACGGTGAAGACGAGCTTGTCTCCCGGCTGGTACTCGGCCTGATGCACCAGCACCAGGTCGTCCGGGCCGGAGACCTGGCACACGGCGGCATTCTGGGGGTTTAGCACGGCAATTTTCACGGGATTTCGTCCTTTCCACTGAAATTTCGGGTGCGCAAACGCCTTGATGCCGCGGGGCATCAAGGCGTTTGCCGCAGGGCGCTTACAGCAGCCCCTTTACATAGTCCGCGATGGCCTGATCCTTGCAGCCGGCAAAGAACAGCTCCTGGAAGCGCTCGCCGGACACCGCGCCTTTGACCAGCTCCTGGTCGATGTCCTTCAGGCCGTCCAGCAGGGGGCGGAGGGTTTTGGCGCGCACCTCGTCCAAGATGCGCTTGTTGCGCATCTCAGGCTCTACCCGCTCGGGGGGATAGCCCTGGCCGTGGCCGAAGCCGAACAGCTTTTCAAAGATGTACTCCAGATTCAGCTCGCCGCCCCAGCCGAAGCCCTTGGCGAAGGGGATGGCCACGGCGTTGCCGTCGTTGACGTGGGCGAAGGTGTAGGCGTCCACGGGCTCCTCCACATGGCCGCAGATGACGCCGGGGAAGCTGTTCATGGCCAGCATGGCCCCCTCGCCGGTGCCGCAGCCGGTAATCACGAAGTCCGCCGCGCCGCTGTTGAGCAGGATAGCCCCCAGGATGCCGCACTGAACGTAGGTGAGCTGGGCGGCGTCGTCCGCGGCGTACATCCCGTAGTTGTCCACGGTGTGGCCCATGGGCTCCACCACTTTTTTCAGCGCGGCCAGGATGACGCTGTTTTTGGCCGCCTGGCTGTTTTCGTTAATCAAGGCGATTTTCATAGATGATTTATCCTTTCACTGATTGGTGTAATTGATGGCCGCCCGCCCATATAGGCGGGTCATTTACCACTCAAACAAATCCTCGCCCCGGAGGCGCAGAACGGCCTCGATGAGGAAATAGTCCGCGTAAATGATGGGCACCTCGGTGTTCTCTCCGGAGGGGTCGTGGTAGAAGTAGGTGCCGCCGGTGAGGATGGAATCCTCCTCGGGGTTCCAGTTGGCAAATTTGGCCTCGCTGGCCCGGAGGATGCGGTAAGCCGCTTCGGTGTAGAACCGGGCCTCCTCCTCGTCCACGTGGCAGGCAATCTCCAGCAGGCCGCAGGCGGTAATCATGGCGGCGGTGGAGTCGTACTTCACCGGCTGGGCGGGCTGGCGGTAATCCACCAGGGGCAGCCAGTCGGAGACGGCCAGGTTGGCGATGCAGTAATGGGCGCACTGCTTGGCGGTGTCCAGGAAGGACTTGTCCTTGGTGTGCCGGTAGCTCAGGGCGAAGCCGTACACCGCCCAGGACTGGCCCCGGCTCCAGGAGGAGCCGCTCCGATAGCCCTGCCCGCCGGGGCTGTTCAGGTACTCGCCG
>CAQCFX010000124.1 GCA_948766235.1 uncultured Oscillospiraceae bacterium | reverse complement strand
CCGGTCCCACTGCGTGGGCCCTGGGCTTTTGCTTTCGCTGCGCTCCATCCGCGCTACTCACGACGGCTCCGCGCTTCGATGTTGTCACGCTCGCGCTTCCTACTCTGCCCTCAGGCGCACGGGCAGGACCATATACAGGAAATTGTCCCGCTCTCCCTCCAGCGGCAGGAGCAGGCAGGGGGCGGTGGAGGTGCTCAGCTCCAGGCGTACCCGGGAGGCAGGGGCCGCCTTCACCGCGTCCATGAGAAAACGGTTGTTAAAGCCTATCTCCAGCCCCTTTCCGTCCCCTGTGATGGGGCACTGGTCAAAGGCGGCGCCGATGGCGGTTTTAGAGGTGATAGACAGCACGCCGTCCTCAAATCTGCACCGCAGCGGGCTTTTCAGCTTGTCGTTGATGATGAGGGACGCCCGGTCGATGGAGCGCTGCAAATCGGCGCACTCCGCCTGAAGCACAATGGCGCTGTTGCGGGGGATGGTCTGGCGGTAGTTGAGGAATTCCCCCTCCAGCCGCCGGGCCACCAGCAGGGTGCCGTCAATCTCAAAGGTGACGTGCCGGTCCCCCTGGGTGATGGTCACAGGGGCGTCCGAGTCGGCGCAGATTTTCTCCACCTCATTCAGGGCTGCGCCGGGGACCACGAAGGACACCGGGTCCGGGCTGCTCTGGGCCGTCAGCTCCTCCCGGCGCAGCGCCAGGCGGTAGCCGTCCACCGCCACCACAGACAGCTGCTTTCCGTCCGCCTCAAACAGGGCGCCGGTGTGGATGGGCCGGCTCTCGTTGTCGCTGACGGCGAAAATGGTCTGGGCAATCATGGCGCGCAGCGCCCCCTGGGGCAGGGTGAGCACATTGCCGTCCCCCACGCTGGGCAGCTCGGGGAAATCCTCGTCGCTGCTGCCCATGATGTCAAAGGAGGTAGGGCCGCAGGCGATGTGAACGGAGCAGCCTGCGTCGGCGGAAATGGACACCACGTCGTCAGGCATCCGCCGGAGAATCTCGCCCAGCAGGCGGGCGGAGAGCACGATGGCCCCCGGCTCCTTCACCTGGGCCTCCATCTGGGTGATAATGCCGGTCTCCAGGTTGTAGCCGCTGATATGCAGCCCGTCCGCCTCGGCCTCCAGCAGCACGCCCTCCAGAGCCAGGATGGAGCTTTTAGGCGCGGCCACCCGGCCGGCGGTGGTGACGGCGGATTGCAGGATTGCTTTTTCACAGGAGAATTTCATAGGAAGGTCCTTTCTCCCTCCTCCCGCAGGGAGAGGAGAGTGCTTTATTTCGTAGTAGTCCGTAGAGGGTGTGGAGGGTGTGGAAAAGTGGGGAAAGCGGGAAATCCCAATGGACAGGCCGTCCTCAGCAGGTTACACAAGATATGCACAGCCTGTACGGCGGGGCGGTCCGCCCGGTATGGCTCCACATACTTCCACACCACAGACCGCAGGACTGTGGAAGCTGTGTGCGATAAAAAAGCGCGCGCCGAACGGTCCATTACTGAGGCGCGGGGCAAAAGCAGGTCGCCCTGGGGGCGAAACCCCTTAATATGCAGAGTTCACCGCGTTGGTGATATCCCGGATAATCTCGGACAGCTCCGGCTGTTCCTTCATGTTTTTTTCCACCCGGTTGATGGAGTTGAGCACGGTGGAGTGGTGCCGCCCGCCGAACTGCTGGCCAATCTCCGCCAGAGACAGCTGGGTCATCTCCCGGATGATATACATGGCCACGTTGCGGGCGGTGCTGATCTCCTTGTTCTGGCTCTGGCCCCGGATAGCGGCGCTGTCCAGCTCGTAGAAGCGGGCTACCTCCTGGATAATGGTATCGGCGGAGGGGAGGAAGTTTTCCTTGGCGCGGAGAATGTCCCGCACGGCCCGCACGGTGGTCTCCACGTCCACCTGAGCGCCCATCAGCTCCTGGAAGGCCATAATCTTATTGACCACGCCCTCAATCTGCCGCACGTTGGAGGTGATGTTTTCCGCCACATAGGAAAGCACTGTGTCGGGCAGGGAAATGCCCCGCTCCACCGCCTTGTTTTTTAGCAGAGCCACGCGGGTCTCGTAGTCGGGGGGCTGGATGTCGGCGGGCAGGCCCTGTTCAAAACGGGTGCGCAGACGCTGCTCCAGGCGGAGCATCTCGTGGGGGGGCCGGTCGGAGGTGAAGACAATCTGCTT
>CAQCFX010000123.1 GCA_948766235.1 uncultured Oscillospiraceae bacterium | reverse complement strand
CCAGCACGCCCAGGACTCGGGCGCCGACGCCCTGCTCCACGTCACCCCCTACTACAATAAGGCCAGCCAGACCGGCCTTATCAAGCACTACGAGTACATCGCCGACCGGGTGGAGCTGCCCATCATCCTCTATAACGTGCCCAGCCGCACCGGGGTATCCTTCACCGCCGAGACCTACAAAATTCTGTCTGAAAACCCCAAAATCAACGGCGTGAAGGAGGCCAGCGGCAACTTCTCCCTGCTGGCCCACACCCGCTTCCTGTGTGGGGACGATTTCTACATCTGGTCGGGCAACGACGACCAGGTGGTGCCCATGATGGCCCTGGGGGCCAAGGGGGTCATCTCCGTGGCCTCCAACATCATCCCTAAGGCGATGGTGAAGATGAGCCATCTGTGCCTGGACAACGATTTTGCCGCCGCCTCCCAGCTGCAAATCCAGTACATGGACCTCATCGACGCGCTGTTCACCGAGGTCAATCCCATCCCCATCAAAGCGGCCATGAACCTGCTGGGCATGGAGGCGGGTTCCCTGCGCCTACCCCTGTGCGACATCTCGGAGAAGAACCTGGACGTGCTGCGCAAGGCTATGAACCGAGCGGGCCTTTTGTAAGGTGATACCATGCGAAAGATAATCATTTCCGGCTGCTGCGGGCACATGGGCCGGGTGGTGGCGGATATCTGCGCCAACGACCCCGAGGTAGAGGCGGCGGCGGGCATCGACCTGCTGCCCCAGCCCATGGACAGTTTCCCGGTGTTTTCCTCCCCCGCCGCCTGCCATGTGGAGGCGGACGCGGTGATAGACTTCTCTCACCCCGCCGCCCTGGGCCCCCTGCTGGAGTTCTGCACCCAGCGCAGGCTGCCCGTGGTGCTGGCCACCACCGGCTATGACCAGGAGCAGCTGGCTCAGATTGACGAGGCCGCCAAGGCAATCCCCATCTTCCGCTCCGCCAATATGTCCCTGGGCGTCAACGTCCTGCTGGACCTGGTGCGCCGCGCCGCCGCCCTGCTGGGGGAGGACTTCGATGTGGAAATCACCGAGCGCCACCACCGCCGCAAGCTGGACGCCCCCAGCGGCACCGCCCTGATGCTGGCCGACGCCGCCTCCTCCGCCCTGCCCTATGAGGCCTCGTTCGTCTACGACCGCCACAGCGTGCGCAAGCCCCGGGACGGGCGGGAGATTGGCATCTCCTCCCTGCGGGGGGGCACCATTGTGGGCGACCACTCGGTGGTTTTCGCCGGGCGGGACGAGGTGATTGAGCTTTCCCACCACGCCGCCAGCCGGGAGGTCTTCGCTGTGGGCGCGGTGAAGGCGGCCAAGTTCCTGGCCGGGGTGGACGCGCCGGGACTATACGATATGTCCAGCCTGATTCATTGAATTGCAAAGGGCCGTCCCCAGCCGGGGACGGCCCTTTTGTGTCATCATTCTATCGTTCCGACTTGCCACTCGTCCTCGTACACGATTTTGCCGGGGCAGTCCGTCAAAACAATGTCATAGGGAATGTCATAGCGCTTCAGCAAATCAATCAGCGGCTGGATGTGCTCCAACATAGGCTCACAGCGCTCCGTTTTGAACCAGGTCACCGCGCCCTCCGGGTTATCGTTGTCCTCCCCGTAAAAGGGCGGCTCCGGGAGGTGCTCCACAAACCACTGCCGCGTCTCCCAGTACAGCGCCTTGTCCCCCTCGCTGTACACGTTGTCCCGCACCCTCCGCCAGTTCAGCACAAAGATTCCCACCGGCTTTTGCGTCCGGTAGGCCAGCTCCCGGCCCTGGATGCGCAGGTATTTGGGCGTCCTCACGCCAGCACCGCCCGGTGGAACACCTTCTTGCCCTTCTTGACGATGACACCCTCCCCGGCAAACTTCTCCTTCGGGAACTGGGCGGCGGGGTCCGTCACCTTTTCGTCGGCCACCATGACGCCCCCCTGCTGGATGAGCCGGCGGGCCTCGCCGTTGGAGGCGGCCAGACCGCACTTCACCAGCAGCGTCAGCGCGCCGATGGAGCCATCGGTGAAGTCGGCGTCGGAGAGCGCGGTGGACGGCATATCCGATGCGTCCCCACCCCCTGCGAACAGCGCCCGGGCGGCGGCCTGGGCCTTGTCCGCCTCCTCCTTGCCGTGGACCATATTGGTCAGCTCCCAGGCCAGAATCTCCTTGGCCTGGTTGAGCTGGGCGTCCTTCCAATGATCCATCTCGTCAATCTGCTCCAGGGGCAGGAAGGTCAGCAGGCGGATACACTTCATCACGTCCGCGTCCTCCAGATTCCGCCAG
>CAQCFX010000122.1 GCA_948766235.1 uncultured Oscillospiraceae bacterium | reverse complement strand
GGCGTGGACGGCATACGCTACGAGGAAATTTTTATTGCCAGCTATGACTTCGGCGGCATCCTGCCGGAGCTTTCGGAGCATCTCGGTGAATACGAAAGTCTGGACGAGCTGAACCATCTGGCCTGCCTGCTCTCGGAGCTCCCCCAAAGCGAGATTGAAAAATTCGAGGCCGCGCTCCATATGGGGGCGCATACCTCCAGCGTGGCGGACATCATCAACCTTGCGGAAAATCTGGAGTATTTTGAATTTTACCCGGATATTGAAAACGAGGACGATTTGGGCCGCTATTATGCGGAGGACTTGCCAATCCCCGCCGAGCTGAAAGACTATGTTGACTATGAGTCATACGGGCGGGACATATCCACCAACGAAAACGGCCACTTTTCCCACGGCGGCTATGTCGTCCAGACCAGCGATATTGAGGAAATCTACCACGGGACAGAGGACATTCCCAAAGAGCACAAGATTTTTGCCCTCCCCCAGCTCTCCATCCGGGAGCAGATGGCCGCCTACAAGGAAGTGATTGACCGCTTTCCCCCTGCGGCTAACCGGGCCCACCCGGAGCCGGGCCGTGAGGGGCGGTGACTTCGAGACAAAATGTCCCAAAGCAAGGGGGCCAAGGCCGCCACGGTAAAGGGCAGGGAAGAAGCCCCTGCCGCTCCCCAGCCTGCGCCGGAGCCGCCGCCCCAGCCCCGTGACGCGACCCGCGCTGAAAAGGAAGAGATTGTATATCTCAAACTTTCGGAGCTGTTCCCGTTCAAAGACCATCCTTTCGGTGTGCGGGACGATGCGGAAATGAAAGGGCTTGTGGAGTCGGTCAAGGACAACGGCGTACACCAGCCCGCGCTGGTGCGTCCCCGGGAGGGCGGGGGCTATGAAATCATCGCGGGCCACCGCCGCCAGCGGGCCAGTGAGCTGGCCGGGTTTGCAAATATGCCGTGTATCGTCCGCAACATGACGGACGATGAGGCCATCCTTGCGATGACGGACGACAACCTGCGCCACCGGGAAAAGATTCTGCCGATGGAAAAGGCCCAGTCGCTGAAAATGCAGGTGGAGGCCATCAGCCATCAAGGGACGAAGATGGAGGGCGTGGCCGCCGGGGACGTTGGAAAACGCTCCACGGAAATCGTGGGGGAACGAAACGGCATGAATTACAAGCAGGTACAGCGGTATATCCGGCTGACCGAGCTTGTGCCGGAGCTCCAGTCTATGGTGAACGAGAAAAAGCTGTCTTTCACCCCCGCCGTGGAAATCTCGTTCATCAAGCCCAAAAACCAGAGGTTTATCGCCGTTTCCATTGAGGGCGAGCAGGCATCCCCCTCGCTCTCCCAGGCCCAGGAGCTCCGCAAGCTGGATAAGGACGGGAAACTGAACGGCGATGTGATTGACGGCATTTTGAGCCGTGAAAAAAAGGAGGTAGACAAAGTGATTATTTCCGCCGCTGAACTGAACAAGTATTTCGGCAAGGACGCCACGCCCCGGGAAATGAAAGACCAGATTATGTCCCTGCTGGCCGAATGGAAAGAGAAACAGCCCCCGGAGCGCACCGCCCCGGAGAAAAAGACCGACCGGGAAAAGTAAGCCTTGAGACATTTTGTCCCGAGGTTTTTCTTTTTCCCGCGCCCCTCCCCCGCGCCTTGCATGGCGTTCTTTTAGAGAGGGGCTCTGGTGGTATATCCCCCGTCGCCGCCCCCTTTCCCATGAATGGGAAAGGGCGGGGGGATAGGGCTGAACGACAACTATTAAAATATCGGAGGTAAACGACTATGAAACGACCCCTTGCTTACATCACCGCCGCTTGGTATGGCGGCGACACGGAAAACGCGGAGCTTGCCGCGCAGTACTGCCGGGCGGTCTACGATGCGGGCTTTGCCCCTATCTGCCCGGCCTTGTTCCTGCCCCTTTTCCTCAATGACGCGGTTCCCGAGGAGCACAAGAGCAGCATCGACATTGGCCGCGACCTGCTCCGCCGCTCCCGGGTGCTGGTGGTGTGCGGGCATACCGTCACCGAGTCCATGAAGAACGACATTGCCGTGGCCCAGCGGCTGGGCATCACCGCCACCACCCTTGAGGGCATCCTGACCGTCAAGGGCCAGGGCCGCCGCTGACATGGCCGGGCTGTTCGAGGCGCACGTCACCAACCTTGGGAAATACAACGAGGGAGTGCTGGCCGGGGAGCCGCTTTCGTTCCCCGCCAGCCCCCAGGCGGTGCAGGCGCTCTTAAAGGACATATCATCGCAAAACAGCTCGGCATTTCCGAGCACCAGC
>CAQCFX010000121.1 GCA_948766235.1 uncultured Oscillospiraceae bacterium | reverse complement strand
TTTCCGGCTTGGGCGCGGGGGCCTTCTTCTCCTCCACGACGGGAGGGGGCGCGGGGACGGGCTCGGGCTCCGGCTCGTCCGGGGCCTCGTAGGTGAGCTTTACCTTGGCGGGGACGGAGCCGATGCCCAGAAAGCCGGTCTTGCCCCGGTCCAGAATTTCCAGGGACACATCGTCCCGGTCCAGCCCCAGCTGGGCCAGACCCTTGGCGATGGCCTCGTCCTCGGTCTTGGCGGTGACTTCAATATACTTTAACACAGGAAACGCACTCCTTTGTCAAATGTTTGTAGGCGGGCGGGAGAGGCAGTGCCCTACTGCTCCTCGTCCTCGGCGTAGGCCTCCTCATAGCCTTCCTCATCCTCGCCGCGACCGGCGGGGGTCTCCTCCAGGATATCCGCGACGGGAGCGGCCTGCTGGGCAGCCTGGGCCTGGGCGGCCAGCTCCGGATTGGTCTCAGCCAGGATGTTCTTTTCCTCCTCGGTCAGCTCCTGGGATTCCTCCTCCGCGCTCTTGGCCGGGCCGTTGGGGTCATGATAGGGGGTGACGGGGCAGCGGTTGGGGTCGTAGGCGCGGCCGCGGGCATAGGCGCGCAGTCCCTCCCGGCTGGCGGACAGGTCCACGCCCTTGTGCTTGGACTGGGGCTGCACCTTCTTATTGCCCTTGCCGGCGGCGATGGCGGCGGCCTTCTTTTCCGCGGACTTGCGGCGGCGCTCCTTCTCCGCTTCCTTGGCCTTCCTCTGCTGCTCCTCCATCTCCTTCTGGGCGGCCTCGTAGTCCTTGCGGAGCATCTTGCCGGAAATGACCTCCTGCACCATCATCAGCAGGGAGTTGGCAATCCAGTACACACACAGGCCGGCGGGCATGGCAAAGCCAATCCACAGGGAGATGAGCGGACCCATGAGAATCATGGAGAAGTTCATCTTTGTCTGCTGGTCCTTGTTCATCTGGTTGGTCTTTTGAGACACAAACATGGACAGCAGGGACAGCCCCGCGGAAATCAGGGGCAGCAGGAACAGACCCACGCTGCCCCAGGTGACGCCGCCCTCCCAGAACTTCAGCTGGGGAATTTGGGACAGGTCAATGCCGAAAAAGTCAAAATTGATGACGAACATACTGGCGGCGGACACGCCGGTGGCGGCGGCCGCGGCCTTGGCGGCCTCCAGGTTGCCGGCGTTCATCATGGAGCCCAGCATCAGCTCGTTATAGCCGCCGATGACGAACTCGCTGCCCTGTACGGCCGTCCAGTTCAGGGCGTTGGCCACGGCCTTCACCGCGTCCTCGGTGAGCCACATCATGTACTTCAGCGGACGGCGGATGATGGCGTACAGAGGGTAGAGCACGGCGATGGGAATCAGCTGCCAGCCGCAGCCGCCCATGGGGTTGACGTTGTTTTCGGCGTAGAATTTCTGGACCTCCTGATTGTAGCGCTCCTTGTCGTTGCCGCAGCGCTTCTGGATTTCCTGAATCTGGCTGTTGACCACGTTCATCTTAATCATGCCCTTTTTGCCCTTCAGGTTCAGGGGGAACAGGATGACCTTGACGACGACTGTGAACAGGAACAGGGCGATGCCGTAGCTGTTGAACACCTGGCAGAACAGCTTGAGCAGCCAGCTGAACGGCGTCATGAGGATTTGCCAAATATCCATGTTTGGCCTCCTAAATTTAAATTCGTTTGGGTTTCTTGGGGGGAACCGGGTCGTAGATAAAGGTCTTCTGCCGGTGGAAGGGGTGGCAGCGCAGAATCCGCCACACCGCCAGCGCGCCGCCCTTGAGCGCGCCGTGGACCTCCACCGCCTCCAGAGCGTAGGTGGAGCAGGTGGGGATAAACCGGCAGCAGGGCGGGCGGTAAGGGGAAATTTCGCTGCGGTACCAGCGAATCAGCCACAGCAGCAGGCGCTTCATGTGGTCCCTTCCTTTTTCAGCAGGCCCAGCTTGTCCGCCAGGCAGAGAAAGGATTTCTCCAGCTGGCGGTAGCCGCTCTGGGCGGCCCGCACCCGGGCCACCACCACCACGTCGTACCCCGCGTTAAGCTTGTCCTCGTTCAGACGGTAGATCTCCCGCAGGCGGCGGCGGATGCGGTTGCGCACCACCGCGCAGCCCACCTTGGTGGACACGGTGAGGCCCAGCCGGTTGGCCTTGCGCCCGCTGCGGCGGATGTAAAGGGCCAGACGGCTGTCCGCGGCGGACTTGCCCCGGTTGTAGGCCCGGCGGAACAGGTGGTTTTCCTTGAGGGAGACGGTATGTTCCATAGAAACCCTCCGTTGGCCCCGGCACGGCTTTCTGTAGGGGAGGGGCTTG
>CAQCFX010000120.1 GCA_948766235.1 uncultured Oscillospiraceae bacterium | reverse complement strand
AACCCTGCCCGCGGGCTATAATATCAAAAACGCCATTTTCTGCGCCATCAGCGGGCAGCTGTGCGGAATGTTTGTGCTGAACTACGCCATGGACGCCTCGGTGAACCCCAGCTTGTCCGCCCTGATGCGGGCGGGGCTGTCCCCCGTGCTGGCCACCCGGGACCCCAACTTGATTCCCGCGCTGCTGGGGCAGAAGTTCAAGCTGCCGGTGGACAAAATGGAATTTCCCCCGGTGGGGCGGCGGCTGGAGCTGTCCAAGCCCAGCCAGGAGGACGGCGGAGCGCTGGTGGCGCTGCTCAGCCGGGAGGGACTGAACGTCTACTGCGACGCGGTGGTGGGCGGCCGCCGGCTGCGCCAGGTTACCCGGTGGGGGCTGATTTTTGCGCTGGCGGGCTCGGTGATTGGAGTGTGCCTTACCTTCTACCTCACGTCTATTGCGGCCTTTGCCTCGCTGACCGTGGCCAATTTTTTGGTGTTTATGGCAGGCTGGCTGGTGCCGGAGCTGCTCATTGCCAACTGGGTGAACCAGTTTTGAATGAGAATCCCCGGTGTGAAGGGCTGCACTCCAGAAAGAATTAAGTGCAAGACAGACCGTTTCGGTTTGTCTTGCACTTTTTATACGGTATAAACCCACTATGACACGTTCGGGGAAAGTATCCGCAGGATAGAGCGATAAACTTGAAGCTGTCAACCTAAAACTTCCATAACCTTTTCAAATTTATCTTGATAGTGTTTTTTGCTTGCGGCAGATAGTTTTTGAAAACTTCTCGTCAACTTGTCTTTTACAAATGTCTTGCCTTCCTCAATTCCCATACCTTTTTGACCGTATGCTAAATATAAAAGACTCGGAACACTGTCAAAGTGTGAGATTGCATCGGCATCGGCAACACATAATTCTTCAAGGGTGATTTTCTCCGAACTGATACTGCCTCTGTGATTTCTGATACATTTTTGCACCAACGAAATCCTTTTGTCATCATAACCGTATTCTTTTAGAATGCGATGGGCCATTTCTGCTCCATGGATATGGTGAAGTTCATAGAGACTATAATCTGTAATAGAAGCGATATCATGCAACCAAGCCGCAATCATGACAACTTCCTTATCTGCCCCGTATTGTTCCGCCAGAATTTCCGCATTTTTAACCACTGCAATAATGTGATAATAGCAGCCCATTCCAAACTTATTCGTTGGCTTTTGGCATCTGCTATATATTTCATGCCGTAAATTTTCGAAAATATCTTCCCGCATATTTTCACCTCTGTAAAGTTCCATCCTGTCGGTCAGTTCATGATAAAGCAACACCCGCCAAAAAGCAATTTTTTTAGCGGGCGTTAACTTTCCCAACAGTGTGTTTCCCAAGCGCAAGGGCCTTTCCTATACACGATGAAGCGGCGGTCCGTCCAGCTCAATCACCGTATCGCAGGCGTTCAGCACGGCAGCCTGGTGGCTGGTGAGCACGATGGGGACGTTCAGCTCCCGCAGCCGGCCCAGAATCCGGGCGGCACGCTTCGGGTCCACCCCGGCAAAGGGCTCGTCCAGCAGCAGCAGCGACCCGCCCAGGGCGGCGCACCGGGCCAGGGCCAGCCGCCGGGCCATGCCGCCGGACAGGGCGGCGGGGTAGGCGTTTTCCTCGCCGGACAGCTCGGCAAAGGCCAGCCAGCGCTCCAGCTCTCCCCGGCGGGAGCGGGGCAGAACATCGGTGATCTGCTGGCCCACCCGGCGCCAGGGGAGCAGCCGGTCCTCTTGAAACAAAATGGCGGTCCGGGCGGGGTCAACGCCGGACAGGCGGCCCGACTCCGGCTGCTCCAGTCCGGCCATCACCCGCAGCAGAGTGGTTTTGCCGCAGCCGGAGGGGCCGCTGAGGGCGGTGAGGCCGTGGTCAGGGATTTGCAAAGAAAATCGGTCCAGCACCAGCTTTTCCCCATAACGAAGGGTTAAGTCTTGAAGATAAATCACCCTTTGTTCACCCCCTCCAGCCGGCGGCGGAGCAGCCCCTCCAGGGTGAGGGACAGCGCCACGATGGTCAGCGTCCAGGCGAAGAGGTCGGGGGTCTCCAGCGCCGCCTTGGCCTGCTGGATCCGGGAGCCGATGGCCTGGACAGATTCTCCCCAATGGAGTGGGAGGGAATGCCGATGACCTCCGCGGCCACCCCGGACTTCCAGGCCAGGCCGAAGGCGGTGAGCATACCGCTGGAAAAATGGGTGCGCAGGGCGGGCAGATAAATGAGCCGCAGCATTTTTCCCCGGGAAAAGCGGTAGGCGCGGCCCAGCTCCAGCAGCTTGCCGTCCAGCCCCGTCAGCCCCACCGTGAGGGAGCCCC
>CAQCFX010000119.1 GCA_948766235.1 uncultured Oscillospiraceae bacterium | reverse complement strand
ACGGAGACAATCAGGGAGTAGAGCACCGCGATGGCGGCGGACTCGGTGGCGGTAAACGCGCCGCCCACGACGCCCACCACAACGATGACAATGGCCAGCAGCGCCCAAATGGAAACGCCCAGCTGCTTGAAGAAGTTGACAATATGGAACGGCTCTCCCTTGGGATAATTGCGCTTGACGGAGATGATGTAGGAGCCAATCATCAGCGACAGGGCCAGCAGCGCGCCGGGCAGGTAGCCTGCCAGGAACAGCGACCCCACCGAGATGCCGCCCGCGGTGGTGGCGTAGATGACCATGTTGTGGCTGGGGGGCACCAGCAGCCCCTCGCAGGAGGAGGTAATGGTGACGGCGGTGGAGAAGTCCGCGTCATATCCCTGGTCCACCATCATGGGAATCATGATGGAACCGATGGAGGCGGTGTCCGCCGAGGCGGAGCCGGAGATGCCGCCAAAGAAGTAGGAGGCCACGATGTTCACCATGGCAAGGCCGCCTCGCATCCAGCCCACGCAGGCGTTGGCCAGGGCGATGAGCTTATCCGAAATGCCGCCCTTGCCCATGAGCACGCCCATGGTGATGAAGAAGGGCACCGCCATCAGCGGGAAGGAGGAAATGCCCTTTACCATCAGCCGGCAGATGGCGTTCAGGCTGTTGCCCATGGTCAGCAGGCACAGCACGGAGGACAGGCCCACGGCATAGGCAATGGGAAAGCGCAGCAGAATCATGATGATAAAGCTGCCCAGCAAAACAATAATTGCGAGAGTCTGGGTATCCATTATGCCGCCGCCTCCTTTTCTTCTTCCTCCACAAAGAAGGATTTCACATGGTTGTAGATTGCCTCCAGCTCAAAGACAATCATGGCGATGCCGGCCAGCGGCACCGGGAAGTACATCCAGAAGCGGGACAGCCAGGGGATGGACTCATAAAAGCCCTTGCTGCCCAGAGTGGTGGTGTATTCCCAGCCCACCACCAGCATGATAACGGCCAGCACCATCACGCCCACGTCGGCCACAATATTGAGCACCTTCACCACATTCTTAGGCAGGTAGTTGTCAAACGCGGTCATGCGGATGTGAGCGCCGGTGCGGATGGCCAGCGCCGCGGACAGCACCGCCATATAGGACATACAGGTCAGCACGATCTGCTCCGTCCACGCCGGGTCCTTAATCACGGCCAGCCAGCCCAGTATGTCCGGGTAAGCGTGGGACAGCTGCTGGCAGTACCGGCCCAGCACCGCGTAGGAGGTGATGGCGATGTCCGCAATCAGCAGCAGCTTGCACAGCACCATAACAATCTTATAGGTCATGTCATAGGCCGGCTTTGCTTTGTCCAGCGTGGTAAAAATCTTTGGCATAAAACCTCTCCTCTCAAATGGAATCAGCAGGGGGCGTGGGCATTCCCCCACGCCCCCTGCCGTGCGTTTGACTAACGAAGAATTATTTCAGGTCCAGCAGCTTCTGATACAGCTCGGCTTGGTCGGAGGTGTTGTCGCTGATGACCTTGGCGCAGGCGTCCTGCCAGGGCTTCTTGTCGGTGACGTCCACCACGTTGCAGCCATCGGCCTTGAGCTGCTCCAGCACCTTGTCCTCCTCGCCCTGGGACAGCTCGGCGTTGAACTGCTGGGTCTTCTTGCCGGCCTCCATGATAACCTGCTGCTGGGCGGGGGTGAGCTTGGCCCAAGCGGTGTCGGTGATGACCACCTGCACGGCGCCCAGGGTGTGGCCGTCCAGAATCAGGTTGTTGGCGACCTCGGGGAAAGCGTTGGACTTGTAGTTGGCGATGGGCTGCTCGGCGGCGTCGCACACGCCGGTGTTCAGAGCGGAGTAGAGCTCACCGAAGGCCACCACCGTGGGGGAAGCGCCCAGGCCCTCCACCATGCCGTTCATGACGGGGTCGTTGGACACGCGAATCTTCATGCCCTTCAAATCGTCGATGCTGTTGATGGGCTTGTTGGCGAAGAAGTGACGGAAGCCCTCCTCACCGTAGAACACGCCGCGCAGGGGCAGGCCGATATCCTGGGGCTCGTTGAGGAACTCGGAGGCCAGCTCGCTGTTGGCGAAGTTCCACCAGTGGTCCCGGTTCTCAAACGTGTAGGGGATGGACAGCAGCATGGACTTCTTCGCGCCGTAGCTGGTCAGGGCGAAGGCGGAGATACGGCTCATGTCGATGGAGTCGTCGCCGCCGATGATGGCGTCCAGCACGTCGTTCTCGGAGCCCAGAACGCCGGAGGCCCGGATGTCGATGGTGATGGAGCCGCCGGACATCTCCTCCACGTTCTTCTTGAACTCAGAGGCGGTCTGGCCCACGATGGTGTCCAGAGGGTTGACCTCGGCGTACACCAGGGTGACCTTGGGATCGTTGGCCACGTCGTCGGTACTGACATTGTTG
>CAQCFX010000118.1 GCA_948766235.1 uncultured Oscillospiraceae bacterium | reverse complement strand
TGGCGGGAGATTGTGGAGCATTATTACACCGGCGCGGCCATTCAAACGGGGGTATAAGGTTTTATTATTCTTTAAATTTTGAGGGATTCATTGCATTTTAAATTCTCCTGTGGTATGCTAAATGGCAGCAAAACCAGGCGGCGAGCCGCCGTTTGCCATACGAATCCATGGGAGTGACCACGATGTATCGTCCCTATGCCGGCGCAGCCGGGTATACCGGGCGGCGAAACGTGGGCGGGCCGGTGCTGTCCGCCCTGTTTTTCCCTGCCGCCCTGCTCTATCACGAGGTTCTGCTGCGCGCCTTTGACCGCAGCGCGCCCTTTTTTGACCTGGCTCTGGCGCCCATTGTGCTGTTCTCTATCGCCGCGGGGCTGGTGATTTCCCTCATTCTGGACCTGCTGCCCTGGAAGACCGCCGGACGGATTGCCGGCGTCGTGCTTTTGGGGCTGGGGGCGGTGATTTTCTGCGTGGAGCGGGGGTGCCGCGCCACCTTCAACCTGTACTACGGCGTCACCTTTATGGGGGGCATGGCGGGCAATGTGGCCGGGGACTTTGGCTCCACGGTGGTGCAGGTGGTGCTGGGGATGATTCCCTTTATCCTGCTGTCCTTTGTGCCGCTGGCGGCGTTTATCCCGCTGCGCCGCCGGATTGTGCGGGACGAGGGGAGCGAGAACCCCGTGCGCATCATTCTGGCGGCGGTGCTGGTGGCCTGCCAGCTCAGCGCCTATCTGCTGTCCACCCTGGGGCCGGTGGGCAGCTACTATACCTATGAGTTCACCACCAACACCGCCGTGCCTCACTTCGGCCTGTTTACCTCTATGCGCCTGGAGCTGGAGTACGCCATCACGGGAACCCCTACGCCCCCGCTGGAGGAGTTTCTTGACGACCCGGCGGGCACCCCCGCCATCGCCCCCGAGGAGAGCGAGCAGCCCTCCGCCCGCCCCTCCCAGCGCCCTGAGGACCACGGGCCCAACGCCTTGGACATTGACTTTGCGGGCATGGCGGAGGCGGAGACGGACGAGACGCTGAAAAATATGCACCAGTATTTCGCCAACGTCATCCCCTCGGAGAAGAATGAGTACACCGGGATGTTTGCGGGCAAAAACCTCATCCTCATCACCGCCGAGGCCCTTTCCACCTACGCCATTGACGAGGAGCTCACCCCCACCCTGTACAAGCTCACCCACGAGGGGTTTGTGTTTCACAACTTCTATCAGCCGGACTGGACGCTGTCCACCATCGGCGGGGAGTTCTCCGTCACCACCGGCGTGATTCCCAACTGGATTGGCAGCAGCTCCTCCCCCGTGGTGAGCGCGGAGCGGTCCATGCCCACCACCCTGCCCCATCTGCTCGCTCCCCTGGGGTACGCCACCCCCGCCTGGCACGACCACACCTTTGACTACTATCCCCGGGACAAGTATCTGCCCAGCTTCGGCTATGACTACAAGGGGATTGGCAGCGGGCTGGAGATGGCCCAGAGTGTGGCGAACCGGTGGTGGCCGGAGTCCGACCTGGAGATGATGGAGGAGACGGCGGACAGCTATATCGACGCTTATGTGAAGGACGGCACCCCCTTCCACGCCTACTATATGACGGTGAGCGGCCACGGCCTGTACACCTGGAGCGGCAACGATATGTCCGCCAAGCACCGGGAGGCGGTGCAGGCCAAGTACCCCGACCTGTCTGAAATCTCCCAGGCGTATCTGGCCTGTAATATGGAGCTGGACCTGGCGCTGGAGTATTTGGTGGACAAGCTGGAGGCGGCGGGCATTGCCGACGACACCCTGATTGTCATGGCGGCCGACCACTACCCCTATCTGATGGTAGAGGAGAAGACGGGGGAGGACTATTACAACGAGCTGCGGGGCTTTGAGGACCAGGAGGGGGACACCTCCCGCTACAAGAGCACTCTGCTCATGTGGTCCGGGGCCATTGAGGAGCCCATTGAGGTGGACACCCCCTGCTCCTCGGTGGATATCGTGCCCACTCTCTGCAACCTGTTTGGGCTGGACTACGACTCCCGGCTCTACTCCGGGCGGGACGTGTTCGCCACCAACTATGAGCCGGACCAGTACTCCAACTGTATGCCGCTGGTGGTGTTCGCCAACAACATGAGCCGGGGCAACAGCTGGATTACCGCCGCGGGCACCTACGAGGCCAACACCAAGACCTTTACCCCCCATGAGGGCATTGAATTGGAGGACGAGGAGGCTTACGTCAAGCGGGTCCACCGCCTGGTGGCCGCCAAGGTGAACTACGCCAAGCTCATCATCCAGGAGGACTACTACGCCCACATCCAATTTCCCGAATAACAAAACAGCCCGGCGGGATTTCCCGCCGGGCTGTTTTCTTGAGATTTTACTTTCACCGCTTACGATGGCTCCGCGCTTCCTGTTGTCACGCTGCGCCTGTTCGCGACGCGCGGCTTCGCT
>CAQCFX010000117.1 GCA_948766235.1 uncultured Oscillospiraceae bacterium | reverse complement strand
CGCCCAGCGCCCACGAGGCGTAGGCCATCTGTCCGGCCAGCGCCGTCAGCGCAAGGGCCAGGCTCAGCGCCGCCAACCGTCTGCCAAATTTTTTCATGAGTTCCTCCTGTCTTATGTAGACGCCTGGTTTTCATCTGCCGTGCCAATGACACAGCAAATATTATGTTAACACAAAATCCCGGCTTTGTAAACGGGGAGATTTCCCCACCCCATGAAGCAGGGGCGGCGCGCGCCGCCCCTGCCCTGCTATTTGTCCGTTTTGGGAAGCTGGCCGCTGCGGATTTTTTCCAGCGTGTTGGCCAGGGTCTCCACCTCCTGAAGCTCCAGCAGCTCGCCAATCAGCCGGTTGGATAACAGGAAGCCCTCCGGGGTAAAATGCCAGCGGCGGCCTGTGCACACCGCCCAGCCCCGCTGCTCATATTCCGCCAGCTTGGCGGCAATGGGGTCAAAATTCATATAGTACTCCCGGCGGTATTCCCACTCCTCAATGCCATGGGTGGTGCGCAGGCGCAGCATCAAATACTCGCTGCCCCGCTCCCGCTGGGGAACCTCACTCATATCGTCCAGCACCCGCTCGTCCCCCAGAACGCCGCGAATGTAGCCCTCCAGGTCCCGAACAAAGGAATAGCGGCAGCCGCCAAAATCAGAGTGGGCCGCCGCGCCGATGCCGATATAAGGCCGCCCCATCCAGTATTTCAAATTGTGCCGGGATTGATAGCCCGTCTTGGAGAAATTGGACACCTCATACTGCTCGTACCCCGCCCGGGCCAGCCGCTCCACCGTCCACAGATAGCGCTCGGCCTGCTCGTCATCATCGGGCAGCTGCTCGCCCCGCTCCACCCGCTGGGCCAGAGGGGTGCCCTCCTCCACCGTCAGCCCGTAGCAGGACAAGTGCTCCGGCCCCAGCGCCAGTGCCGCCTCCACCGAGGCGCGCCAGCTCTCCTGGGTCTGGCCGGGCAGGCCGTAGATTAAATCCAGGTTTAAATTCTTGATTTTCGCCGTTCGGGCGGCCTTCACCGCCTCCTCCGTCTGGGCAAAGGTGTGGGGCCGGTGGATGCTCACCAGCTCGCTGTCGCAGGCGGACTGCATTCCCATAGACAGCCGATTCACCCCCGCCCGGCGTAGCCGCCGCAGCAGCTTCACATCCACGCTGTCCGGGTTGGCCTCCAGGGTGATTTCCACATCCTTGGACAGCGTAAAGCGTTTCTTCACCGCAGCCAGCAGCTCCAAAAGCCGCTTCTCCCCGTACCATGTGGGGGTCCCGCCGCCGATGTAGACGCTGTTTACCACCTGCTTCTTTGTCCGGGGCGCAGTCTCCGCGATGTGCCGGAGCAGGGCGCGCTGGTAGTCGTCCATGCGATCCTCCTGCCCGGCCAAAGAGTAGAAATCACAGTAATCGCACTTGCTCCGGCAGAACGGGATGTGCAGATACAGCCCTAACGTGTTTCCCATAAACGTCCTCCTTCACCGCCCAGCGGGCGGGAACAAAACGGCTCTGGCGGCTGTGTCCAACCGCTGTACGAGGTATTATACTCCTTTTCCCTTCATTATTCAATACCCCTCGGCCTTCGACAGTGTTCTCCCAAATAGTTTTAATAATTATATTTCATAATTTTAATCTTGACGTTTCGCGGCATTGGAGATATAATAGAGTTAACAGAAAGGCAGGTGCTTGAAATGGAGCAAGCGTTATATCATATTCCCTATGACAGCGCCCCGCGGCGGCGGGAGCGTCCCACGGAAAAAGGCCGCAACCCCTACGACGGCCTGCGCCCCTGGTCCGCCATCACTCATGGAGTGGGAGCGGCGCTGTCCGTTCTGGCCACGGCGGTGCTCCTTGTGGGCGCTGCGCTGGGGGGCGGCAATGTCTGGAAGCTGGTGTCCTTCGCCATCTATGGGCTGTCCATGACGGGGCTGTACACCGCTTCTACCCTATATCACTGCGTAAACACCAGTGTGGAGGGGCGCATCGCCCTGCGGAAATTTGACCACACCTCCATCTATTTCCTGATTGCCGGTTCCTACACCCCGGTCTGCCTGATTGCCCTTCGGGGGCCCTGGGGCTGGTCTCTGTTTGGGGTCATCTGGACCCTGGCCGTCGCCGGTTTGGTGATGAGCCTCACCTGGATTGACTGTCCCCGCGCCGTCACCTCCACCATCTATATCGCCATGGGCTGGCTGGCCGTTGTGGCCCTCTACCCCTTGTGGCAGGCGCTGGGACTGCGGGGCGTGGCGTGGCTGCTGGCCGGCGGCGTGCTGTATACCATCGGCGGCGTGCTGTACGCCCTGAAGTGGCCTGGGCGGAACAACCCCCGGTTCGGCTGCCATGAGGTGTTCCATGTGTTCATTGTATTGGGTTCGGCGGCCCATTTTGTGATGATGTACCAGGTACTGCTTCCCCTGTGAGGGTGTAAAAAAGCCCTGTCCGGAATTCCCGGACAGGGCTTTTTACAGCTTTTTAAACATCCGGAAGCTGTGGGGC
>CAQCFX010000116.1 GCA_948766235.1 uncultured Oscillospiraceae bacterium | reverse complement strand
CCCAGAAACGGGAGAGCGGGGCACCGCGCCGTTCTACCTGGGGGAAATGGTGACGGTCTGGAAGCTGCCGCCGGTAACGAGAATCAACGCGGCACGGGTGGCGCACGGCTGGATGCCGGACGACAAGACCGTAAGACACCTGCAAGACAGCTACCCAAAGACGGACCCAAGAATCTGAAAGGAAAGGATTTGAGCGCACATGGCGAAGAAAGAAACCAACGCGCCCGTGACAGGGCCGGACAACACGGGGAACGAGAAGAAGAGCCGGGCGGGGACGTGTCCCTCCGGCTTTTACATTTACATCGGCCCCAACATCAAGAAGCACATCCAGACCGGGACCATCTACCGGGGGACGCGGGCGCATGCGCTGAAACAGGCGGCGGAGGCTATCAAGGCGTACCCGCTGGTCAAGACCCTTATCGTTTCCGGCGACGCGCTGCCGGAGGCCCGTTTGAAGGTCAAGGCCCCCGGCAACGCACTGTACGCCAACTACATGAAGCTGAAGCTGGCGGGAAAGGAAGGTAAGTAACAATGGCGAAACTCGGCGTACACGTTTTTGAAAAGGCTACGTCCGTTCAGACGCCGAAGGTGGCAACGGTGGGCATCCCCTTTGTGGTGGGGACCGCGCCGGTCCAGTCTGCGGCGAAGCCCGCAAAGTCCAACGTCCCCGTGCTGGTGACGAGCTGGGACGAGGCGGTGGAGAAGCTGGGCTTTTCCTATGACTGGGAGAGCTATACGCTGTGCGAGTTCATGTACTCCCACCTCCAGCTTTTCGGGGCGCAGCCGGTCATTTTCTGCAACATCCTGGACCCGGAGGCCATGAAGAAAGCAGTGGAGGCCAAGGACTACGACGTGACGGACCACAAGGCTACCCTGCCTATCGGGGCCGTGGCCGGGTCCATCAAGGTCAAGGCGACCGTGGATGTGGAGGGGACGCCGACGGAGCAGGAGCTTAAAGCGGACGAGGATTACAGCATCCTCTACGACCGGGACGACACGGACACCTATGTGTGCATCGTGGAGCTGCTGGAGGACGGCAGCGCCTACGACGCGGAGACGGTGAACATTGCCTACAACGAGGCGAACCCCACGACCGCGACGGTGGCCGACGTGGTGGACGGCGTGGCCCAGGTGGACGCCTGCCTGACGGCGGTGGGCCTGGTGCCGGACCTTATCGCCGCCCCCGGCTGGTCCCACAATACCGTCGTGGCCGCTGTGATGGCGACCAAGGCGGCGGCTATCAATGGGCTGTTCAAGGGCAAGGCCGTTATCGACGCGGACAGCGGCGCGGACGGCGTGACCGAATACTCCCAGCTCTCCGGCTATAAGAACAAAAACAACTTTGTGGACGTGGACCAAATCATTTGCTGGCCCATGGTGCAGCTCGGAGACTACCGCTTCCACCTGTCTACCCAGCTCTGCGGCCTGATGGCGACGGTGGACGCCGGAAACCGGGGAATCCCCTACGAATCCCCGTCCAACAAAAACCTGAAAATGGACGCCTGCGTGCTGGCGGACGGTACGCCGGTCAACCTGACGTGGAACCAGGTGGACCTTATCGCGGGGAGCTGGGGCGTCGTTACGGCGGTCAACTTCCTGGATTCCGGGTGGGTTGCCAAGGGCAACTACACCGCCTGCTATCCGGGCAATACGGACGTGAAGGACCAGTTCATCCCCGTGTCCCGTATGTTTGATTTCATCGGGAATACCCTTATCCGCACGTTCTGGTCCAAGCTGGACAAGCCCATGACCCCGGCGCTGCGGGACAGCATCTTGCAGACCTGCAATATCTGGCTGGGCGGGCTGACCGGCGGCGGCTACCTCTACGGGGCGCGGGCGGAAATGCTGGCGGAGGAAAACCCGCTGACAAGCCTGCTGGACGGCATTATCACGCTGCACATCTACAACGCGCCGCCCGTACCCGCGCAGGAAATCGACTTCATCCTGGAATACGACGTTTCCTACATGGAGACGGCGCTGGCGGCGTAAGGAGGAATAGAAGATGATTTATCCGAACGGCCATATTGACTACCTCATGTACGAGAACGGCGGCGCGCTTATCGGCGTCGCCAAGGTGACGATGCCCCCCATCAAGTACAAGACCGTCACCGCCACGGGCGCTGCGCTCATGGGCGATGTGACTATCCCCCTGGCAAGCATGATTGAGGCCATGACCATCAACATTGAGTTCTCCAGCGTGGCGGACGCCATTGTGCAGCTCGGCACCAACGAGTGGCACGACGTGGCCCTGTACCTGGCGGACCAGTATTTTGACGGCGTGACCCGGAAGGAAGAGCTGGAGCCGATTCGCTTTGAGCTGTCCATCCGGCCCACGGAAATCAACCAGGGGACCATCCAGACGGCCAGTGCCGCCGACGCCTCCGGCACCTACAGCGTGTGCAAGTACACGGTGTATAAGAACGGGGCAAAGGTCATTGACATTGACCAGTTCAACCAGGTCCACGAAATCAACGGCGTGGACAACGCCGCCCTGGTGAGAAAGGCCATGGGCATGATGTAGTCGAAAGAAGCCTGCTGCATTACGCTTCCGGCTAACGCCGAAAGCTACATATCCGCAGGCTCCTTTCTCCTATC
>CAQCFX010000115.1 GCA_948766235.1 uncultured Oscillospiraceae bacterium | reverse complement strand
GCTCCAACAGCTTGATGCCCGCCACACTGTTCCCCTTATGATCCAGGGCCGGACCAAATATGCCGATTCCCATGCGGGTGGGGACCACAGCCATAATGCCTCCGCCCACGCCGCTTTTAGCCGGCACGCCTACCCGCAGCGCAAATTCTCCCGACCCGTCGTACATCCCGCACGTCATCAGAATTGCGTTGACATACCGTGCCATGGAGGCAGGAAAAATCCGTTCGTTAGACACGGGAAGCCGCCCCCGGTTAGACAGCACCGCCCCAATATGGGCCAGCGCACGGCAGTCCACCCGGATGGAGCAGGCCCGGAAGTAGCAATCCAGCACCTCCTCCACATCATCCTCCAGCAGCCCATGAGATTTCAGCAGATAGGCCAGGGCCCGGTTTTTGCTGCCGTGACTTTTTTCGGATTGGTAAACCGCTTCATCCACGCTGATTTCCCCTTCCCCCGCCATCCGCTGGGTCAGCTCAAACAGGCGCCGGAAGCGTTCGTCATAGCTCCGCCCGTGAATCAGGCTGCACATCACAATGGCTCCCATGTTGACCATAGGATTGATGTTTCCGCTATCCAGAGACTGCTCCCCCCCATTGATGGCATCGAAGGGCTTCCCTGTGGCCTCCACCCCCACCCGCCCCATGACATACTCCGCCCCGTTGTCCAGCAGCGCCTGGAGCAGCAGAATGGGCTTGACAATGCTCTGGATGGTAAATGCTTTGCGGCAGTCCCCCGCCCAGCTTCGCTTGCCCTCGCTGCTCATGATATAGATTCCCAACGCTTCCGGATTCCCCTTTGCCAGCTCCGGAATATAGTCTGCAACCCGCCCCTGCCGGGTAACGGGGCGGCATTCCTCCAGCAAGCTCTCCAACAGTTCTTCCATCGCTTTTCCACCCTTCCCTTTCCTTGACAATTTGCTGCGTATAGTATCAAGATAACAAACGGATTTCGTTCTGTCAACGCCGCGTTTGGATACTGAGCCATGGCCAGTTATCTAAATTGGCAGCACATTGGATTGTTAGAATTCGGTTGAAATCAAACGTGAGAAATGCTATAATATCCCGGAAATTGATGGGAGGAATCGTAGACTATGAAAAGACCGCTTTTTCTTCTAATGTTATCCGCCTGTTTTTTGGCACTGTTGGCCGCCTGTGACAGCCGCGCGCAGACTCCCACCGACAGCCAGCCGGTGCATGAGACCATTTCCCTCACCGTGTGGGGCGCCGAGGAGGACGAGGCCCTGCTTCAGGAAATATTCGCCTCCTTCCAATCCCATTACGCCGGTCAGGCCAGCTTCCAAATCACCTATCAGCCCCAGAGCGAGTCCAACTGCAAAGACGTCCTGCTGGGCGACTTGGAGGGCGGCGCGGACGTGTTCGCCTTTGCCGATGACCAGGTGTCCGCACTGGCCGCCGCCGGCGGGCTGGACCCCATCGAGGATGAGGCCGCCATCCGAAGCGCCTCCCTTCCCGCCGCGGTGGAGGCAGCCAGCGTGGGCAACACCCTCTACGCCTACCCCCTGACCGCCGACAACGGCTACTTCTTATACTATAATAAGGCCTACTTCACCCAGCAGGACATTCAAAGCCTGAATCAGATGCTGGAGGCCGCCGCCCAGGCCGAAAAGCTGATTTCCATGGACTGGTCCTCCGCGTGGTATGTCTACGCCTTCTTCGGCAATACCGGGCTGGAGGTGGGCCTCAACGAAGACGGCCTCACCAACTACTGCACCTGGAACAGCACCGACAATCCTATCCGTGGAACCCACGTGGCTCAGGCCATGCTGGATATCGCGGCCAGCCCAGCCTTTGCCAACCTGACCGACACGGAATTTCTCGCCGGCATACGGGACGGGTCCATCGTCGCCGGCATCAGCGGCGTGTGGAACGCCGTGGCCATAGAGGAGGTTTGGGGCGACAATATGGGGGCCGCCAAGCTGCCCACCTATACCTGCGCGGGGCAGCAGGTACAAATGGCCTCCTTCTCCGGCTGCAAGCTCATCGGCGTCAACGCCTACTCTCAGCACCCGGACTGGGCGGCGCGGCTGGCCGAGTGGATTACCAGCGAGGAAAATCAGCGCCTGCGCTTTGAGCTGCGCGGCCAGGGCCCGGCCAACATCAACGCGGCCAACTCCCAGCAGGTCCAGTCCTCCCCGGCCATCGCGGCCCTGCTGGAGCAGTCCAATTACTCCCAGCTCCAGCGGGTGGGCGGAAAGTTTTGGGACCCTGTGTCTGAGTTTTCCGCCAGCATGGCCCAGGGGAATCCCTCCGGCGCGTCCCTTCAGGCCCAGCTGGACCGGCTGGCCGAGGGCGTGACCCAGCGGTAGCCGCAAAGTACATCATATGGGAGGAAATCATATGAAAGGCAGACTGACACTACAGCAGCGTTTGATTTTGCCGATTGTCCTGCTGGGCCTGATTACACTGCTGTCCAACCTTCTGGCGGTATTCAGCATCAACAACGTCCACGCCAATGCCGGAAGCATTGTGGACGAGTGCATGGCCAGCGAGGAGCGGCTGGAGGATATCCGGCGCTCCGTCATGGACATTCACCGTCTGGCCCTGTCCCACATTGTGGCGGCGGACCACGCCACCATGATTCAGCTGGTGCAGCAAATCAAGGCGGAGGAAGCCGCGTTGGATGAAAAGCTGAGCGCCTATGAACCC
>CAQCFX010000114.1 GCA_948766235.1 uncultured Oscillospiraceae bacterium | reverse complement strand
CGATAGTACGGGTCTAAAAGAAGAGTGGGGCTAATCCCCCTATCCCGTAAGGGAGCCAGTGTGGAAGAGTAAAAATTTGTCCCTATGAAACTCCATGCGCCGTTACAGGCGGCGGCAAGCTGGCAGGTCCATAGTAGAAACCTAAGGGCATATGGAAAGATAGCAGTATCGGAACGTGGTGAAAGCCTATCGCGTATATCATGGGCCAACGTGATATATAAGCTGTCGAATCATATAAGCAGTCGAAGCGGTGGGTAAAGTAGTGGCGATAGCGATGATGTTCCCTGTAATGGGGAACGGAGTGACAGCCACGAGTCAACAGCAAGGCAAAACACTAATCACAAGTGAACAGTAGGATTTCGGGTACGACCAAAAGGTCAATCTTCCCAAAGAGGAGTTGATGCCTATATGGTTACCGGGAACAAGAAAACCAAGCAAACAAAGAAACCGAAAAAAGTAAATAATCTCAGGTATGCCGAGTATTACGATATGCAGGGAACTTTTGATGAACTGTTCGCAAAGTCCAAAAACGGTGAAGTATTTGGTAATCTGTCTGAGTTGATTTTCAGCAGAGACAACATTTTACTCGCCTATCGGAACATCAAGGGCAACGGCGGAAGCGTGACGCCCGGCACAGATGGGCTGACCATCCGGGCGGTTGAAAAATATACCCCGGAAGCGTTGGTTCAGAAGGTGCGCAATATTGTCAGGAACTACAACCCGAGGGCCGTGCGGAGAAAAGAAATTCCCAAACAGAGCGACCCGAGCAAGATCCGTCCGCTGGGGATTCCCTGTATCTGGGACAGGCTGATACAGCAATGTATTTTACAAGTGCTGGAGCCAATTTGTGAAGCAAAATTCAGCGAAAACAGCTATGGGTTTCGACCAAACCGAAGCTGTGAACACGCAGTCGCGGCGGCTTGTAAGCATATGCAGCTATCCCATATGCAGTATGTCGTTGAGTTTGACATCAAGGGATTCTTCGACAATGTGGACCATTCCAAACTCATCAAGCAAATGTGGGCGTTGGGAATACAGGATAAGCGTTTGATTTACATGATTAAACGCATTTTGAAAGCCCCGGTTCAGTTAGAAAACGGCGCTGTCGTGACCCCTGATAAGGGTACGCCGCAGGGCGGCATTATTTCACCGCTGCTGGCGAACATCGTGCTGAACGAACTGGACTGGTGGGTGGACAGCCAGTGGCAGAATCATCCGGTGGCCGTGGCCAGAGGGAAAAACAGGCAGATAAAGGAGCGCATTGTATTTGACAAAAGTCATGGATATACCACAATGCGGCGAACCAACCTGAAAGAAATGCACATTGTACGCTACGCCGATGATTTCCGCATATTCTGCCCTACAAAGGACTGTGCGGAGCGGACGCTGATTGCTGTTACCCAATGGCTGAAAGAGCGGCTTCGTCTGGACGTATCGCCGGAAAAGACGCGGGTGGTCAATCTCAACAAGCATTATTCTGAATTTCTCGGCATTAAAATGCGCCTGTGGCAGAAGAAAAATAAGCAAATTGTCCAATCGCGCGTCAGTGAAAAGGCGGTCAAACGGATTACGGCGGAAGCAAAGCGAAAAATCAAGGATATTGCGCGGCCACCCAAGGGCATGACAGAAGCAAGGGCGATTCTCAACTATAATGCTTTTGTCATGGGTGAGCATGAGTATTACCAGATGGCGACAGGTGTCAGCGTGGACTTTCGAGACATTAGTTATCAGGTCAGCCGAACCATGAAGCGTCTGGGCGACAGGCTGAAAAAGGAGCCAAAGGAAAAAATCGGCGGAGCTGTTGTAGACCGATACGGTTCCTCTAAGCTGATTCGGTATATCAAAAATCTCCCGATTGCGCCCATCAGTTACGTGCGAACACGCGGCCCCAAATACAAAAATCCTCTGATTCAAAAGTACACGCCGGAGGGCAGAGCGAGAATCCACGAAAACCTTGCTTTCGATACCCGAATGCTCCACGCCCTTTTGCGTCAGGAGGTTCATAGCCAAAGTGCCGCTTATGCCGACAACCGGCTGTCACTGTTCTGCGCACAGTACGGAAAATGCGCCGTTACCGGGCAGGTATTTGAAACGCTGGGTGATATTCATTGCCACCACAAACTTCCCTTAGCTATGGGCGGTAAGAATAATTACCAGAATTTGATTCTTGTCCGGGAAAGCATACACATCCTGATTCATGCTACATCTGAGCCGGCCATTACAAAGTATCTTTCTCAGTTAGCCCTAAACAAAAAACAGCTTGCAAAACTCAATAAACTCCGCAAAGAAGCGGGAAATCCGCCGATTTCTGCTTAATCGGTTTCAGTGGGAAACAGCGGAACAAGCAAAAATGTTCAAGGTAATAACTTGTGATAATGTGTGCGAATTATTGTTGATGGAGCGCCGTGTGACGGGAAAGCCGTCATGCACGGTGCGGAGCGGGGGAAAAGCCGGAAACGTCAGATACTGTAGGCTTACCTATCGCTATAAGCCGAAACTTTATTGTATACGGCGCTGATCGGCTACATCCACTATGAAGCTCCCATCGAAGAGCAGAACTTCTCCACGCTGGTGGATTTCATTAACTCGATGGAGGTTCGAGAGGATGATGAAGAGTTCAAGAACAGCGTGGATTTGATGTTTGACGAACTGGAGGCCGAGTCCCCGGACCATTTTGCTGTGCGCCAATACCGAAAATTCAAGCTAAGCGCCGGAAAAACCGCGAAATCTATCCTTGTGAGCTGCGGGGCGCGGCTGGCCCCCTTCGACATTGCG
>CAQCFX010000113.1:1333-2844 GCA_948766235.1 uncultured Oscillospiraceae bacterium | reverse complement strand
CCGTGAAAGGGCGGTGTCTTAGCCGCTTGACCAACGCGCCAAGGGCTTGGCCGGTACGGCCATGGTAGCGGCGACTGGATTCGAACCGGTGACAACTCGGGTATGAACCGAGTGCTCTAGCCAACTGAGCTACGCCGCCATACGTGCCGCCCTCACAGGGGCAAGAGTTAGTGTACTCTATTTTGAGGGAATTGTCAACCTTTTTTTGCGCAAAAAGAAGAAAAATCCGAAAGCCGCCGCTTTCGGATTTTTCCAGGGAGCGTTCAGGGGATAAAATGATGGGCGCGGTAGTACTCCAGGCAGCGGAACCGGCGCAAAATCTCCTCCAGCTGCTGGGGCAGCTCCCACAGCAGCCGGCCGTCGGCGGTGAGGCAGGCGCCCTGGTTGTGGACCACGGGCAGCTCCCGCCGGCACGCCCGCGCTGCCTGCATATAGGCGCTGCCCTCCCAGCCCAGCTGTTCAAACACAACGTCCATCAAGAAGCAGGGGGAGATGTCCGGCCCTTCGCCCACCAGGTCCACCCCCAGCGCGGCTTTGGCCGCGTCGTTGCCCCAAATCAGGTAGCTGGTGGACCAATAGTTGTAAAAGCCCTCTTGGGTGTCCTGGTCGAGGGAGATGCCCAGGGCGTCGTAGACGGAATTGCCGTTGCCCAGCCAGGGCTTGTGGTCGCCGAACACCACCAGCACAATGGGCTCGTCCGACGAGCGCAGCTGCTCCACCATGTCGTACAGGAAGCTCTGTGTGCTTTTTACCGAGCCCAGGTAGTTGGACAGAATATACCGGGAGGCGTCGTCCAGCTCATGGTTGGCGATATAGTCCTCTGCCTCCCCCCACCAGCACTCGTAGTCGCCGTAGGGTCCGTGGCCCTGGTAGGAGACGGAGAACGAGAACACCGGCGCATCCCCCTTGACCTGCTCCAAAAGGTCGGCGGTGAGCTGGGGGAAGAAGGTGTAGTCCCAGGGGATGTCGTCTTCGGGGAAGGCCTGATAGAAGTTTTCAATAAAGTAGTACTGGTCAAAACCCAAGTAGGCGTTTACATTGGTGCGGTTGTAAAACCAGTTGTTGGAGGGGTGGTAGCCCACAGTACGGTAGCCCTGGTCCTTGAGATACCACACGTAGGACGAGGTCTGGCTGCGGTAGTTGATGTTGGCGGGGCCCATGCCGGTGAGGAAGGCCCGCTCGGTGTCCACGGTGCCGCCGGCGAAGATGTTGGTGAGCAGGCGGCCGGAATAGCTCTCCTCCTCCAGTTGGTGATATAGGGCGTACACATCCTGCTGGAACTCAATTTGGTCGTAGACGGACAGGTCGGCGAAGGACTCCAGCATGATGCCCACCAGATTTACCTTTTTCTCCTCCGGGATATCCCCGTTTTCGTATTCGGAGAGCAGCTGGGCGGTCTCCCGCTCCGAATAGCCCTTGGGCGGGCTGGGCAGCGCGTCCTTTACGCTGTGGAGAAAAGGATAGAGCAGCCCGCGGGAAATATACTGCTGTGTGCTGGACCACTGGTTGAT
>CAQCFX010000113.1:0-1309 GCA_948766235.1 uncultured Oscillospiraceae bacterium | reverse complement strand
CATAGACGCCGTCGCTTGCGTAGACGGGAACGAGCGCCAGGGCCGCGGCCAGCGCCCCGGCGGCAATGAGGGCGCGAAAGCGGCCCCTGGGTTTTCCCCGCGCCAGCAGGGCCAGCAGCACCAGGCAGACCGCCGCGCAGACCAGGCAGGCGGCCATCCTGGAGGACAGGAACAGAGTATACTTTCCGGCCATCTGTCCCGCCTCACTCAAAATCAGCAGGTCGGAGGCAATGACGGGGTCGTCCCGGAAAGCAAGCTTGTAGTAGCTGCCGAAGGACAGCCCCAGCACCGGCAGGGCGGTGAGCAGAAAGGCCAGCCAGGCCCGGCCGGTGGCGCCGTAGAGCAGCGCGGCCAGGATTGCCGGGGGCAGCAGGTTCAGCGCCACCAGGACGGGGCGGCGGAAATAGTCGAAAAACAGGTCCCAGCCGTAGGGGCCGGGGGCCAGCGTCAGGCTGAGCAGTCCCAGGACTGCCGCCGACCCGGCCAGAAGCAGGGCGTTCCACAGCCAGAAAACCGTTCTCCGGCGCTGAGAGCAGCCGTCCTCCGGCCGCGTTTGGAACAGGAAGCAGGAAAAAATATGTTTCATGGGCGGTCTCCTAATTCTTAACAATATGCAGTGTCCGGCGGGGGACGTGAGAACAATGTCCTGCATAGTATAACACAACCGCCCCCGGATTGCACCGGGGGCGGCCGTTTTTTCGCAAATTTTACATTGTGTTTATCATTTTAATAGCGCAGCTTATCCTCCAGCCAGTCCTTCAGCTGGCTGATGGGCACGCGGACCTGGTCCATGGTGTCCCGGTCCCGGATGGTGACGGCGTGGTCGGCCTCGGTTTTGTCGTCGCCCACGGTGGCGAAGTCCACGGTGATGCAGTAGGGGGTGCCAATCTCGTCCTGACGGCGGTAGCGCTTGCCGATGGAGCCGGCGTCGTCAAAGTCCACCATGAAGTATTTGGACAGCTCGGTCTGAATCTCCTTGGCCTTGTCGCCCAGCTTCTTGCTCAGGGGCAGCACCGCGCACTTGTAGGGGGCCAGGGCGGGGTGGAGGTGGAGAACGGTGCGCACGTCGTTCTTGGCCTCGTCCACCACTTCCTCGTCATAGGCGTTGCACAGGAAGGCCAGCAGCATCCGCTCCACGCCCAGGGACGGCTCGATAACATAGGGGATATAGTGCTCGTTCTTCTCCTGGTCGTAATAGGTCAGGTCCTTGCCCGAGGTATTCTGATGGGCGGTCAAATCGAAGCTCGTCCGGCTGGCCACCCCCCACAGCTCGCCCCAGTCGGTGAAGGGGAAGGCGAACTCGAAGTCG
>CAQCFX010000112.1 GCA_948766235.1 uncultured Oscillospiraceae bacterium | reverse complement strand
GCCGGCGGTGTCGCGGTCATCAAGGTCGGCGCTGCCACTGAGACCGAGATGAAGGAGAAGAAGCTGCGCATTGAGGACGCGCTCAACGCCACCCGTGCCGCCGTGGAGGAGGGCATCGTGGCCGGCGGCGGCGCCGCCTATGTGGACGCCATCGCCTCCGTGGAGAAGCTGGTGAACACCCTGGAGGGCGATGAGAAGACCGGCGCCAACATCGTGGCCAAGGCCCTGGCCGAGCCCATGAAGCAGATCGCCGCCAACGCCGGCATCGACGGCAGCGTGGTGCTGGAAAAGGTGAAGACCGCCGGCAAGACCGGCTACGGCTTCGACGCCTACAAGGAGGAGTACTGCGACATGATCTCCGCCGGCATCGTGGACCCCACCAAGGTGACCCGCTCCGCCCTGGAGAACGCCGCCTCCGTGGCCGCCGTGCTGCTGACCACCGAGTCCCTGGTGGCCGACAAGCCCGAGCCGCCCGCTCCCGCCGCGGCTCCCGCGCCCGACATGGGGATGTATTGATTCCAAAACAAACGCAAAAGCCCCGCAGTCATTGACTGCGGGGCTTTTTTCGCCATTTTTCTTTGCGTCCGCATGAAGTGGACCTGTCTCGTAAATGTGTTGTGTAGGGGCGCACATTGTGCGCCCGCGTCAATCAGAACCGTTCTGAAATCGTGCGGGCGCACGATGTGCGCCCCTACATCTTATTTAACCATCGTTCTCCATGTTGGCAAGGGCAAACGTAATACACTGGTTTATGAATTCGTTGCGGGAAATGTTTATCATGCCCGCCTGACGGTCGATTTCCCTTAGAAGCTCAGTGGGTATTCGCATAGAAATCACTTCTTTTTCTTGCCTTTTGGGGATAAATTTTTCCAAGGGTATCACATCCTCTCTTGACTATTGTATTCTTTTCTGATATCTTAATAAATATTCTATTTATGATAGACATCTAAAAATGAATACAAAAGGAGAGAGCAATATGAAAGGCTGGCAAACCTTGCCGGAGGAGCGCTGCGGGAACTGCAAGCATTTTCGTAAACATTATCTTCATTTATACAAAGACTGTTACCGTGCCACCGATTACGGCCACTGTGTGCACCCCCGGCTGAAAAACCGCCGGGCGCAGGAGAACTGCCCCCACTGGACCGCCAAAGACAAAGAAGACCCCCGCAGTCCGTGACTGCGGGGGCGTTTGCGTTACAGGTCCGCCAGCGTCAGCGAGAAGTCAAAGCGTTCGCTGCCGTCCTCGCCCGACCCCCGGGCGAACAGCTCGTCCCCCCGGGCGGCGGTGTCCACGTAAAGGGTTTCTCCCGCCTTGCACTCGTTGACGTAGCCAATCTGGAAGGAGCGGACGAATTTTCCCCGGCAAAGCTCCTCCAGGTGGAGGCTGTCGCAGGCGAAGTCGGCGTAGTGGATGTTGTTCACGTGGCCGTTGATGTCGGTGTCGGAATAGCGCAAATCCCGGCGGACCCGGTGGTCAAACTGCTCGGGCAGGGCCACCCGGCGCAGCTTGACGCTTTTGCACAGCTCCCCGCCGTCAGTGCCCTGAAACTCGGTGAGCTGCTTCATGCGAAACAGCTTCCGGCTGTCCACGTCCACCATCACCCAGATGGTGGAGCCCTGGCCGACGGGCCGGCCGTCCCGGTACAGGTCGAAGTCCCGGTAGGTGGACGCGCCCGACCCTCCCCGGTGCCAGGTTTTCACAGTGACGGGGTCGTTCCAGCGCAGCGGCGCGTCCAGCTCCACCCAGCTGCGGGTGATCATCCACAGGCAGTTGTATTTCTCCAGAATCTGCGGCCCGGAGACGCCCAGGGAAAGGGCCGCCTGAGTGGCGGCCTCCTGCAAAATGCCCAGCACCGCCGACGGGCGGCACTGGTTGAACAAATCCACGTCCCGGGAGTCCACCCGGAGGTTCATCTCGTAAACAGTGCTCATTTGCTGTTTTCCTTCTTTCCGGGGATGGTGATGGAGCAGCGGGCGCACAGGTCGGTGAGGTCGTCCGGCGTGGCGGCGCTCAGGCGCAGAGAAGCCCCGCAGGAGGCGCACACCAGGTCCACCGACGAGTAGCCCACCTTGACGCCGTAGTCCGCGCAGCCGCAGGCGCAGGCCACGCCGCCCCGCTGGGCGATGTCCTTGAGCTCGGCCAGGACCTCGGCCATGACCACCTCGTCCAAAAACACGCCCCGGCTGTCCGTCTGGTCGTCCAGCCGCAGCTTATCCACCGCCCGCTCCAGCTTGGCCATGGCCTGGAACACCCGGTCCTCCTCCCCCACACAGCAGCAGCCCAGCCCCGACGCGGGGCAGGACAGGGCGAGCAGGGACTGGGTCAGCAGCGCCTCATTGGAACACACGGCGGTGTGGTCCTTGGCGCAGAACAGGCAGGGCACGGTGATTTCGCACCGGCCCCCCCGCTGGTGGAAGCGCACCTCCGACTTGCCGCAGGGGCAGGGCAGAACGCTGTCCCCAGCGGCGAGCTGAAAAGCGGTGCGCTGGGCGATCACCGACTGGCCGCACACGGGGCAGATGTATCCAATGGTGCGTGTTTGCTCAGGCATAAAGGGGTCCCTCCCACTGTTAATTAACAGATATTATACCACCTTTGCGAAATTTTTTCCAGTTACAATTCCGGCGCTGCGTCATAATTTTTCCCGTTTGGTGCAAACTATGGTCACATTATGCCAAAGGAGTCATTCCCATGGAAAATCAAAAGCTGGGGCGGCAGACCTTTCAGCCCGGGTCGCCCCCTGTGATCATCGGCTTCGGCTCCGCCGCCGGGAAGAAGGAGAGCCAGGGCCCGCTGGGCCGGCATTTCGACCACACCTGCAAGGACGACGCCTTCGGCGCCAAGACCTGGGAGCAGGCGGAGTCCGCCATGCAGGGTCTGGCCCTGGACGCGG
>CAQCFX010000111.1 GCA_948766235.1 uncultured Oscillospiraceae bacterium | reverse complement strand
CTCCTTTTGCGCTGCCAATGCAGCTTCGGCCTCGGCGCGGGAGAGGAAAATGGTTTTACCGAAATCGTCCAGCGTGAAAACTTCTCCCCATCTTTTCATTGGGTAAGTAATTTTTCCATCCTCACTTACTTCGACACCCTCAAATCTGGAAACACTCGGGCAATCATCGCCCCTTTTCCACTGATAAAAAATTTCGTCCGGCTTGCATGGCAGCACCACCAGCCGTCCGTCCTTCTCGGCCTGGGCAAGCTCTGCAAGGCGGCTGTAACTCACAGCGCACCCGCAAGAGACATTGACAAGCATTTCCGCAAGACCCTGCTCTCGCTTTTGGAGCGCATCTATTTCCTCCGGCGTCATGCCGGTGTCCTCATAGGCGGCGAGGCGTTCAATTATCGGGCCCTTGCACTCATGCTCCCCACAAGCACTGACCTTGTAAATGCTCGCCCACGCCTCTCCGTCTGCGTACCTATATGTCAACCGTTCCATTCCTGCCATCCTTTCTCCTTGGCCAGCCGGTCAAGGTTGGCTTGGGCTTCCTCACGGGACGGCCGCCAAGGAACGGCGGACAGCCCTTTCCAGCCAACATCACCCTGCTTCTCCGGCTTCTGATACCGAGCCTTGAAAGCGGGAACAGAACCAATACCAGACATCACCTGGTACTTCCAGCCACGGGCGTCGATGTACTTCTTAGGCATTCTGGCCACCACCTTCCCCATGCAAGATTTTCTCGCCGGTGGCTTTAAGTGTGGGCATCATCTTCTCCTGCTTCCGCTTGATTCTCTCCAACTCCTGCTCATACTTGCGGAGCGTCTTGCGGTTGAATTTCTTAGCGAAGCCCATGCGAATCTGCGCCTGCACCACTTTCCTCTGGCCCACCAGCTCCCGCATTTCCTTATCCGAAGTGAAAACGTGGTACCGCTCCCCACAGGCCGGACAGGCGAAATATTGTACCACGAAATCCCCTTCATGGATGGAGCCGAAGCGGTGCCTGTCCAGCATGAACTCCTGTCCGCACTTATTACAGGTAATAGTCTCATTCATCCTGAGCCGCCTCCTTATCCTCCTGGGCCGCAGGCTCCCCCTCGCGGAACAGCTCATGCGTCCCATCCTGCAAAGCCTTTTCCTCGTCGGACATTTCATAGCCCAAATCAGTGAGCCGGTGATAAAGGAAATCCAACGCCTCATTGGCCTCATAGTCCAGATGGTAGCCGTACTGCCCATTCTCCATCCGCCAGTTTTTCTGATAGTAGGACAGTCTCTCGTAATCAACAGAGGCATAGGCGATAGCCAGCAACGTGTACTCCGGCCGCTCGGTCAAGGCGATGTTGTACGCCTCCATATCCAGCCCCTCGTTCTCCAAGTCACACGCGATATCCAGAAGATTGACCAAAATCTCAAAATCCACATTATCAGTTACCTCGCACATAGCAAGGCCAGCAAACTGGATGATTAGAGGAAGATTCTTTTTTGCCTTAGAGTAATTCTTGATGAAATCCAGACGCAGCGCATAGGCATCCGCTGACAGTTTTTTTAGGGCAGCCTCGCGGCGCTCTAACTCCCGTTTTTGGCGTTCCTGTTCTTCCTTGGCCTCAGTATCCTCGCTGGTTTCAACGTTCTCCCGGTAGAGTGACACAGCCCGACTGCTCACGGTGTAATAATATTTCGTTGTATCTGCGTCCTCCCGTCGCTCCACCTTTTTCTTCCTATTCCAAGGCTCATAGCCAGTCACATACTGCATTACGGAGCGGTCCACAGTATCTATCAGCGTTGCAAACTCAGATAGGGCCGCCGAAACCTCGGCAATATATTTGCGGTCTTTTTCCTCGTCGATGGCATTTTTTAGTGTCATGCGGAAATTATTGGTGCCAATAGCGTCCAGCACCTTGTTTTTCAATTCCGGGTCCTCGATTTTCTCCAGCTCTGCATAGTCCTGGAGCATAGCCCCACGCTCAACAGAAGCCTTGAATTTCTGCTGGTCCAGTTCCAACAGTTTCACCCGGCGCCGGACGGTGGACTGGGAGAAGCCGGACTTCTTGGCAATGGCTTCCACGTTGTCCCCCAGGTCAAGCATCATCTGGAAGCCCTGGGCCTGTTCATATACGGTCAGGTCGGCCCGCTGAATGTTCTCCATGAGCATGGTGCGTACCTGCTCCCGGTAGTCCATGTTGGAAATGACACAGGGAACCTCGGTCAAACCGGCCAGCTTCGCAGCTGCAAGGCGGCGGTGGCCAATGACCACCCGGAACAGGCCCTCGCTGTCCTTGGGCTGATTGGCGGTGATGCGGTTCATGAGGTTGCGCGCTTCCTCGGTGGGGTGCTCCTGGTACTGCTGGGACAATGCTGACCACTCCGCCGCTTCGGATTCCAGCGACACAACAGTGAGATTCTGGAGGATACCGTTGGCCTTGATACTGTCGGCCAACTCCTGCAGGTCACCCAAATCCTTACGGGGGTTGTCCGGGTGCGGGAGCAGCTTATCCACGGGCAGCAGCACCAGGGTGCCGGTGTCCCCTTGGACTACCACAGGCTCGACCTCCTGGGGCGCAGAGGGGGCGGACGTGTCTGCCAGAACACTCGGCGCAGACATCCGGGCCTCCCACTCTTCCTCCATGGCCTGCTGCTGATCTTCAATCTCTGCACCAGGGCGGGCGTTGCCCTGGTAGTAACTGCATTCGCGCTCACAGAACTTGTGCTCGCACTTCGTCCGTCCGCACTCGCCCTGCAGCGGACAGCGGTCATTGATGACTTTGATTTTACTCATTAGGTTAGCTCCCTTCTGGTGGGGCCGCCGTTGCCAGCGGCCCCGGTGTTGTTACGTTGTGTGGGCCATAAGCATGGGCATCTTTTTCGTGGGCTCGGCCAGATAGTAGGCGGGTTTAGCCATGACCACCTGATAGCTGGCCTCGCCAGTGCCCTCGCTCCCGT
>CAQCFX010000110.1 GCA_948766235.1 uncultured Oscillospiraceae bacterium | reverse complement strand
CCGAATTTGCGGTCAATATGGCCCAGGGGAATCCATCCGGCGCGTCCCTCCAGGCCCAGCTGGACCGGCTGGCGGAGGCGGTAAGCGCACGGTAATCAAAGTTGGGAGGCGAGAACATGAAAGGCAGGCTGACTTTGCAGCAGCGTCTGATTCTGCCCATTATTCTGCTGGGACTGGTGACGCTTCTGTCTAATATTTTAGCGGTGTTCAGTATTAACAACGTACATAGAAACGCAGGGACCATTGTAGACGAGTATATGGTCAGCGAAGGAAAGCTGGAAGAAATCCGGCGTTCCATGATGGACATTCATCTGCTGGCCCTGTCCCATATTGTAGCCGAGGACCACGCCACCATGATCCGGCTGGTCCAGGAGCTCAAGGCGGAGGAGGCCGCGCTGGATGAAAAGCTGGCCGCCTATGAACGCTTTGTCTCTCAGGAGGACCAGGAGACCTACCGCTCTCTGCTGGAGGACTACGACGCCTTTAAACACGCGCTGGTCTACCTGGTGTGCGCCAGCGCGGACAGCAAAACCCAGGACGCCTATGCCACCGCCAACGGCGACGTGGCCCGCTGGAGCGAAGCGGCGGAACAGGACGTCGCTGACCTCTACGCCTCGGTCAGCGGCCGCGCAGAGGAGGCCCGCAACCATCTGGCCGTTGTCTATATCACCGCGCTCGTCATCAGCGCCGCTACGCTGACCGCTGGGATCTTTCTGGTAGCGGCGGCCTTCCGCATCATCCGGAAGTATGTGGTTGCCCCCATTCGGGACGCTATGGGCACCCTTCAAGACAGCTCAGAGCGCACCAGCGGCGTGGTGAGCGAGGTGCGCCAGCGGGCAAGAACCTCCAGCGGCAGCGTTCAGCATCTGTCCAGCCTGACCGAGCGGCTCTCCGCCGCCCTGGAGGAGATCGCCAGCAGCACCTCCGCCATCCGTGCAAGTGCCTCCGGCACCCAGGGCGAGTCCCAGAGCATGGCGGACGAGTGTTCGGCCATCACCGCCTACTCCATCGAGATGCGCAGGCGGGCGGAGGAAATGGAGCGTTCCGCCCTCCAGGAGACGGAAGAGGTCCGGGACAAAACCGCCCAGACCATGGCGCTTCTCGACCAAGCCATTGAAAAAAGCCAAAATGTTAACCAAATCGGGGTTCTAACCAAGGCTATTTTAAATATTTCCGCTTCGACCAACCTGATTGCCGTCAACGCCTCAATTGAGGCCGCCCGGGCCGGGGCGGCAGGGACCGGGTTTTCCATTGTGGCCCAGGAGATCCGCCAGCTGGCCGACTCCTGTGCCGAAACCGCCAATCACATTCAAGAGGTCAGCGGCGTGGTCACCGGGGCGGTGGATTACCTCTCGGAGAGCGCCCGGGAACTGGCTGGTTACTTGAGCCAAGCCGTCCTGTCCCAGCTGGAGCGGTCCGTCCAGGCCGGACAGCAGTACCGGGTGGATTCCGACTACATTGGACACGCCATGGAGGCGTTTAACGACCGGGCAAACCGCCTGAAAACCGCCATGGATGAGATTGCAGGCTCGATATCCAGCATTTCCGGCGCCATTGACGGTGCGGCCTCCGGCGTAACCGGTGTGGCGGGCAACACCCGTGCGCTGGTGGACGATATGGAGGGGATTACCGCACGTATGGACACCAACCAGGAAATTGTGGAGGAACTGCAAAAGCAGATGGACGTGTTTGCGAATCTGTAACCGGCACGCCGCCGGACACCAAGATTGCTGAGGTAAAAAACCTCCGAATCCCTGCACAACAGGGGTTCGGAGGTTTTTTACATATGAATTCGCGCGAGGCCGCCGGGCTTCAGTTGCCCAGCATGATATTCAAAATCTCGTTGTCCGTGGCCTTCATCCCCACCCGGCCCATGCGGCCGATGTTGCTGATGGTCTCTTCCACGTCCTCCTTCACCATACCCTCGCCGGGCTTGAAGGCGCAGTTGCGCACCCCCATTTTCATCCCCAGCAGAGCCGTCTGCAGGGCGGTGGAAATCTTGGCGGCACAGGAGGACTTCGCCCCATCGCACACCATCCCGCCCACGGTGGCGATGGTGTTAGTGATGGTATCCCGCAGAACGCTGCGGGGGTGATCCAGCATATAGCAGATTCCGCAGGCCGCGCCGCAGGCTGCGCTTACCACCCCGCAGTAGGCGGACAGACTGCCGATGTAGTTTTTCTGGTGAACGGCAATCAGGTTTGCCACCACCAGAGCCCGCAGCAGCTTCTCCCGAGGCAGCTTCAGGTCCTCGGCGTAGATCACCACAGGAACGCTCACTGTAATGCCCTGGTTCCCGCTCCCCGAGTTGATGACCACCGGCATGGGGCAGCCGTTCATCCGGGCGTCGGAACCAGCGGCGGCGTAGGCCCGGGCCTTCAGCCCCACGGTGGGCGCGGTGTTGCCGTCCAGCAGAACCCGGCCCACCTCGGCTCCGTATGGGTGCTCCAGCCCCTCCCGGCAGATGGCCATATTGCATTCAATCTGGGGGGTGAGGATGGGCTCCAGCTCTTCCAGAGAGACGGCGCCGGCAAAGTCCACAATGTTATCCACGGTAAGCAGAGAGCGGTCTCCGGTCTTCTGAAGCTTCTCCTCCTGGGCGGGCACATGCTCCATACAGCTGACGCCGTCCTTCTCCATGCGGGTTATATTCTTATGGGTGTTCTGAATTTCCACCAGAGCGGTGTGCTCCCCCGCCGCCAGTTCCACCACGATATAGAGGGTGGCCACATTTTCAATGAGTTTGCAGGTGCAGAAATCCCCCGCCAGCAGCTGGCGGACCTGGGCTCGGTGGGCCTCGGTGACACCTTCCAACACAGCCAGCTCCAGCTCCGGATTGCCGCCCACAATGCCCAGCGTGGCGGCGACGTCAATCCCCTTCAAGCCGCCCGAGTTGGGTACTGTAACGCCCATCACATTTTTTACAATGTTGCCGCTGCAATGGACGGTGCAGTGTTCCGGCATCTCTCCCAGCAATTGGCGAGCCTTGGC
>CAQCFX010000109.1 GCA_948766235.1 uncultured Oscillospiraceae bacterium | reverse complement strand
GCATCTTCTCCCCGTGCTCGTGGTACAGCGCCTTCGCCGTCTCGGACTTCAGCAGGAAGTCCGCGTTCATAAAGGGGACCATATGATTTTCCTCCTATTCTTTTTTGGTACTTCTCACGGAAATAGGCCTTCCACCCTATTCCAGAATTATGAATAGTATATCAGGGTTTACCAGGGAATGCAAGGCTTCCCGGCCCGCATCCAAAAACCGTACTGAAAAACCAATATTTTAACCCCTGTTGCTTTTATTTTCCATGGATGGTCCGGCGGATCTCCGCCTCCACCTGCCTGACCTCAAATTCCAGCTCGGCAGCGGGCATACGCACCGCTCCGTGCCCCAAAATAATCATCTGCTCCATGCCGTCGGAGGTGGCCACCCGAATCCGATGCTCCCGGCGCTCCTTCGCCAGGGCATAGGTGGTCTTTTCAATATACATATCCGCCGTCTCCGCCTCTTTGGTGTACACCACGTACAGCTCCCCCAGCTGCTCCACGCTGCCTGGGTTCCCCTTCACCTTGTACGCGTCAAACACCACGATGACCTTGCACTTTTTCCACCCCTGATAATTGCGCAGCCGGTGAATCAGCCGCTCCCGGGCGCTGTCCAAATCGGTCCGGCTCAAAACCCGCAGCTCGTCCCAGGCGTGGATGATGTTGTAGCCGTCCACCAGCAGATAATCCTCCCCGTCCCGGGTTTTCAGTCCCTTCCACGGCTTGGGCTTGGGCGCGGCGGCGCTTTTCTGCACCGGGCGGAAGGCGTGGGGCTTTATCGGACCATAGGCCCGCTGAAAAATGGCCTCCAGCTCCTTGTCCAGCGCCGCCCGGGACTCGTAGCTCATGCTCTCCCGCCGCTCCGGGGCAGCCTGCCGGGGGGCGGGGCGCTCTCCCTCGGGCCGCCATCCGCTGTCCAGGTGCATATGAGCGCGCACCTGGTCCCAGGGTACGCTGAACCCCGCCCCATGGGCGCAGAACACCGAGGCGGCGGGGTTGTCCACATCCCGCTCCGGGTCATAGCCCCGCGCGGCAATCACCTCAGGCGCATTGTGGCAGGGGCGGTAGCCCTCCACCGAGCAGGAAAAGCGGCCCCGTCCTCCCGTATAGGCCGCCACCTGCGTCCAATAGCCTCCCACTTCGGACACCGGCACGCTGCCGGTAAGCACGGCGGTCTCTTCCCCGTTCTCCGGGGGCTGGAAATCCGCCCCCATACGCTGCAAATCCGTCATGGCCCGGCCCACGCTGCCCGTGGGCACTTCCAGACGGAAGCTGTACCACGGCTCCAGCAGAACGCTTTCGGCGCTCATCAGCCCCTGGCGCACCGCCCGGTAGGTGGCCTGGCGGAAGTCGCCCCCCTCGGTGTGCTTTAAATGGGCCCGGCCCGTCAAAAGCGTGAGCTTCATATCCGTGATGGGGGCCCCGGTGAGCACCCCCAGATGGGTTTTCTCCATCAGGTGGGTGAGGATGAGCCGCTGCCAGTGGCCGTCCAGCTCGTTTTCCGGGCAGGCGGTGTCCAGCACCAGCCCTGCCCCCCGCTCCAGCGGCTCCAGCAGCAGATGGACCTCGGCATAGTGCCGCAGGGGCTCAAAATGCCCCACCCCCTCCGCGGGAGCCGCAATAGTCTCCAGATAGACGATGCGTCCGGGGCCGAAGGACACCTGCACCCCGAACCGCCGCTCCATCAGCCGGGAGAGCACCTCCAGCTGCACCTCGCCCATCAGGCTCAGGCGGATTTCTCCCAGGGTCTCATTCCACTCCACCCGGAGCTGGGGGTCCTCCTCCTCTAAAATCCGCAGCTGGCCCAGCAGGGTGTGCGCGTCTCCCCCGGCGGGGGGCAGCACCTGAAAGGTCAGCACCGGCTCCAGCTCCGGCCCCTCCCAATCGTCCTCACCGCCCAGGCCCTGCCCCGCCTGGGTTCGGCTCAGGCCGGTGACGGCGCACACCGTCCCCGCCGGAGCTTGGTCGACAGTTGTGAACCGCGCCCCTGAATACAGCCGCACCTGGGTGGCCTTCTCCTCCCAGTCCGGGCCCTTCACCGTGCTGCGCACCTTTAAAACGCCCCCGGTGACCTTCAGCCAGGTGAGCCGTTCCCCCTTGTCGTCCCGGCCGATTTTGAACACCCGCGCGGCAAACGCCCCCGGCCAGTCCGGCTCCAGCCCATACCGGCTCAGCCCGTCCAGCAGCGCCTCCACCCCCGTCTCCTTCAGCGCCGAGCCAAAAAAGCAGGGGAACAGCTTTCGCTCCACAATGAGGGCCGCCAAATCGCCGTCGTCCAGCTCCCCCGTCTCCAAATAGCGCTCCATCATCCCCTCGTCACACAACGCCGCCTGCTCCAAAAGCTCCTCCCGGGAGCGGGAAAAATCCACACAGCCGTCGGACAGGCGTTTTTGCAGCTGAGAGAGCAGCTTGTCCCGGTCCGTGTCCGGCTGGTCCATTTTGTTGATAAATAGAAAAGTGGGAACCCTGTGCCGCGCCAGCAGCCGCCACAGCGTCTCGGTGTGTCCCTGCACCCCGTCTGAGCCGCTGACGAGCAGTACCGCGTAGTCCATCACCTGCACCGCCCGCTCCATCTCGGCGGAAAAATCCACGTGGCCCGGCGTGTCCAGCAGGGTGAACTCCCACCCTTTCCAGCTCAGCCGCGCCTGCTTGGAGAAGATGGTGATGCCCCGCTCCCGCTCCTGCTGGTCGGTGTCCAAAAAGGCGTTTCCGTGGTCCACCCGCCCCGGACTGCGCAGCGCGCCGGACTTGTGCAGCATGGCCTCGGACAGGGTGGTTTTCCCCGAATCCACGTGGGCCAGCAGCCCCACGCAAAGCCGCTTGATATGCTCGTTTTCCACCTGTCCGGCCATTTCATCACACCCTTCCGGGCCACATTATATCACAAGAACCACGGTTCGTCGATAGCAGAAAAAGGCTCCGGGCGCTTCCGCCCGGAGCCTTTCCACAGGATTCGATTGTTTGGCTTACGCGGCCAGCTCCTCCAGGGCCTCCTCCAGCTTGGCAAAGAAGCTGTCAAAGAT
>CAQCFX010000108.1 GCA_948766235.1 uncultured Oscillospiraceae bacterium | reverse complement strand
AACGCCGCCCGGACGCTGCGCTACAGCCCCGTGGCGTGCCAGGACGATCCGCGCCTGCCCCGTGCGCCTACGCAGCTGGGCGGCTCGGTGCAGTTCTGGCGCGAGGGGGAGCTGCTTATGGACGCCTTTGCGCTGGAGCGCAGCCGGGACAGTCTGGGCAAGACCATCGACGTCACCGCCTATGACCGGGGGATTTACCTCACCCGGAACAGCGCGTTTCTCCGGGTGGACGGACAGACGCCGGAGGGGGTGACCGCCGCGCTGTGCGGACAGTTCGGCATCCCCGTGGGGAGCCTGGCGGCCACGGGGGTGGCGCTGACGAGGAACTTTCTGGGGGTGCCGCTGTACAAGATTATCATGACGCTGTACACCCTGGCGGCGGACGAGACGGGTAAACAGTACCGCATCCGCTTTCGAGGGCCCCGGCTGGAGGTGGTGGAGATGGCGGTGTCGGAGGAGACCATCCTGCTCAAACCGGGATGCAACCTGCTGGGGTGCGTCACCAAGGAGAGCGCCAGCGCCATGACCAACAGCGTGGCCATCTACGATGAGCAGTGTAATCTCATCTCCACCCGGCAGGACGAGGCGGCGGTGAAGCTGTACGGGCTGATGCAGACGGCTATCCGGGCCAAGTCCTATGACGACCCGGAGGGGCACGCTCAGCAGGTGCTGAAGGAGAACGGGCTGAAGACCACCATCACTCTCACGGCGCTGGGGAACCTGAAGCTCATCACGGGAAACACCGTGGCGGTAGAGGAGCCGGTAACGGGGACCTATGGGCTGTTCTGGATTATCTCGGACAGCCAGAGCATCACCCGGAATATATACCAGTCCAAGCTCACGCTGTCGCTGGAGGGGCTGATGGACCGGCAGACGGCGGGGAGTTTGCCGACGAAATAAACGCGGGTGTCCGAATCGGACACCGGCGGAGGCGGGCTACTGAACGCCCAGCTCTTGTTTTAATGCATTTTGAAGAACGCGGGAGAAGTTGACCCCCTTTTCCTCGGCCAGCTGGTTAAGCCAGGAGGGGATGGAAAGCGTTTTTTTCACCGATTTGCAAAAATGAGTGCGTGCGTATTCCGATGCGTCTACCGATACAAGGGTGACAAAGGAGTTTTGTCCTGCCTCGACCTCCAGTTCCGCCGCGACAGCATCAAGGGAAACGCTGGTGAGTTGGGAGGGGGCGGGCAGAGAATCACCGTCTCGCTGGGCCGACCACACAAGTCCGGCCAGCAGATCAATGGCCATAGCCATAGCTTCATCCTGCGTCTCGCCGCAGGTGGCGCAGCCAAAATCAGGAAAAATGACGGAGTAGCCGTTGTCTTCCTCTAAAAAACAGGCTGGATATACAGATAACATTTAATATATTCCTCCATACAGGGAGTACAAAAATATAGATACAAATACAGAAATACAGATACAGAATCTGATAAGAGCATAGGGGCTACTTCAGCCCGGCTTGCCTCATAACAGAGTGTTCCACCGATTTGGTCAATTCTTTACAGTGAAATGGAATTGTGACCTTTCCGGGTTTGCTTGGATGGATATAGTGGCGGTGGGAACCGACTTGATTTTTAAAAATCCAACCATCGTCAAAAATCAACCGTTCCAGTTCAAGCGGTCTCTTTGGCATTATCAGACCTCCTTACTGTCCCAATATAACATACAATACGTATTCTGTCAACACGTATTTAACAAGGCGGTGAAAATTTTGGAAGAAAACCCTTTTGCCCGGTTTTTGGCCATGGTGCAGGAGCAGTCGGCGGACGCAGGGCCGGCGGGGGACAGCGCCCAGGCGGGGCTGGGGGCCGCGCCGGCGCGGATGCGGCTGGGCCGGGTGGTGAGCGCCGCGCCGCTGACGGTGCGGGTGGCGGGAATTGTGCAGCCCACAAAGGCCCTGCGCATCAACGAGCGGCTGGTGAAGGGGGCCAGGTGGAAAACCAAAACCACCAGCCCCAACAGCGACTACAGCGGTCTGACGGGGCCCATTGAGGGGCCGGTGTCCACGCCCCACGGGACGGGGGCGCTGATCGCGCTGACGGACGGCCGGGTGCACAGCCCGGACACGGTGATCGACGAGGCCCAGGTGGAGCAGCTGGAAATCGACCTGGAGGCGGGGGATGAGGTGCTGCTGCTCACCCAGGACGACCAGGTATTTTATGTCATGATGAAGGTGGTGGACGCGGTGTGAGTATTTTTCCCATGATATCGCCGAAGGCATCCCAGGGCGCACAGGCGCAGGCGCTGCCGCTCTGCAAGGAGGTTGCCTGGGATTTTGAGCAGGATGTGCCGGTTTTCCGGCAGGGCGAGCCGGTGGTGGTGACAGGGAAAGAGGCGCTGAAGGTGTGGATTTGGCGGGCCATCCGCACGCCGCGGTTTCGCTATGAAATCTACACCTGGGCCTATGGCTCGGAGTTTGAGAGCCTGCTGGGTCAAGCTTATACCGACGCGGTGAAGACCGCCGAGGCCCCCCGGTATCTTCGGGAGTGCCTGCTGATTAATCCCTACATCACGGCGGTGAAGAATATCGCCGTTAGCTTTGAGGGCGCGAAGCTCACGGTAGCCGGGACGGCGGTCACCATTTACGGGGAGGTGGAGTTCCATGAGCTTATTTGAGGGGCTGACGCCGGAGACCATCCTGGAACGGGTGCTGGGGCGGATGGACACGGACTTGCAGACCCGGGAGGGGTCCTACGCCTACGACCAGGCCGCGCCTATGTGCATGGAGCTGTGGCGGATGTACATGACGCTGGGAGAGCTGGTCGAGGCGTTCTACGTCAACGAAAAAAGCGGCAGGTATCTGGACGACCACGCACGGCTGTTCGCCATGACGCGCCGGGAGGGGGCGAAGGCTGCGTGTGAAATTGCCATGGAGGGCAAGGCCGGAACGGTGGTGCCTGCCGGGACGAGATTTTACACCGAGGACGGATTGGAATTTGGCTTGGCCGCCGATGTGGCCCTGGCCGGTGGGCAAGGGACGGGGCTTCTGCGGGCGGCGAAGGTGGGCCAGGCGTATAACGTCTCCGCCG
>CAQCFX010000107.1 GCA_948766235.1 uncultured Oscillospiraceae bacterium | reverse complement strand
ATAAAGGAGAGCTGGACGGGGAGCGCGCTGTCGAAGTAGTTGAGGAACGAGCTCCACCCGCTGAATATCGCGGACTGATCCTCGGTGGATGCCACGGAATAGTTGATGTCCTCATATTCCACGGTCTTTGTGTAGAGCCCGCCGGGGAGCTTGCACACCCCGTCCGGGTGCATCGCCAGATAGGGGATTGTCTGCTGGACGGACAACGCCGCCTTATTTTTTCGCCTGCTTTTTCGGTTTTCCATTCACTGCCTCCTTTCCCGCCTGCCCGGTAAAGGGCGCGTAGATATTCCCGGTCTTGTAGGGCCTCACGCCGGGCCGCAGGTACTTGGCCCGGATGATGTTCTTTACCACCTTTTCCAGCGGCAGGCCGTCTTTCTCATACATCGCCAGCAGGAACGCCGGGAGCATGATGCCCAGCATCAGAAACAGCGCCGCCGTGTTCCCGCACGCGCTCCGGGCCAGCAGGTAGGAGGGGACTCCCACAAGGGCCGCGCCGCCGAAACACACAAGCTGGCGTTTTGTCAGATTGAAAGCGATTTTGGTCTTGATTTTCGATAGGTCGTTAGGTACGTTCACATAGGGCATTTTTAGCCTCCTTTCCTTTGGGACTCGTCGGCACAAACTTCACTCTGCTCACTTCGGGACATTTTGTCCCAAAGCTCGCCCCGTTCCGTTGTGCCTCCTCTCCCCACAAAGTCTGCCGACTTTGCGGGGGCCCCGAAATTTTGAAGTCCCGCCGTAGGTTCCACCTCGTTCCCCCACACGTCCCAGCCGGGGGCCGTCTGGCGGGCGAACAGCTCCACCCGGGGCACGTCCCCCATAAGGGCCACGATTTTTTCACGGGCCTCGTCCGGCTTTTTGCTGTGGCCCTCGATAGGGGAGATGATGAACTGGTGGACGTTGGGGGCCTTGCGCCGGGGATGCCCACGGGTCGCCAGCAGGCACACCTCCGCATTGGCCCGCGTCCAAAAGCCCAGCCCGTAAAACCAACTGTCCGCCTTTTTGTTCTTTTTCAGCCAGACAAAGCCCACGGACTTATACTGGAAGCCCCACGCCTTGATGAGCCGCAGGGCCTCCGGGAGCTGGGGGAACGTGGCCCACAGAAAAAGAACGCTGTCCGGGGCCGCCAAATCCGCCACGGGCAACGCGCATAATTCCTCAATCCCCATTGTGGGGTAGTGCCGCTCCGCCGCACCTTGCAGGCCCTTTTGGGCGTACCGCCACGGCGGGTCGGCGTATATCACGTTATATTTACCGATAGTCACACCCCCTTTCCGCCAGCGGCCACAGCCGCCCGCGCCTGCGTGATGCGCTCCGTGGCCGGGCCGTAAAAGGCCGGGGCCGTCTCAAAGCAGATAAACTCCCGGCCCGTGTTCAGCGCGGCGATGGCCGTTGTGCCGGAGCCCGCGCAGATGTCCGCCACCACCTGGCCGGGGGCGGTGTAGGTCTTTATCAGATACTCGCACAGCTCCACGGGCTTCTGGGTGGGGTGGACGGTATGGGCCACGGTCTGGAATGAAAGCAGGTTCCCCGGGAACCGCCGCCCGTCCTCCGAGCCGCTGCCGGAGCGGACAAACTTCCCATAGTTGGGGCTCTGGTCGCGCTGGGATGCGATTTTCTTATAGGGCTTGCCCTGCTCAAACTGCGGATTGTAGAGGGGGAGCTTTTGGTAAAACACTAAAATATTCTCCGTCTTTTTCAGCGGGGCGCGGCGGGCGTTGAGAAATCCCGTACAGCGGCTTTTATACCACACCCATTCATAGCGGAGCATGGAGAGGTTGGAGGCCCCCAGCACCTTGTCATAGGGGCATTGTGCGAAAAAAAGCACAGCCCCCTCCGGCTTGACCGCCCATCTCACCGCCTCCCACAGCTCCGGGAGGGGCAAAGGCACATCCCAATAGTTGCGGGTCGTGCCGTAGGGCGGGTCGGTCAGAAGCATATCAACCGAGTGCTCCGGGAGGGAGCGCAGGCCCGCGATGCCGTCCATAAGGTAGAGCCCGGAGGGTTCCGGGTTAAGGTTTGGGACATTTTGTCCCAAAGCCGGGCTATCTGCCATCCCGTCCCTCCTTTCCCTTTGCCGGGGCGGAGCGGGCGGCATTTTTCTGCGCGGCCTCCTTTCCCGCCTTATCCATCTGCTCCCGGATGGGCGCGGGGCGTACCGCCTCGGCCCGGGCGATAAGTTTCTCAACCGCCGAATGGTACGCCTCCACCCCCGCCGCGTTCAGCCGCTCCTGGGTGGCCCGGTCATTGATACGCACCGTGGCCCGGTAGCCCGTCCTGCTGGTGGGGTCGGGTTTTGAGGGCGCACCCAAAAAGATGCCGTTCTGCCCGTTCACCACCTTGAAATCGTCCACCACCACGCCGCCGAAGTTGACGCTGGCAAAACCAATCAGCTTGCCCTGGGGCTCAATGGGCCGCACCGACACCTCGATGGGGATGACAGCCTCCTGCAGAACAGCGTCCGTCCGCATCTTTACCGCTTCGTCAATGGTAACGCCCTTGACCTCGGCCAGCTCCGCGATGGGAGACTCGAACAGCCAGCGGCGCTCCTCGGCGGCAATCTGCTCCGGGGTAAGTAATACGTCGTTGCTCAAATCTTCTTCCTCCTTTCCGGGCCGGGGGATGACCGCCCCGCCCATATAGTCATAGCCTGCCGCGTGTATCGCGGACAGGGTTTCCGCTGATACCGCCCCTTGCAGTTGCAGGTCGGTTTCAGCCATGAACGCCAGCATATCCCGCTGGTCAAATTCCTCCGGGAGCTTTCCGCCCCATGCCCGGCGCATTTCACCCTCCGGGCCCAGCTTGTACCGTCTCGGCATATCCGGCCTCCTTTCCCGGACTTTGGGACAAAATGTCCCGAAGTGCCGCTAAATCAGTGGGCCCCGAAGATGCTCCGGGCGATTGTCCCGGTCTTGAACAGCATGAAGCAGAGGAGCACCGTATAGCCCACGGTTCCCCATATCGCGCCGATGGGGTCGCCCCCGGCGGCGATGCCCTGCACCAGCACCGCATAGATGCCGACACAGACTAAAATCAGCATCC
>CAQCFX010000106.1 GCA_948766235.1 uncultured Oscillospiraceae bacterium | reverse complement strand
GGAAAAACGAAAACCATGCCGGGCCAACAGGGTCTTGATGTCACGAATGTCGGTGAGATTCATAGGGACTCCTTCCGTGAACCAGCCTCATACCGCTCCATCCCCCACCAGTTGGGCAGCAGCTCCTTCAGTGTGACGGTTTCCCGCTTATCATAATCCACCATAATCTCCATATCCTGATTTTCCAACGCCAGCTGCATAAAAAACTCCCGGCAGGCCCCGCAGGGCATCCCACTTCCGCCGCCGTCGGGGGCTTTGTCCCGGAAGGCAATCAGCCGCTTTACCATCCGCTGCCCGCTGTTCACGTACATATTCAACGCCGCCACCCGCTCGGCGCACAGGTCCAGCACACCGGAGCAGCTCTCCACGCAGAAGCCCGTAAAAATTTGGCCGTCCTCCGATTCTAAGGCGCACACCACATGATGGGCGTAAATAAAGGGCGAGACCTCCTCCGGATGGTACTGCTCCTTTGCCTTCCGATATAATGTTTCCCAAATATCCATTCTATTCACCTTAATTTCAAACGCTTCTCATAGGCCACCCGACGGGGGTCATGGGGCGGCGGCGCGTCCACCAGCACATTCCCCCGGTACTGAAAGCCGCACTTGCGCAGCAGCCCCACCATGGCCTTATTCTTTTTGTGGGTGTCTACCCGCAGCCAGCCCAGCCCCATTCTCCGCCCCAGCTCCTCCCACGCCGCGGCCATTTCCCCCGCCAGCCCGGAACCGCGGTAGGCCGCGCCCACCGCACAGCGATGGATGGAGGCATAGGGCTCGTCCGCGCTCCATTTGCCGTCGGTAATGGCGGCATAGCTCTCCTCCGGGCGGGCGTACAGGGTAAAGACCGCCCCCACCTGCCCCGCGCAGGTGAGCACATAGCACTCCCCCCTGGCCATATCCCCCAGGAAATCCTCCTCAATGGGGTAATTCTCGTTCCACTGGTCAATGCCATTGTCATCCATCCAGCCCCTGGCCTGGGCAATGATGGCCTGGATGGCGGGGATATCCGCCGCCGCCGCCGGACGGCATTCCACCGGCCGGGGCAAAACAGGACGGTTCAGCTCCCGCTCCAGCTCGGCCAGCAGCTTCTGGTCCTCCTTAGAGGACAGGTCCAGCCTCTCGTACAGGTCAGGCCGCCGCTGCCAGGTGCGCAGCAGGGACTGCTTGCGCCGCCATTGCTCTACCTTGGCGTGGTCGCCGGTGAGCAGCTCAGGAGGAACGGCTCTGCCATGCCATACCTCGGGCCGGGAATACTGGGGGTACTCCAAAAGGCCGTCCCAGTGGCTCTCGTTTTCAAAGCACTCTGGGTCGGACAGCACCCCGGGCACCAGGCGGCTCACCGCGTCCGCCACGGCCATGGCGGCAATTTCTCCCCCGGTGAGGACAAAGTCCCCCAGAGATATCTCCTCGTCCACGCACTCGTCGATGAAGCGCTGGTCAACGCCCTCGTAGTGACCACACACCAGAATCAGGTGGTCATGCTCCCAGGCCAGCCGCTTGGCGTCCGCCTGGGTGAAGGTTTTTCCGCAGGGGGACAGGAAGATGGTGCGGGGCCTCTCCCCTGCCTGGGCGCAGATGTGCTCCCAGCAGCGGAACAGGGGGTCCGCCTGGAGCACCGCTCCCCTCCCCCCTCCGTAGGGATAGTCGTCCACCTGCTTCTGCTTATTTACGGTATAGTCCCGAAGCTGGTGGGTTTCGATGCGCAGAAAGTCCCGCTCCTGGGCCCGGCCCAGGATGGACTCGGACAGCACGTCGCCCACCGTGTCGGGGAACAGGGTGATAATATCAATGTGGTACATCGCGCCTTACATCCCTTCAATCAGGCGAACCTTGAGATAGCCGCCCTCGATGTTGGTTTCCAGGATGAATTCGGGCACGGCCGGGATCATAATCTCCCGCTCTCCCGCCACCACATAGACCTGCTGGCGGGAGGGAGACAGCACCTCCCGGAGAACGCCCAGCTTCTCTCCCGCCTCGTCCACCACGTCCAGCCCGATGATGTCCGCCAGGAAAAACGTCCCCGCCGGCAGTTTGGCGTCCGCCCGGCTGATTTGGACCACTTTTCCCTTGAGGGCCATGGCCTGCTCCACCGTGTCCACCCCTTCCAGCTTGGCAATGACGCTGCCCTTGTGGACGCGGCTGGACAGTACCTTTTTCGCCCCGCCGTCCACATAGAAGATGGAAAAGCGGCACAAGAAGTCCGGGCTGTCCGCCCAGGGAACGATGCGCACCTCGCCGTGAATGCCGTGGGTGTTTACAACTTCTCCGCAGTCTAACAATTCTTTCATGAAAACCAGCCTCCTTGTGGGGCCTATGGTAAGAAAACAGGCGGGGTCTGCCCCGCCTGTCCCTCATGTTCAGTCAACGATATCGACCGAGATTTTTTTGCCCTGGCGCTGGGCCACCGAGCGCATCAGCGCCCGAATCTCCTTGGCGATGCGGCCCTGACGGCCAATCACCTTGCCCATGTCGCCGGGGGCGACCCGGAGCTCCAGCACCGTCTCAACAGGGGTCTCAGTTTCGGAGACGGACACCGCGTCGGGATCGTCCACCAGGCTGCGGGCAATATAAGTGAGCAATTCCTTCATGCGTCCTCCGATCCAAATCACAGGCCGGCCTTTTTCAGCAGGTCCCGCACGGTATCGGTGGGCTGAGCGCCGGTGCGGATCCAGGCCTGGGCACGCTCCACGTCGATGTTGATGGCGGCGGGATTCTGCCGGGGGTCATAGGTACCGATCTCCTCGATGAAGCGGCCGTCCCGGGGATAGCGGGAGTCGGCGACGACGACGCGGTAGAAGGGGGCCTTCTTAGCGCCCATGCGGCGCAGTCTGATTTTAACCATTGTATATTCACCTCCAAAAGTTATCGTTCATTTATGGTAAATGCCCGCTTGGGGGCAGAACCAACAAGCTGTCACGCTGCGCCTGTTCGCAACGCGCGGCTCCGCGCTTCTTAGAAGGGCAGGCCGCCCATCCCCTTGAACCGCCCGAACAGGCCCTTGGCCTTCTTGGGGTTGGAGAACTGCCGGGTGAGCTGCTGCACCATGTCGAACTGC
>CAQCFX010000105.1 GCA_948766235.1 uncultured Oscillospiraceae bacterium | reverse complement strand
CCCGCTGGGGCTGGGCAAACTCCAGGCGCACCCGGTCCCCCTGGGGAACAATCCGCGCCGGCTGCTCCCGCTGGCGGTAGCGGGTTTTCACCCAAGCGCCGAACGCCCCGTCCGGCGGCGTGACCAGCCAGTTCCAGTCCTTCACCGCGCAGCCGCTGGAATAAAGCGCCTCCTCCGGCCCCACGGTGACGGTGTTGTCCGCCATGCACTTGGAGCACACGTAGATGCGGCCGGACGACGACACGCCCACCCCCCGGCGCTGGCCGATGGTGAGTCCCACCGCGCCCCGGTGGCGGCCCACCACCCTGCCCTCCTGGTCCAGAATGTCCCCGGCGGGATAGGTTTTCCCGGTGTACCGCTCCATAAAGCAGAGATAATCCCCGTCCGGGATAAAGCAGATGTCCTGGCTGTCATGCTTGCGGGCGTTGGAAAAGCCCTCCCGCTCCGCGATGGCGCGCACCTCCGCCTTGCTCAGCCCACCCAGGGGAAACAGAGTGTGGGCAAGCTGCTCCCGGGGAATGGGATAGAGCACGTAGCTTTGGTCCCGTCCCGGGTCCGCCCCCTTGCGCAGCCGGAACTCCCCCGGCCCGGTTTCCACAATCTGCGCGTAGTGCCCGGTGGCGATAAAACCGCACCCCAGCTCCCGGGCCTTTTGATACAGCAGGCCGAACTTCAAAAATCGGTTGCAGTCCACGCAGGGGTTGGGGGTCTCCCCCCGCTCGTAGGCCTCCACAAAGCGGCGCACCACTTTCTCCTCAAACTCCGCCGTGAAGCGCAGTACGTGGTGAGGGATTCCCATGCGCCGGGCCGCCTGCCGGGCGTCCTCTATGTCCTCCGGCGCGCTGAGCAGCAGCTCCATGGTGGCCCCCACGCAGTCATAGCCCTGCTCCTTGAGCAGAAACACCGCCGCGCTGGAGTCCACCCCGCCGCTCATGCCCACCAGCACCCGCTTGTTATTCTCTCCCACGCCGTTCACCTCTCCTGCAATGCCATAATATTTTATTGTACCACATCTGTCAACTCAAAAGACCCCCGGCGCATGAGCGCCGGGGGCCTCTCCGTTTCAGATTATAGCGCCCGCAGCATGGCGGGACCCTTGTTCAGCAGAATCAGGGCGCACGCCGCTGCCAGCGCGGCCAGCAGAACCAGCGGCAGGGCCAGCGCCAGCGCACCCGACACCATTCCGCCCAGCCAGTACAGCAGGGCGCACACGCCCAGCACCGCCATGGGAACAAACGTTCCCAGCATCACCGCCAGGGACTGCTTCACCACCACGGTCTCATTCACCGCGTCCAGCTTGGGGAAGGTCAGGCCGATGAGCGTACCGAAAGCGGCGTGGACGGCACAGAACAGCAGCTCCACCAGCAGCAGCACCGCCCCCTCCAGGGGGGGGAGCTCCAGGGCAATGGTCAGGCACACCCCGGCGATGACGGTGCAGGGCACGGTCAGGAGGAGCTGGAAGCCGGTCTTGATCCACAGCAGGGACCTCTCGCCCACCGGGGCCTCCCGGAGAATCCACAGGTACTTGCCCTCCAGGCTGATGGAGGGGGCGGCGATGGCGCACATGGACAGGCTGAAGCCCATCAGCAGCGCCGCCATGGGCATCAAGGGGAAGCCCTCCAGCATACCCAGATACATCCGCAGATCCTTCTGCATCACAAGCGCCGCCACCCCCATGGCCACCAGCATGATGAGCCCCAGGCCGGAGTTCCACATATACATGGGGGTGCCGAAAAACCGCCTGGCCTCCTTGGACAGCAGGGCTTTTTTCTGCCCCGACGCCGACTGGGCGGATAGCTTGTAGTCGTTCCGGGCGGAGCGGGCGGCAAAGGCGGTAACCGCCTGGCGGTACACCTTCCCCAGCCCGAACACCACCAGTACAAAGGGAACCACGCAGCAGGCGGCAAAGGCCAGCAGCAGCCCCCAGTCCCCCATGATGCCGTCCGCCATCCACAACATAGGGGCAGCCCAGCTCAGGGATTCCTTCACCCCCATGGCGTTGGCGGCCAGGCCCTCGATCATGCCGTTGAGGTTGAACGCAAACCACATCACCGCCACCAGATATACCGCCATGACGATGTTCTGGCCCAGCGCCCCCCGGGACACCTTGGTGGACAAAAAGGCCACCAGCGCCCCAAACAGGACGGACAGCGCCGTATCCAGCAGCGGCAGGGCAAACACGGCCACCAGCAGCCGCACCCAGAACAGCAGGCTGTGCCCCACGCCGCCCTGGGTCATCAACGCGCACACCGCCCCGGCAGGGGCCAGCACAAAGAAGGAAAACAGCAAGTTTTCCAGATAGATGGCAGTCACCCGGCTGGCCATCAGCATGGTGGAGGACACGGGCATACTCAGCAGCAGGTCATTGTCCTTCCCGCCGAACACTACGCCCTTGACGGCAAAGGTGGTGAACATCAGCCCGCCAACCAACGCCGCCATGCCCATGAAAATGAACACCAGCGCCTCCATATGGACAGGGGCCAGCACGCCCATAAGCATGGAGCTGTACAGCCCGGACAGGTACAGGCCCAGAAATGCGATGAGCACAATGGCCCCCACGCCGGTGGCCGCCTTCTTCCGGCTGCGGCCCCGGCTGTTGGTGGAGGAGAGCAGCATGGACTTGACGCTGACCTTCAGCAGCGCGAAGAACTTTTTCATTTGTCTCCCTCCAGCTCCAGGAACACGTCCTCCAGGGAGGAGTCGCCCACCAAATCGTCGGTGGGGCCGCACTTCACCAGCCGCCCGTCCTTGATGATGGCAATCTGGTGGCACAGCTTCTCCGCCACCTCCAGCACATGGGTGGAGAAAAACACCGCCGAGCCGCTTTGGCACAGTTCGGCTAAGTACCCCTTCATGAGATGAGAGGCGGAGGGGTCCAGCCCCACGAAGGGTTCGTCCAATATGAGCAGCCTGGGCCGGCGGATGAAAGCCGAGATGAGGGCCAGCTTCTGGCGCATTCCGTGGGAGTAGCTGCCGATGGCGGAGCCCAGGTTACCGGTGAGCTCGAAGGCGTCCGCGTACTTTTTAATGTCGGCCGTGCGCTGCTCTGCCGGGATGTCATAGAGGTCGGCGATGAAGTTCAGGTAGTCGATGCCCTTCATGAACTCGTACAAATCCGGGTTGTCGGGCAGGAAGGCGGTGACCCGCTTGGCCGCCACCGGGTCCTTTTTGATGTCGTGGCCGTCAATGGTGATGGTCCCCTCGGTGAAGTCCATCACCCCCGCCACCGCCCGCAGGGTGGTGGTCTTGCCCGCCCCGTTGTGGCCGATGAAGCCGTAAATCTCGCCGGGGCGCACATGGAGGGTCAAATCGTCCACGGCCTTCTTGCCGCCGGGGTAGGTCTTGGAATAGTGTTCGATGCGAAGCATAGTATTCTCTCCTTTTACTGCACTTGGACCGCGTATTTTGAGGGGTCCGTCCCATCCACATAGACTGTTATAAGCTCATTGA
>CAQCFX010000104.1 GCA_948766235.1 uncultured Oscillospiraceae bacterium | reverse complement strand
TTGCTGCCATTCATTAATTCCTCCGTTCAAATAAGTTTCAAAAGTTCTTTCGGTTCCTCATTGCTCCGCCCATCACACCCCGCCTCGATTATCCAGCTTTTCAAACAGGAACTCCTCGATAAACTGAACCCGCTGGGCTTTGGTCATGTGGGATACGTCCGCCACCGGCTTTGCCGCGCCGCTCAAGGGGGTCATGGAGATAATGAAATCATAGCTGCTGTCCGGGTATACGGAAAATTGGTAGGGGGAGCAGATGTCCACAATCTTAATTTGCGGCAGGCAGTCCTGCAAAAACTTGCGCTGGTTCTGCTGGATGATGACCCCGGCGTTGGACACCAGCAGCGCCCTCCATTTGGTGGTGGTGCGGTCCTGGGCCAGGGCAAAGTGGAGCGTCAGGGAGATGAGCTCCTGCTGGTCGGGGAATACGCCGCTCAGGCGGTGATAAAGCGGGGCCTGCTTTTTGACGCTGGCGCACAGCTCCCGGCAGGACTCGGGCAGCTGGATGTTATGCCGGGTTCTGGAGCCGGGGTTTTCCTTCTGCTGGTAGATGGCCCCCTGGAGGTGGGCCAGCAGCCCGAAAAACAGCACCTTGTCCGAGGCAAACCGCCCACCGGTCTCCGCGTCCACCGCCTCAATCAGCTGTAAGGCCAGCAGCTCCACATTTTCCGGCACCTTCCGCTCCTCCTCAATCTGGGACTGGAACGCGTTGTAGCTCATCAAATGAATGCAGATATAGGTGCACTCCGATTCAGGCAGGCGAATCTGAAAGGTGTCAGCCAGCCGTCCGGCGATGAAGCGGGCGGTGTTCATCTCCTGCTGGGGAAACTCCCCGTCAGGCGGAAGGAACTCTTTGCTGATTTGGTGCCCATGCCGCAGGCGAAACACACTGATGGTGATGTGGGTAGCCAGAGAGGTGAAATACTCGCTGCCCATAAAGAAGTCGAACTCCCGTTCCGCCTCCTCAATGATGCCGCACACTTTTTTGATGTCCTCCTCGGCATAGACCTGCTCCATCTTCTCCAGCCGGTCCTTCGCCAGCCGCACCGGGTCGGCCTGGCCCACTGCGGCGGGTTCCCTGCGTTCGCACAGGTCGAAAAAGCCCGCGATGGCCGAGCGCCGGGCCACCTCGTCCCCAGCGATGCCAATCCCCCGGCCCTGGGTCTTGAACAGGCGCAGCTGGTACTGGGCCAGCCAGTTTTCCGCCCAATCCAGGTCGGAGATAATCACAAAGCGGCTGACATAGAAGCTGTCCGCCAGGAACTGGATGGTCAGCTCCTCCCGGGAAAAAATCAGGCTGCGCAAAAGCTCAATCCGCCGGTCAGCGCTGCCGTCCGCCAGGGTAAAATATTGGTTATTGAGCAGCGTGGTCAAGGTTTGGCGGCCTTCGGCGTCCAGCTCCAGCCGGATGCCGTAGCCCTGCTTCTTCACGATGCGGACATTGGGCAGCTCATGTTCCATAAGCCACCCGTCCGCCTTATTCAAATAGTTCTGCACAGACCGCTTGGAGATGTCCAGCGTCTGGGAAAGGCTGCTGAGGGTGACGAAATCGTCCCGCTCCAGCAGTGCCAGCAGCATCTTCCGCATGGTCTTTTCAGAATGGCGCATACCGCTCCCCCTCTTTCCACGCCAGTGTATGGATACTTCCGGCCTACGCCCTGGGCCGGGCCTTCTCCCGGAACACGGTCACAGACTTTACCGCCATGTCAAACCCAGTGCGGCATTCCCCGTTGGTGAAAATGGTCAGGCAGCAGACGAGGAAGGGAAAGCCCTGGAACAGATAGAGGGACAGCATTTTCAACGCGCTCCTGGCGCACAGCAGCAAGCTGTGGAGGGCGCGGCCCCGGGCGGGATTCTGGGGGGCTGTGCGCAGCCCCATGGCCAGCTTCCCCAGCGTGGAGCCGCAGGTGACAAGCTGAGTAAGCGCTTCATAGCAGAAGCCAATCAGCAGCAGCACGCTGTACGCGCTGTTGAATTGGGTGAATACCGCGGCAGTAAGGGCCTGGTCCTGTCCTCCCGCCGCCTCGGCGGCATCCATGGCGGCCTGAACCGCAAAGAAATCGGGCTGCCCGGTGAAGCGGTAGACGACAAATGACAAAGCGATGACAATGGCGGCGTCCATCAAAAACGCCAGGAACCGCTTGCCCCGCATTCCGGCAGGCGCTTTCGCGGTCTCAATGCCCAAAAATCCCATGGTAACCTCCTTGAAAATGCGGGCAGGGGGTCAGCCGGAGGCTGGCCCCCCGCCAGTATGAATACCTATGTCATACAGGATCAAACGGGAAACGGCGCAGAATTACGAATTGGTGGAAGATGCCGCGGCCAACTCGTCCTGGTAGCATTTCTTGTCCCACACCCGGATGAAGGGGAGCCAAATCAGGAAGGATACCGCCAGGCCGCACAGCTGGGCCACGACGCCCATGATGCTGCCGGTGGTTAGGAAGCCGCTGATGAGCACCGGGCAGGTCCAGGGCACCATGTTGTTGCACAGGGGGAACAGGCCGATAGCGGTGCCCAGGTACTGCACAGACATGGCCGCCATGGGGGACAGGATGTAGGGAATCATGAGGATGGGATTGAGCACGATGGGCAGGCCGAAGGTGACCGGCTCATTGATGTTGAACAGACCGGGAGCGATGCCCACCTTGCCCACGTTCTTCAGCAGCTTGGACTTGGCGAAAATCAGCATATAGATGACCACCGGCAGGGTGGCGCCGGAGCCGCCCATCCACACGCCGTTCTCATAGAAGGTGAAGGTGACGATGTTGCGGGCGCCCGCGGACAGGTTCTCCGCCATGTTCATGATCCACAGCGGCTCGAAGATGGGGAAGACGATGATGGCCGAGCCGTGCAGGCCGAAGGACCACAGCAGATGCTCAAAGAAGCACACCACCAGGGTGCCGATGTAGGACGTGCCCAGGTTGCGCAGGGGGGTGGAAATAACGGCCGTGACAAACTCCGGGAAGCCGCCCCAGACGGTGGCGGAGAACGCCAGGCGCACCACGGTGAACAGGATAATAATAACAGTGCCGGGCAGCAGAGCGGTAAACTGGGCGGACACCGCCTTGGGCACGGAGTCGGGCAGCTTGATGGTGAAGTTCTTCTGCACCAGCAGACGGTAAATCTCGCCCACAATCAGCGCGGTAAGCAGGGCGGTGAACAGCAGCGTGGCGTCCAGCGACCCGGCGATCCATGCGTCTACCGCCTCGCCGTCGGCGTTGGTCAGGGAGGTGGGCACCACTACGGCAAAGAAGGCCGCCATGGAAATAATTCCCGCGGGGGTGCCGTTCTCACCATAGCTGTTCACCAGGGAACTGGCCACACCGAAGCAGGCCACGATGGCTGAGATGCCGTAGGTGGCGTTCATGATAACGCCCTGGAAGGCATTCCAGTTCTCTCCAAAGATTCTTGCCATGAAGTCCAGGAAGCCCTGAACCGGGAACTCTCCGATAATCATGGAGAACGCGCCCAGAATCAGAAG
>CAQCFX010000103.1 GCA_948766235.1 uncultured Oscillospiraceae bacterium | reverse complement strand
GGGGCGGAGTTTCCCTGGCGGGACCGGCTGGAGCTGCTGCGGCCGGTGGATGTGCTGCCCTTCTGGCGGGAGGCGGCGGACGTGCTGGCCCTGGGGGCGCTGGCGGCGGAGGGGGTGGACCCCCGCCGGGGACGGGTGGCCCTGTCCGCCCCCCGGCTGTGCGGGGAGCTTGTGGGCGCGGCGCAGCGGCTGTGCCCCCAGGTGCGGGGACTGCTCATTGACGCGCCGGGCGGAGGGGAGTACGCCCAGGGCCTCCAGCGCCGGTTCGGACTGCCGGTGACGCCGGCGTCGGCGGGGGCGGACGCCACGGTGGCCTTCGGTCCGGCCGGCGGGCGCTGGGGGCGCTGTGTGGAGCTGTACGAGGGCGGGACGCTGAACGGCCTGTCTTTGGCGGCGGAGGGGATGGAGCTCCCGGCGGACTGTGGGGAGCAAGTGCTGGCCCTGCTATGGGAGCGGGGGGAGGTAAAAAGGGAACAGCTATGCGCCCAGCTTATTGACAAGCCGGCTGCCGCGCTATAAAATATTTCCATATCCATAGCACTGCCGGGGAATGTCTGCGCCCGGCGCAAAAGAGACAGAGGAGGAATCGTCTATGAAATGGAGCAAGTCCCGTGTGCTGAGCCTGCTGACGGCGGGGGCGCTGTGCGCGTCCATGCTGTGCGCGAGCGCGTCGGCCGCGCCGGCGGGGGACGTTCAGGTGTGGAGCAGCACCATCGGCGGCCACAGCGCCAAGGTGATGTCCGTGCCCATGCCCGCAGGGCGGACCGCCCAGATCAGCCTGGCCAACAACAGCGTGGTGGACGCGGTCAGCGCCCAGACGCTCATCGACCAGGTGAACGCCCAGCCGGACACCCATGTGGTGGCGGCCATGAACGGCGGCTTTTTCAATTCCTATACCAGCGGGACCCCTGTATTCCCGAACAGCTGCCCCGCCATTATGGACGCGGTGATTACCGGGGGCAGGCTGGTGCACACCGGCCGGTCCTCCGTCATCGGCTTTGACGCCATGGGCACGCCCATGGTGGACTGGGTGACCTTCAAGGCCAGCGTGAAGCTGGGCAACAACTTCACCCCCGGCTGCTGGAGCGTCAATACCTATGAGAGCGACCCGGAGGCTATCATGCTCTTTGACGAGCATTTGACCCTGCCCGTCACCATTCCGGCCAGCTCCACCATGTTCTACATTCAAAACGGCGTGATCACCAGCGCCGTGCCCGGCAGCACCATCACCGTTCCCGCGGGGACCTATGTGCTGGTGTATAACGCGGGCATCACCGCCGTGGAGCAGGGCTACCACCGCCTGCCCGAAGTGGGCATGAGAGCCGAGGTGGTGTTCAGCGCCAGCGGCACCAACCGGGATGAGGCATGGAACGGCGTGCAGGAGGCCCTCACCGGCGGCCCCGTGCTGGTGAAGAACGGCGCGAACGTGGTGGACGATGAGCGCAACAGCGTGTACTACGGCGACCCCAAGCAGCGCCCCGACGCGGTGCTGGCCCGCACCTTCATCGGCGTCACCGGCAGCGGCAGCCTGGTGATGGGCACGGTGTCAGCCTCCTTCCGGCAGATTGCCGACTGGATGGTGGCCAACGGCGTGCAGGAGGGGCTGGCCATGGACGGCGGCGGCTCCTGTATGCTGTACGCCAATGACGCTTTCCAGAGCCGGCCGGGCCGGAACCTGGCCAGCGTGCTCACCATCGTGGACCGCACCGGCGGCCAGGTGACGCCTCCGCCCGTAGTGAACACCGACGAGCCCTCCGCCTGGGCGGCGCCGGAGATTCAAACCGCGATTGCCGAGGGCTTGGTGCCCGCCGCCCTCCAGTCGGACTACCGCAGGGACATCAGCCGTCAGGATTTCTGCATCCTGATTTGGGAGCTGATTAAGCAGCAGCCCAACTATATGCAGCTGCTGTGGAACAAGCCGGAGGTCACCTTCTCGGACACAGATGTGGCGGAGGTGTCCTGGTGCGCCCAGCTGAACATTATCTCCGGGGTGGGCGAAGGCCGGTTTGACCCGCATCGAAATCTGAAGCGCTCGGAGGCGGCCAAGATTTTGGCCCTTACCACCCAGCTGCTGAAAAATGAGGACGGAACGCTCAGCGCCACGCCCCCCGTTTTCTCCGACCGGGACACCTTTGGCTGGGCCCAGCCGTTTATCGATTACTGCGCGGTCAACGACATCATGAAGGGCGAGGGGGACGCCTTCGGCCCCAACGGGACCTTCAGCCGTGAGCAGGCCATGGCAACGATTCTGCGCATCCAGCAGCGCTACGGGAAATAAAATCAAACCGGCCCTCCCCATGGGGGAGGGCCGGTTTTTTAAAACTTCGCCCCGCCGAACTCGGACAGGGTGATGTTTTTGTTGCGCTCCGCCGTCCAGTTGATGGACCACAAAGAGGCGAACAGCAGCAGCTGGTTCTGCCGGTAGTCCTCCACCAGCATGGCGTCCCCGGGAAGGGTGAGCTCGTCCGCCCGGAGGGGCTCCTCCCCCTCGTGGCGGAGCCAGCGCAGGTACTCGTAGGGCAGGCCCTCGGCGTATAAGTCCACGCCGTACTCGTTTTTCAGGCGGTACTCCAGCACGTCGAATTGCAGCGTGCCCACCACGCCCACAATGACCTCCTCCATGCCGGAATAGGGGGTTTTGAAAATCTGAATCGCGCCCTCCTGGGCAATCTGCTCCATGCCCTTGAGGAACTGCTTGCGCTTCATGGTGTCCAGCGGGCGCACCCGGCGGAAGTGCTCGGGGGCGAAGGTGGGGATGGGGTCGAACTGGAACTTGTGGGCCGCGGTGCAAAGGGTGTCCCCGATGGAGAAGATGCCGGGGTCGAACACGCCGATGATGTCCCCGGCGTAGGCTTCTTCAATGATTTCCCGCTCCGCCGCCATGAGCTGCTGGGGCCGGGACAGCTTCAGTTTTTTGCCGCCCTGGACGTGGTAGACCTCCTTGTCCGCGTCAAACCGGCCGGACACCACCCGCATGAAGGCGATGCGGTCCCGGTGGGCCTTGTTCATGTTGGCCTGAATCTTGAACACGAAAGCGGAGAAGCCGTCGTCAAAGGAGTCGATGAGTTCCTCTCCGGCGGCGCGGGGCAGGGGGGCGGTGGTCATGCGCAGAAAGTCCTCCAGGAAGGGCTCCACGCCGAAGTTGGTCAGGGCCGAGCCGAAAAACACCGGGGAGAGCTGCCCGTGGCGCACCCGGTCCATGTCGAACTCGCAGGAGGCCCCGTCCAGCAGTTCAATCTCGTCGCTGAGCTGGTCCCGGTAGGACTGGCCAATGAGGCCCGCCAGCGCCGGGTCGTCCAGGCTGACCTCGGTGGCGGTGGCCGCCTTGGAGCCGCCGTTGGAGGTGAAGTGGATGATGCGCTTGCGCTCCCGGTCATACACGCCCTGGAACGCCTTGCCGCAGCCGATGGGCCAGTTGACGGCGTAGGTGTCGATGCCCAGCTCCCGCTCCACCTCCTCGCAGAGGGAGAGGGGGTCCTTGGTCTCCCGGTCCATCTTGT
>CAQCFX010000102.1:1049-3525 GCA_948766235.1 uncultured Oscillospiraceae bacterium | reverse complement strand
CCCGCCGTTCACGTCATTGTGCCACGCCTCCGCCTTGGCGCACAGATAGCCAGGGTAGAGCTTTTCAAACTGCGTGCTGTCCTGGATATTCTCGGCCATTTCCCGCGCTTTTTTCCCGGAAACGCGCCCGTCCCTTTCCTTTGGCCCTGGGTCAATAAGATTGCGCGACGCAAACCACGACTTTTTCCCAGCGGGAGACTTCACGACGTACCGGGCCAGCCCCTCCAGCCCCTCTTCGTTGAATTGCAAGCGGCGGGAGTTGGCGTACCCGTGGCCCTCCGTGTCTGTCCAGAGCTGTTCCAGCACGTCCCGGTCAATTCCCTTTTCGACTTCGATTGTGACATGGTGGTGGTATCGGCCTCCACGCTTCCCCCGCTCGGTGATAGCTATGTATTTCAGCACTCCCAGGCCGTGCTTCGCTATGTACCGCTTCAATCGGCGGATGAAGTTCTGCAAGTGCCGCTTTGCTTCCTCGTCGTTCTCCGGCTGCACTCGATAGGTCAGGTGGATTTCCAGTCCTTCCGGCGTGAAGTTTGCGTGAAGCAGGCGGGCCAGTTTCTCTTCCCGGTGCCGCTGGTTGAGCTTCTTTTGTGCATCGGTGGACGGCTTTCTTTTCTTGCGCTTCCTGCCGCTGTGCTTCCCCACTTCAAAGACGGGATAGAAAAACACGTCCAGGTATTCCCCACAGATGTACTTCTTTTCCCGGTACACTGTACGCATACCGATAGCGCCCCCCTCCGTGGTCGTTAAGTTACTATTCCATACAAGCCCGAAATGCGCCGCAGCGCATGGTTTCCCTCTTGTATGTGACCCCGGATTGTGGTACAATATGTTGTGTCCAATCTATGCACCCTCCGGGGTGTGCCCTGCGCAAGCTGTCGGAAGCTCGCGCAGGGCATTTTCTTTTATCCGAACCGGCCATGCGGCCCCATTCCCGTCGGCCAGCCCATCGGCATTTCAACGGACTTGAACAGCGGCGGCGCAAACTGTCCGCCCATCATCAACAGTCCGGTCAGCCCTCCCATCGACGGCACCGGCCCCAGCACCATTTTCAGCGTCATGCAGGCAACGGCATAGCTGGCGGGCGGAAGCTCCTTCAAAATATCCATGATTTTGTGTACGGCTTCCTTCGTCATTTCCGCCTGCTCTTCCAAGGACGGCTCCTTCTTCTCGCTGTCCGCATTCCCGGCAGCGTCCTCGCCGCCCTCCGGCGCGTCCTTGATGGAATCGACCGCTCGCTGCGCGGCACCCTCGCCGCAATCCCGGTCGTACAGGCGCTCGTCGAACTCGTCCCCGGACAGCTCCACTTCCAGCACCCGCCCGTGCAGATAGTCGAAATAGGTCTGGCTTCCCAGCAGCATTTCACAGTGTTCCACCGTGACAACCCCATCGGGAACGGCCTGCAAGAATCCCGACCCCTGGACGTGGCTGTGGTCATAGAGCGCTTTCAGCACCCGCGCCTTGTCTAACCCCTTGATGTCTACCATTTTCTTTGCCTCACTTTTCATTTATTTGGACCCGTTTCCGGGCGTCCATCGTTCTTTTCCGGCTGGTCTATCTCCAGCCAATTCAAATGCTTACACCGCCGCATCACGCATCCCCGCCGCCGTATGTAAATATCATTCATCAGCCGTTGATGTAGAGCGCACCAGGCCGTGGCATTGGCGGGCGGTTTCCTCGCTGGCCGCTTCTTCCTGCGGTTCATTTTCCCCGGTCCTTCGCATCCCGCAGGATGTCCCGGACAGTTGCCGCCGCGCAGTAGTAGAACACGGGCAGAAGCAAGGCCAGCGCCGCGCCGCCGACGGCGTAATACCCCCGCTCCCGCAGGGCATAGGCCGCGCCCAGTTTATACAGTAGGACCCCGGCCACTGTCAGGAACGCATACCACGCCACGGTCCAGCCGTTCAGCCGTGCAAGCCACGTCCGCAGGCTCACCCGCCGATGCTTCGGGGCTTGTCCCACTTTGATGTACTTTACCTTTTCCACGGTTTCACTCTCCCTTCCGTCGATAATCGCCCCTGCAAGGGCAGGTCCGCCAGTGCGGCACAAACCCCAGCGGCGTGTTGATTTTGGCTTCCCTGGTCTGCACTTCCTCCGGCCTCGCCAGTCGTCCGGTAAGCACGCCCTCTTCCTCGGTGTAGAAATGCTCGTCCCCGTCGCCCTCAATGACAAATACTGGCTCCGGGTCCACCGGGATATATCGCCCTTCCTCCGTCCGCATCCAGTCGATTTCCCGGCCACAGTCCTTGCAATAACTCATGGTTCCGTCTCCTTCCCGCCGAACCGCCGCCTGGTAACGGCGATTGGAAATTCTTCAATCTCGCTGGCCCACAGGCAGGACCCCGGCCCGTTCAGCCGCTCCCATATCAGCGGGAATCCGCCAATACCGTCAAAGAGGCTTGCCATTGTGGCCGTCCGCTCGTAACAGGCGCACAGCCGTTTCAGCACCCAGGACCAGGGCGGCAAGGCGATTGAA
>CAQCFX010000102.1:0-1039 GCA_948766235.1 uncultured Oscillospiraceae bacterium | reverse complement strand
CCCAACGCTTTATAGCGGGCGCTGTCGCTGCTCTTCTTGTGCAGTTTCCCGGCGCTGTCCGTCCACGGCCCTATGTCGGTCCACCCGTCAGGATAGCCCTGGAGGCGTTCACATTCCAGCGGAGTGAGGCGGCGCACAATTCCCGCAAATACCGTTTGCCCCTCTGCTCCGCCTGTCTTTCCTTTGCTATAAAGCGTTTGGCTTATTCCGTCCGCCCCAGCTATGCGGCGCGATTGTATATCCCACGGCGTCAAGCATCCAGTTTCCGTGACAATAGGCTGCTCATGGTTGCAATTCATTGTAGGACACAGATTTTCCAAGATTTCCGCTCCGCCCTGTCCGGTCGCCATTACAAGCGGCGTATTGTTTCCCCCGGTCCCAAACTTTGCGCTTACCGTCGGAAAAACTCTAAGCGGCCCCGTTATTCTGCTGTCTTGACCGTGGTTTTCAAAAACTGCCACCGCCGGGACCTGATTTGTTCCCGAATTAACTGCTGACAATGTTGGCGCTACTTCCTCTTGATAACCTATACCGTTCGCCTTTGCGCCATTTCCGGCTTTGAATCCTGCGGCTGTATGTCCAATGCCGTTTTCTCTGGCATCGTATATGTAACCGCAGACCGTCCGTCCGCCGCCACCGTCACTTCCAGCTAATGTTTGAGTAACCCCCTGTGTTGAAAATACGCGCTTTTCCTGATTATCCCAGCCTGTTAAGTAGTCTGTCCCGCGCTTGCTTGTGCGACCAGCGCCGCTTCCAGTTCTGGCGGCAGCTTCTTCCCCCTCCGCTCCGCTCTCCGCAGTATCCCCGCACACGCTTTGGCGGACAAAGAGTATTTCGGGTGCGTCGTGTCCTCCAAAATCTGCGACAAGCGCGATTCTACGGCGGCGCTGGGGCACTCCCCAAAACTGCGCGTCGAGAACTCGGTAGGCGACGGACCATCCATCCCCGTACCAGCAGTCAGCCAGAGGCCACTTTCCTTTTGGAGGTAGTGGAACGTCGGGGGCGTCCGGCTCCGCGACGCGGATGATCTCTTCGAGGA
>CAQCFX010000101.1 GCA_948766235.1 uncultured Oscillospiraceae bacterium | reverse complement strand
TCGAACACGTCCTTGCCCTCGGCCCAAGCCAGAGCGTCCTTATCCCAGTCAGCGCCGGTGATGGTCTCGCCATCCATGCGGGCCAGAGCGGCGGCGATGGTGGTGCCCTTGGTCACGCCGCGACCATCAAAGGTGCCGTCGCCGTTGCCCTGCAGCCAGCCCTTGTCCAGGGCCACCTGCACGTCGGCAACCATCCAGTCCTCCATGTCGGTGAAGTCCTCAGCCTTGCTGGGGATGTTGGGAGTGGTGGGGTCGGTGGGCTCGGTGGGGTCAACCACGTTGCCGTTCTCGTCGGTCACAGTGCCCATGGCGGGCTTGGGAGCGCCGCAGACCGCGCAGTCGCAATAGCTCAGGCCAGGATCCGCAACCACATCGGGCGCAGTGGGCTCGGGATGGTTTTCCTCATCCGCCTGCTCCTCCTCGGTCAAGGCATCCCACGCAGCCTTATCAGCATCATACTTGGCCTTGGCCTTGAGGTACTGCTGATACTCAGCGTCCTTACCGGCAACATAGATGTTCCAAGCCGAGCACAGCGGGCAGTTCAGCGCCTCAGTGCACTCCAGAGCCTCCCAACCCTCAACATCACCGGGGTCCTGGTTGAAGTCGGCAGCCGCATGGCTGCAGGAGCAAACGGGCTTCGCGGTATCGCAGCCGGCAATGTGAGTGCCAGCGCCGCAGAAGGTGTCGTCGTTGTAGCCCAGGCACTTATCGTTGTTGTGTTTGGTGGGTTCCTCCAGCTTGGTGTGGCCGGCGGTCTTGGTGCAGCCGCCTACGCCGCAGGCCTTGGGGCAGCCAGCGGTGTGGGTATCGGTGCCGGGGCAGCGGCTGTCGTTGGTGCAAGCCGTGCCATCGTGGGCGTCAGTGTGGCCATTGGTCTTCATGCAGGCCTCGGCCACAGTGCAAGCGGCCTTGCACTTAAGACTACCGCCCGAAGTACCGTCCTCATTCCACGTAGCGGTGTGGGTCTCAGCCTTGCAGGCCGCAGTGCCATCGCAGACAGCGGGCGTGGGCTCAGGCTCCTCGCTGCCAGCATTGTCTTGCTCCTCTTTCGCAGCCTTCGCTTCCGCGCAAGCGGTGCAGAGGTTATCGGACCCCTTCTTGTTGGTGCAGCCGCCCGCATGATCGCAGTTCTTGCTCTCATTAGTACCAGTCAGACCACTGATCCCCGCGCAGGTGCAGGCATTGGGGCAGCCAGCATTATGAGTAGCGGCATCCGGTGCGCCACATTCAGTCTGGCCCTCCTCATATGCACACGTATCAGACGCAAACGCCACGGGCAGCAGGGACATTACCATGCACAGCGCGAGCAGGGCAGGTAAAATACGTTTCTTCATGTTGGAGAATTCCTCCTTAACTTCTGTTTGGTTTTTCGCTTTCCCCTTGCTTGAACCAAAAGAATCACCCCCTGAAAGTTTTCATAGGCACTCCCCTTGACGGAAACCTACAGCTTGAAGTATACCACAGTTTTTCGGGAACTGCAACAGTATTTCCCTTTTTTCAGCCCGGAAAATTTTAGCCCCCGTCAATGCCTGGGAAAAAATCAAGCCCCCGCCCGGTTGGGCGGGGGTGTGGTCTCGCCTTTGTCCCCGGAAAATTTTAGCCCCCCGCCAAAAGGCGGGGGGCCGGCGCTCACTTCTGGGACATCCCGGTGATATACGCCTTAATCAGCGCCTTAATCTCCTCCGGGGTGTAGTGCTCCTTGTCCGCGGACGACTCGATGATGTCAATCAGGTCATAGGCCATGGACTTCTTGATTTCGTTGGATTCGCGGTCGGTGGGCATAGGGGTTCCTCCTTTCCTATTATAATTCCTTCAGGGCCTGGGTCAGCGCGGCCATGTCCTCGTCCGTGCCGATGCTGACGCGCAGCCAGTCCCGAATTTCCGGGATGTCCCACCGGCGCACCAGCACGCCCCGCTCCCGCAGGCCGTCAAACAGGGCCTTTCCGGGGCGGTCCAGGTGGGAGACAAACAGGAAATTCGCCTGGGAGGGCAGAACTGTAAAGCCATTTTCCTTGAGGGTCTGGGCGGTGCGCTCCCGGGTGTCTATCACCCGGCGGCGGACGGACTGGAAGTAGGGCTCGTCCTGAACGGCGGCGGCGGCCCCGGCCTGGGCCAGCCGGTCCACGGTATAGGAGTTCACGCAGTCCCGCACCGCCCGCAGTCCGGCGATAAGGTGTTCGTCTCCCATGGCCCAACCCACCCGCAGCCCGGCCAGGGCGCGGGATTTGGAGGTGGTCTGCACCACCAGCAGGTTGGGGTATCGGGCAATCAGGGGGACGGCGGAGTGCGCGCCGAAGTCCACGTAGGCCTCATCCACGATAACCACCACCTCCGGGTTGGCCTGGAGGAGCTGCTCCACCGTGTCCAGCCCCAGGGCGATGCCGGTGGGGGCGTTGGGGTTTGCCAGCACCACGCCGCCGTTATTGCCGCACAGCAGGTCCACGGGGTCGGAAAAGTCGGGGTTCATGGGCACTTCCCGGCGCTTCAGGCCGAAAAAGTCGGTGTAGACAGGATAGAAGCTGTAGGTTATCTTGGGGAAGACAATCTCCCGCTCCGGGTCGAAAAAGGCCTGAAAGGCGAAGGCGAGAATCTCGTCCGAGCCGTTGCCGCAGAACACCTGGGCGGGGCTGAGACCCTCCCGCTCCGCGATGGCGGCGCGCAGAGCGGCGCACTCGGGGTCTGGGTAAAGGCGCAGAGCTTCACAGGCGGCGGCGCGGATGGCGTCCAGGGCCATGGGCGAGGGGGGATAGGGGCACTCGTTGGTGTTGAGCTTGATAAATTGGCGGTCCTTGGGCTGTTCGCCGGGGGTGTAGGGCACGATGTCCCGAATGCGGCGGCTCCAGAATTTGTTCACAGCTTCTCCCCCTCCCGCGTCACTTTTTTGATGGATTTTTCAATTTTGCTCCGGGGGGCCATGACCTCCCGGCCGCAGCCCAGGCATTTGAGCTTGAAGTCCATGCCCACCCGGAGCACGGACCACTCTTTGGCCCCGCAGGGATGGGTTTTTTTCAGTTCCAGCACATCGCCAAGGCGGATGTCCATGGGCATAAAGACCGCCCTCCTTATGAATTTCCTTTGATTTTGTCCCAGTAGGCTTTGGCGGCCTGCTCGTTTTTGTTGGGGCCGTAGACGTAGTACACCTGGTCCTTGATGGCGTCGGGCAGGTACTGCTGCTCCACCCAATGGCCGGGGAAGCTGTGGGGGTAGAGGTAGCCCTGCTCCCGCTCGAAGCCCGCGCCGTCGGCGTGGACGTTTTGGAGGTGGCGGGGGTAGTCCCCGGTGCGGCCCGCGCGCACGTCGGCCAGGGCGGCGTCGATGGCGGCGCACACGCTGTTGGACTTGGGGGCGGTGGCCAGCAGAATCACGGCCTGGGCCAGGGGGAGCTTGGCCTCGGGCAGGCCCAGCTGAAGGGCGCTGTCCACGCAGGATTTGACGATGGCGGCGGCCTGGGGGTAGGCCATGCCCACGTCCTCGCTGGCGGAGCAGAGAATGCGGCGGATGGCGGTAATCATATCCCCCGCCTCCAAAAGCCTCGCCAGGTAGT
>CAQCFX010000100.1 GCA_948766235.1 uncultured Oscillospiraceae bacterium | reverse complement strand
AACGTGGCGGGACGGGGCGAGATGTCCCTGTCCATCCTCATCGAGACCATGCGCCGGGAGGGCTACGAGTTCCAGGTATCTCCCCCCCGTGTGGTCTACCAGGAGGTGGAGGGCAAAAAGTGCGAGCCTGTGGAGCGGGTGGTCATCGACGTGCCCGCCGACTGCGTAGGGGCCGTTATGGAAAAGCTGGGTTCCCGGAAGGGCGAGTTCCTGTCCATGGACCCCATCGGAAGCCGCACCAAGCTGGAGTTTTTGGTGCCCTCCCGGGGCCTGTTCGGCTACCGCAACGAGTTTTTGACGGACACCAAGGGCGAGGGCATCATGGCCTCCGTCTTTGAGAAGTACGCCCCCTTCAAGGGTGATATCCAACGCCGGAACACCGGCTCCCTGGTGGCTCACGAGACGGGCGAGTCCGTGACCTACGGCCTGTTCGCTGCCCAGGAGCGTGGTGCGCTGTTCATCGGCGCGGGCGTGCCCGTATATGAGGGCATGGTGGTGGGCGTGTGCCCCAAAATGGAGGACATCTCCGTCAACGTGTGCAAGAAGAAACAGCTGACCAATATGCGGGCCAGCGGCAGCGACGAAGCCCTGCGTCTGGTGCCCCCCAAGCAGCTCAGCCTGGAGCAGTGCCTGGAGTTTTTGGCGGACGACGAGCTGCTGGAGGTTACGCCGGAGAACCTGCGCCTGCGCAAGCGCATTTTGAACCACGAGAAACGGATGAAAGCCCTCAAGGGCGGGAAGTCCTGAAAGCAAAAAGGAGCGGCAAGGCCAGAAAACCTTGCCGCTCCTTATTTTATTGCTCCTTTTTGCGCTTGTACTTCCTGTACTCCTCGACAAGTATCGGAATATCAATCGCCAGCACGACCAAGAGGAAAATCACGGCGATTACATATAGCTTTGCGGTATAGCCTAAAATCGTGCCAGCCATCAGACACAAAAAAGCGATGGTTTCTTTTTTGGGCATATAAACTTCCCCCAAACATTACAGCGTCATGGTGATGCCGCCCTCGTCGGAAAGCCCGTCCTTCTTGAGCATATTCTCCAGCACCTCCACGTCCGACGTGATATCCATGGCGTCGTCCTGGAACAGCTTGTCAAGCTGCTTCTCAAACCCGGACACTACCTGGTCCATCATGTCCTCGATGCGCTTCTTGGCGGCGGAGATGTTCTGTCCCTCAATGCCCTGGGCGTCCAGCTGGGCGTAGGCCCGCAGGATTTTCAGCGTGGTGGGCAGATAGTAGTTCAGGAAGGTGCGCAGCTGTCCCTCCTTGTTGGGGTGCTCCTTCTGATAGCGCAGAATTTTGCCGGTTATCTCCTCGATGCGGTCAATCTTGGCGCTCATCACCTCGTCGGGGATCTCGTCGTTCACCTGGCGAATCTCACGGAGGATATCGTCCTCCCGGGCGGCGGCCTGCTGGGGAGTTTCCTCCTGGACAGGGGGCGCCTCCTGCCGGGGCTGGGCGTGATAGCCCATCTCGGTGAGAAACAGCTTGCCCTCGGCCAAATCCAGGTAGCCGGTGGGCAGGATGCCCTTGGCCAGCATCCGCCGCAGGTCCTTGCACAGCTTGCCCACCGAGACGCCGAAGCTGGCGGCCATGGGGGCCAGATCCACCTCCCGGTTGGCGCCGATGTAGGCCAGATAGTTCAGGTAGCGCTCGCTGCGGCGGTTTATGTTGATACCGGAGAACAGCATCCCCAGCCCTCCCGCCATAAACATTAGGCAGGACAGCACGCCTATCAGCATATCGCTATAGGGATATTGGAGAAACTCAATGCCGGTGACGACGGTGCCCAGGGCGAAGATGGCGGACATAATAGCTCCGCCGATGATAAGCCCCGTGCCGCTCTCACCCTCTTTTTTGAGTTTGCGCCGCTTGTTTTCCCGGGGATCCCGGACGTTCCAAGCGTCAGGCTGGGCCTTGTGCTCCCAGGGCTCGGCCTGCTTTTTCTGCTGGCCGTACTGATAGGATCCCGCCTGCGGACCCTGGGTTTGCCGCTTGACGCTTTCCGCCGCATGGCGCGCGGCATCAGCGGCCTGCCGGGCGGCGTCGGCGTTCTGCTGGAAAAATTCCGACGCCGTGTTTTTGGCCCGGTTGGCGGCGTTTTTCGCCTCCTGCCGGTAGCGGTCACCCTGGCCGGAGTTGGCCATATTGACCAGCTTTCGAATCAGCCACACAACGCCGATGAGCTTGCAGAACCATAGGGGGATGATAAACAGCATCACCCCAATCCCCACCCATTCGCCCCAGTCGTTGGGGTTTTTGGGAGGTTTGTGCCCGCCGGGCGGGGTGGTTCCCCGGCCGGAGCCGGAGCCATAGCTGTATTTGTAGTGATAATTATAGTTTTGCTGATTTTGGCCGGAGCTTCCCTGGGTTCCCCTGTCGTTGGGGTCAAAATGATACGTGTCCGCCATATCGGTCCTCCCTTCCCGAAACAGCTCCCTCATGGGGAGGCGCCTGCAAAGGCTACAGGCAAAATCTATTATATACTGTTCCGGGGGCTGTGTAAATACGAAATCCCTTTAAATTTTTCTAAGGATTTGGCGGCAGAAAAAACGGCCCGCCCTCTGAAGCGTTCAGGGGGCGGGCCGCTGCAAGCGGTAAAATGGCGGGAGGCGGTGGGGAAAATTATCCCTTCACGCCGCCGGAGGCCAAGCCGCTGACCAGGTTTTTCTCGATGCACATAAACAGAATGACCACCGGGATAATGGCGAAGATGGAGGCGGCGAACAGGTACTGCCACTCAATCATGTTATAGCCGTTAAAGGTGTTGATGCCCACCGTCAGCGGCTTGAGGGTGTCGGTGGAAATCAGGCACAGGGCCACGGTGTACTCGTTCCAGGCGTTGATGAAGATGAAAATCAGGGTGGTGACGATGCCGGGGGCCGCCACGGGGAGCAGCACCTTCATCATGGCCTGAATCCGATTGCAGCCGTCAATGGTGGCGGCCTGCTCCATTTCGGCGGAGATGCCCATAAAGGTGCCCCGCAGCAGCCAGATGGTGAACGCCTGGTTAAACGCGGCGTTGATAAAGATCAGGCCCAGGATGCTGTCCGTCAAGTGCAGAGCCTGCATCACCTGGTAGATGCCGATGAGCAGCACCACCGGGGCGAACATCTGAGAGACAATCACGAAGCCCAAAAACGCGGTCTGTCCCTTGAACTTCATGCGGGCCAGGGCATAGGCGGCTGGGATGCCGCACAGCATGGCGATGAGGGTGGAGCCGCTGGCGATGAGCACGGAGTTGAGCAGATAGCGGGCCATGGGAGCCCGGCTCCAAATGTCGATGAAGTTGGACCACAGGGCGGTGACGGGGAGAATCGTGTTGCCGGAGAAGATTTCCACCCGGTTTTTCAGCGCCGTGCACAGTATGGCGAAGTAGGGGTAGAGGGTGATGACGCACACATCCAGCACCACGAAGTACAGCAGCACGCGCAGGATGGTCTTTTTCACAGAAACAGGCTTTTTAACGGCAATTTCGGACGGGTTGCTCATACGTCGCCATCTCCTTTCCGCAGGGTGTAAATCATGTAAGCGCTGGCGCACACCAGCAGAATGAGAAAGCC
>CAQCFX010000099.1 GCA_948766235.1 uncultured Oscillospiraceae bacterium | reverse complement strand
TGCGGCCCTGCGCTCGCCCTCGCTCCAGTCCATCCGCGCTGCTCACGACGGCTCGGACGCTCAGATTGTCTCTACCTGATCCAGCTCCAATTCGACAGGGGTTTCCCGGCCGAACATGGACACCACCACGCGGACCTTGCCCCGCTCGGTGTCCAGCTCCTCCACCGTGCCGATGAAGGACGTCAGGGCGCCGTCGGTAATCTTCACGCTGTCGCCCACATTGTAGCCCACCATCACCTCGCGCTTTTCCACACCCAGGGCGGCGATTTCATCCTCGGTGAGAGGGATGGCCTTGTTGGCCGCGCCCACAAAGCCGGTGACGCCCCGGATGTTACGCACCAGATGCCAGGTCTCGTCGGTCATCACCATTTTCACCAGCACATAGCCGGGGAACACCTTGCGCTCCACGGTCTTCGGGCCGTTGTCGGTGATTTCGGTCACGGTCTCCAGCGGAATGGACACCTCGGTAATCAAATCGTGCATATTGCGGTTTTCCACAGCCTGCTCAATGGACACGGCCACGGTGTTCTCATAGCCGGAGTAGGTGTGGGCCACATACCACTTCAGTTCGTCCGCCATGGCTTAACCAAAGAGGTTGAGCAGGGCCTCGACCACCGCGCGGGCGAGGAAGTCGAACACCCAGATGAAGACGCCCACGAAAATGACGCACACGATGACGATGCCCACGTTCTTCATGGTATCCTTAAAGGAAGGCCAGGTTACCTTCTTCAGCTCGCCCTTCAGGTCCTTGAGCCAGCGCAGGACGCGGTTTGGCTTCTGGTCCTTCTTCTTCGGGGTCTTGGCCTTCTTATCGGAGCTTACGGACTCCTTCGGAGTGGCGGCGTTGTCCCGCTTTTCCTGTTCAGACATTCAATTTACCCTTCTTTCGTTTGAGCTGCGGCCCATTACTTGGTTTCAGTGTGCAGAGTGTGCTTTCTGCAGAAGGGGCAGTACTTGTTGAGCTCCAGGCGCTCAGTGGTATTGCGCTTGTTCTTCTTGGTGTTGTAATTGCGCTGTTTGCACTCAGAGCAGCGCAGCACAACCTTCACACGGTTTCCGGCTTTCGCCATTCTCGGCACCTCCTTTTGAATTTGGCCGCCCGGCAAAAAAGCGCCGGACCGGCCTTTGCCGACTCCAGCGCCTGAGACGGGCGGAATACGCCCGGTAAAAGGCTACGGGGGTGTCGGCGCATTGCCTCCCTGTGGTCCCGGCAGGGAGCCAGGGTTTTTGCGCCTATCCCGTAAAAATACGCACAAAAAGAAAGCCCTGCTCACAGGTGTGGATAGTGTATCACACTGGAATGGGCTTGTCAAGCACTTTATCAAGGGCGAAACCTATGTTTTTCCATTTTCTTTGTGCCGCGCCGGTAATTTGCCCTTGCGAAAGCGCCCGCACTGTGTTACGCTGATAGAGCTTATTATCATGTATTTTCGTAAAGGAGGCCCTGCCATGCCTATTCGGATTCCCAACTCTCTCCCCGCCACCGGCATATTGGAGAGCGAAAACATTTTCGTCATGACGGAACGCCGCGCCCTTCAGCAGGACATCCGTCCTTTGAACCTGCTCATTCTCAACCTGATGCCCACCAAGATTGTCACCGAAACCCAGCTGCTGCGCAAGCTGGCCAACACCCCGCTCCAGGTCAATGTGCAGCTGCTCCAGACCCGCAGCCATACCCCCCAGAACACGGACCTGGCCCACCTCAAATCCTTTTACACCACCTTCGACCAGATTAAGGACCAGTCCTACGACGGCATGATTATCACCGGCGCTCCGGTGGAAAACCTGGACTTTGAGCAGGTTGAGTACTGGGACGAGCTGTGCCATATTATGGAGTGGACCCGCACCCACGTCCACTCCACCTTCCACATCTGCTGGGGCGCCCAGGCGGGGCTGCGCTATCACTACGGCATTCCCAAACACACCCTGCCCCGAAAACTGTTCGGCGTCTACGAGCACACCATCATCCGCAAGCGCTCTCCCCTGTTCCGCGGCTTTGACGACCGCTTTTTTGCCCCCCACTCCCGGTATTCCGAGGCGTCGCTGGACGATTTGCGCGCCAACCCTGAGCTGGAGCTTCTGGCCCTGTCTCTGGAGGCGGGGGCTTTCGGCGTCAAAAGCGCGGACAACCGGCAGTTCTTCATTTTCGCCCACCCGGAATATGATGAAGACACCCTGGCCCAGGAGTACTTCCGGGACGTGGAGCAGGGGCTGGACACAGAAATTCCCGCCCACTACTTCCCCGACAACAACCCCAGCCGCTCCCCTGCGGTCAACTGGCGCAGCGCGGGCCAGCTGCTCTACACCAACTGGCTGAATTATTACGTCTATCAGACCACCCCCTACGACCCGAGCGAAATCTCCGGCCATGCTGCAAATTAGCAATCTGCGCCTCCCCGTAGACGGGGACGAGGCCCTTCTCCGCCGCCGCGCGGCACAGGCCCTGGGCGTCCGCCCCAGCGACATTTTGGAGCTTTCCCTCCACCGCCAGTCCATCGACGCCCGCAAGAAGAACGATGTGCATTTGGTGTGCACCGTCCGCGCCACATTAAATAAAGAAGATTCCCTTCTCCGCCGCGCCCCCAGGGGCGTGACGCCCGTGGCTGACGTTCCCTACGTCCTCCCCCCGGTGGGCCGCGCCTCCCCCCTGCCCCCCGTGGTGGTGGGGATGGGGCCGGCAGGGCTGTTCGCCGCGCTGACCTTGGCCCGTGCGGGCCTGAAGCCCATCGTGCTGGAGCGGGGCGCGGACGTGGACGAGCGCACCGGGGATGTGGAGTTTTTCTGGCGGACGGGCCGCCTCCCCTCCTCCTCCAACGTCCAGTTCGGCGAGGGCGGCGCGGGCGCCTTCTCCGACGGCAAGCTGACCACCGGGGTGAACGACCCCCGCATCTCCCACATCTTCCACATTTTCGTGTCCCACGGGGCCCCGGAGGACATCAAATGGTCCCACAAGCCCCACATCGGCACCGACATACTGCGCAACGTGGTCAAATCCATCCGGCAGGAGCTGTTGTCCCTGGGCGCGGACATCCGCTTCGGGCACCAGCTCACCGGCCTGGTCCAGAGCGCCGGACGCCTGTCCGGCATCACCGTGACAACGCAGCAGGGGCCCTGTCCCGCCCCCATTCCCTGCGACACGCTGGTGCTGGCCCCCGGCCACTCCGCCCGGGACACCTTTCAAATGCTCTACGACTTCGGCCTGCCCATGGAGCGCAAGAGCTTCGCCATCGGCGTGCGCATTGAGCACAGTCAGGAGGCCATCAGCCGCGCCCAGTTTGGTGAGTTCTGGGACAAGCTCCCCGCCGCCGACTACAAGCTGGCCTGCCACCTGCCCTCGGGCCGGTCGGCCTTTACCTTCTGCGTCTGCCCCGGCGGCCAGGTGGTGGCCGCCGCCAGCGAATACGGTCAGGTGGTCACCAACGGCATGTCCCTCCGCTCACGGGACGGGGCCAACATCAACGGCGGCTTCCTGGTGGGGGTGAACCCGGACGACTTCGGCGGGGACGACCCCCTGGCCGGAGTCCGCTTCCAGGAAAAGTGGGAGCGCGCCGCCTTCGACCGGGGCG
>CAQCFX010000098.1 GCA_948766235.1 uncultured Oscillospiraceae bacterium | reverse complement strand
GCAGCCAGCCCTTGTCCAGGGCGACCTGCACGTCGGCAGCCATCCAGTCTTCCATATCGGTGAAGTCCTCAGCCTTGGGGGCCTCGGGCTCAGTGGGCTCGGTGGGATCGGTCACCACGTTGCCGTTCTCATCCACCACAGCGCCCATAGCGGGGTTGGGGCGGCAGTCCTTGCAGTCACAAGCCTTCGCAGTCACCTTCTCGGGAGCAGTAGGCGCAACGGGAACAGGATACTTGGTCGTGTCCTTCTTCTCCTCCTCGGTCAGCTTATCATACGCAGCCTTGTCACTGTCATACTTAGCTTTGGCCGTATTATACTCAGCCATCGCCTTATTGTACTCCGTCACCAGGCCGGAAACATAAGCGTTCCACTCGTTGCAGTAAGTGCATCCGGGCTTGCTGGAGCACTCTTTAGCGGTGGGCTTGAAGCCCTCGCCGGTGTGGGCAGCGGAGCAGTTGCAGTCGTAGTGGTCACAGCCGGCGATGTGCTTATCGCTCGCCTCTTCGCCGCCCAGGTTGGCGTCGCACTTGCCGTTGGCGTTGTAGCCCAGGCAGACGGTGTTCTTGTGCACGCCGGTGTGGCCGGCGGGCAGGTCGCAGCCGCCCACGCCGCACTGGTACTTCTTCTGAGTGCTGGGGCAGCCGGGAACGGCGGCCGCAGTCTCGTCCTTATCTTCGGTCTCAGGGTCATCCTTGACAGCGTCCTTACCCTCAAAGTGGGTGGAAGCGCCGCAGCCAACCGCGTTGATGCAGTCAGCGTTGTTGTGGGGGCCGCCATGACTGGCGCTCAGGGTGCACTTAGCCGCGGTCTTGCCGGGCTCGCCAGTCGTGGTATCTACGGTCATAACCTTATCCAGCGCGGTGCAGCGGTAAGGGCAGGTGTCCTTGTGGTCCTTAGAAGCGCCGCACTGCTTGTCGCCGCTGCAAGCGGCCTCGGGGCCGTGCTTGTCGGTGTGATCCTTCAGCTTGCCGCACTTCTCCACCTCGCAGGGATTGCAAGCGGCAGTCTTCTGGCAGGTAGCGCAGATATCGCCCTCCTTGTCAACCTCATTGGTGCAGGTGGTCCTCACCACAGGGTTCTTCTCATCAGTGTTGTCAATCCACTGAGAATGGGTACCCTTGCAGTCGCAGGTGAACTTCTCCTCGGGCTTGGCTTCCTCGCTGCCCTCATCCTTGTCTTCCTGGCAGGCCGCGCATTTGGCATCCTGGCACGCCTGGCAGGGACTCGCCTTAGTGCACGCACCAGTGCAGCCCTCAGTAGTGCAGCCTTCAACCTTACAATTGGCGTTGTCGTGCGCAGCGAAGGCCACGGGCAGAAGCGACATCACCATGCACAGCGCCAGCAGGGCAGGTAAAATGCGTTTCTTCATTTTGTATGTCCTCCTTGATTCTCAAAATTTTTTGCTTACCATCCGCTCTGATAAACGTAAACCCCTTGCGAATGTCAAATGGTACACTTTTTGACAGTTCCCGATTGGCAGTCATTTTTTGGCAGTTCAGCAAATTTTGGTATGGAAGTTCTACAAAAATTTTGCATTTGCCTATTGCATTTCGCCAAATCTTGTGATACACTCCCAAGTGTAAGGCGACTGTCAAAAAGTGTACTTTTTGACAGTCCCTTTTTTATCCTCTCACCCTTTTATCCAATCGAAGCTCCCGCAGGCGGCGGAAAAACGTGGCCTCGCTGATGCCGCACTGGTCCACAATCTCCCCCACGGTAATTCTTTTCTGCTCCCACGCGGCCACCAGCCGGGTGAAATCCTCCGGCGTCTCCAGGGCCGGGCGGCCAAAGCGCACGCCCCTGGCCCGGGCCGCGGCGATGCCCTCCTCCTGGCGCTTGCGGATGTTCTCCCGCTCGTTCTGTGCCACAAAGGACAGGATTTGCAGCACCAGGTCGGCGATAAAGGTGCCCATCAGATCCCGGCCCTGCCGGGTGTCCAACAGGGGCATATCAATCACGCACACGTCTACGCCAATCTCCTTGGTGAGCACCCGCCATTGATTTTGAATCTCCTCGTAGTTGCGCCCCAGACGGTCGATGCTCAGGATATAGAGCAAATCGCCGGGGCGCAGTTTTTTTACCATGCGCTTGTACTGCGGGCGGTTGAAGTCTTTCCCGGACAGCTTGTCCATAAAGATATTCTGCTTGGGGACCCGCTGGTGCATGGCCAGCAGCTGCCGGTACTCGTTTTGTTCCTGACTGGAAACGCGAATATAGCCGTAGTGTTCAATCATTCAGTTCCCTCCGTTTGTCTGCGGCGCAAAGCGCCTTTTTGCTTTCGTAACTCTCCCATCCCTATGATAGCGCAAAATTTGTCGAATGTGGACGGCAAAACCCGGTTTCAGGCAAAAAAGGCTTGCTTTCCCGGTAAAAAGGGCTATAATAGGAGAAACGGAAAGGAGGCGGCCGAATGGACAAACTTCGGGAGCTGCTGCGCGCCCACCGGGAGCTGGTAAGCTACGGGTTCTGGGGCGTGATGACCACGGCGGTAAATTACGCGGCGTATTTTTTGCTCACCCGGGGCCTTGGCGTATACTACCTGACGGCCAACGTCATCGCCTGGGCGGTCAGCGTACTGTTTGCCTACTTCACCAACAAGCTGTTCGTGTTCCAGTCCAGGGACTGGGCCTGGCGGGTGGCCCTGCGGGAGCTGTGGCAGATGGTGGCCTCGCGGCTGTTTTCCGGGGCGCTGGAGCTGGGGATTCTGTGGCTGTTTGTGGACGCGCTGCGCCTACCGGACGCTCCGGTGAAGCTTTTGGCCAACGTGGTGGTCGTAATTGTGAATTACCTGCTGAGCAAGTGGATCATTTTCAAAAAAAGGGCATGAGAAAAGCGGGGCTTTCGCCCCGCTTCTCTTTTTATGCACTTAGTCGAATACGTTCCAGTTCCAGGGGTTGTCAATGGCCGGGTTGCCGCCGGACCACTCCTGCCCCTCGGGCAGGTCCAAAATGTCCATGGGGTTGACATAGGAGGGCGAGCCTCCAGGCTGGCTGGGCTGGGCCGGGGGATTGTCCGTCCCAGGCTCCACGGAGGGCTGGCCGGCAGGGTCCTCCTGGCCGGGGGTGAGCTCCGCCTTGTCCAGGCCGTAGATTTCCACCAGCAGCTTGGCCGCCGCACCCCGGGTGATGTCCGCCTTGGGGGTGAGCAGGCCGCCGCTGCCCTCCACAATGCCCAGGCCCACCAGGGTCTCCACATGGGACCGGGCCCAATCGCTCACCGCACCGGCATCGGCAAAGCCGGACAGGTCGGCGCTCTGGCTCTGGGCCAGCACCCGGCCCAGCATGGTCATGGCCGCCTCACGGCTGACGTTGCTGTAGACATCGGCGTACAGTGCGCCGCCGTTATCATTGCCCTTAAACACCCCCAGGGCGTACGCAGCCTTCACGTAGGGCAGCAGCCAGTCGGCGATGCCGTCCCGGTCGGCAAAGGGCAGCTCCACGTTCTCATACTGGGCGGTGTCCACCCCCAGCAGGCGGGTGATGAAGGTGAGCAGCTCGCCGCGGGTGAGCTGGCCGTCGGGCCGGAAGACAAAGGTGCCGTCCTCCAGCTCGTAGCCGGAGGTAAGGCCCAGCTTGTACAGCTGGGTGACATA
>CAQCFX010000097.1:2701-3602 GCA_948766235.1 uncultured Oscillospiraceae bacterium | reverse complement strand
CTGCTCCTGCGCCGCGGCAATCAGCCGTTCCTGGGCCGTCATGGCCTGCCCTCCGCCGTGCCCTGCGCCTTCTGAGTCTGCGTGCCAAAATAGAACGCGATGACCACAGAGTACACCGTCATAAACTCCTGGCTGACAGCCTGCCGCAGCGTCATCACGGCAAACACCCCCGTCAGCGCCAGCGTTATCAGCGACTTCACGCTGAGCAGATTGCCCAGCCGCCTGATTACCGTCTCATACATACTCCGCCCTCCTCTGAGCGCCCAAATTTACGGCGTTGAACATTATCCAATTCACCCGATTCATTTTCCTATCCCCGGCATCCCGGACGACAGCCACAGCAGAAACGCCCCTGCAAGGGCGCTGAGCGCATACCCCACCAGGCTCTCCCACCGCTTGCCGGGCTTATCCTTCAGCTCCCGCACCGACTCCTTGATTTCCTCCGTATCCGCCTTAATCTGTCCAATCCGCGCCTCAATCAGAGCCACCGCGGTGTGGGAGGTCTCAAACTTGGCATAAAACTCCTTGTGAGCCTCCTTGTTGCGCTCATTGTCCCGCTCCAGCGCCTCAATGCGGGGGAGCATCGAGCACTCGCCGGCATTACAGCTTTCCTGCATTGATATTCCTCCTTTACAGCTTGATAATATAACACAGCGCATAATAGGGCGGCATATTGTTGTGGGGGGCTCCATCGCCCGTGTAGCCCACGCCTTTGTTGGAATACTGATGCGTTGCGCTGATTACCACCTCAGTGTTTCCGGCGCTGGTTCCGTTCTTGCCTGTTTTGAAATTCAGATAGTGGTCGGAGCTGGAATGGTGGTGCTTGGGCAGCTCGCTCACTGTCAGCGTATGCGATTCCTCGCCGCCTGTGACGCCCACTGCGTGCCCGCTTCCCGCACCC
>CAQCFX010000097.1:0-2684 GCA_948766235.1 uncultured Oscillospiraceae bacterium | reverse complement strand
TCGGGCCGCCCGTCCTGTCCGTCGCACAGCGCCCAGCCCTCCGGAATCTCCCCCTCGGCCCCCGACCAAATCAGGATGCAGCCGGAGGGAACGCTTCCCTGAAAGGCCGCCGCCAGCTCTGCGATGGCCTGGGCCGCCGCCTGGGCCACCTCGCCCGTCAGCCGCTTTGACTCCAGCGCGGCTTGACGCAGATGCTCCAAATTTGTCACTTTCTCCATCAATGCTCCCCTCGCTTCTATTTTAAAAGGTGGGGAGCGGACCAATCCGCCCCCCAAGAGGTTTACTCCTGCGCGGCAAAGACATCGTTGAGCATCTCCGCCACTTCCTCATCGGTGGCCACGCTCAAGCTTTCCAGCTTTGCCTTCAGCTGGGTGGTGAAGTCCTCGGTAGACAGCCCCTTACCCTCCGCCTTTTCCACGTAGCCGGACAGATCCACCGTGGTGTCGTCCAGCAGCGCCATCTCGCCGCCCACCTTGGCATAAATGTCATAATGGCCTGTCTTATCGTTCATCACCAGGTACAGCACATTGTCCTTCGCCTCGGCCGCGTCGGGAACAGCCTGCGCCGCCTCAAAACCGGCGTGGCCGGCCGCGGCGATGGCAGCGGCCACCTGGGCGGCGCTCTGATACCCGGCGTCGTTTTCCAGCTCGGACACTTTGACGGGCACGGCAATGTCCACCGCCTTATTGTCCACGGCCTGGGCCGCGCCGTTCACCTTTACCTCGGTAATTACATTGGGCTCGCCGCCCTGAAGCGTCAGCTCATTCACCCGGCGCTCCAGGGCCGCCACGCTCTCCTTGGCGGCGCACTCCTGCTTCATCCGCTCCGCCAGCACCTTCAGCGATTTCAGTTTGGTCAGCTTTTCCTCATTGTAAGCCATTCTTTTTCCCTCCATGTTTTATTCCCCCGCGAGACCGAATACCTCGTCGAGCATTGCCTTTGTCTCCTCCTCGGTGGCCGCGTCCACCCCGGCCAAAGCAGCCGCGCCGTCCAGCGCCACCGCCCTGCCGTCCCCGTCAAACCCCACCAGCTGCCCTGTCCGTCCTGTGAGCCTGTCCTGCTTTTGCTCCAGCTCCTGCCGCCATAGCTGCGCGGCGGGCGCTCTCGCGTTCGCCCCGCCGCTCACACCCTCCAAAATGACGCCCAGGCTGGCCCAGACGGTGGGCAGCACCACCCCGCTGTCTTTTGCGCCGTACACCCCGGCGTAAAGCGTTTTACCCTTGTCGTCCGGATCCACCACCTCCCAGGGTACAGCACACTCCCCGCTGCCGTCCAGCAGCACGGACACCGTCTGCGCCCCTGACTTGAAGCAGGCTGTCCGGCTCAGTCCGTCCCAGTCCGGCGAAAACTGGAAGCGAACCGTGTACACGTTTACCGACCCGCTGGTCACCATCTCCCGCTCCAGCACCGTAAGACGGTTCTTCTCTGCCTTGAGCACAAACATTTCATCACCTCCTCTCTGCGCCTCCCCTTTGAACCGCCCTTTTTTGTATGAAATCGTGCACCATGCCGCGCAATTTTTCCCGGAAAAGCAAAACCGGCTTTTGAGCCATCCCTCAAAAGCCGACCTTAAAATTCTTGTAACCCCTTGATTTTTGCCGCGGTTTGCTATAGAGTTTGGGGGGAACGGCCCCGTCCGTTCCATACTCAATCAGCCGGCGGTCCGCCCCCCGCGGCCCGCCATCATGGGAGGAATTGAACCATGGCGGAAAACACAATGACGATTTGCCGCAATCAGGTCATCTACTCTGTTTTTGTGCGCAATCATACCCCGGAGGGCACCTTTGACGGCGTCCGGCGGGACCTGCCCCGCATCCGCGGCTTGGGCGCGGACGTGCTATGGCTGCTGCCTATCCACCCCATCGGCGAAAAGGCCCGCAAGGGCTCGCTGGGCTGCCCCTACGCCATTCGGGACTACCGCTCGGTGAACCCGGAATACGGCTCCCTGGACGATTTTCGCCGCCTGGTGGACGAGGCCCACAGTCTGGGATGAAGTGCATCATCGACGTGGTATATAACCACACCTCCCCCGACTCCGTTCTGGCCGCGGAGCACCCCAACTGGTTCTATCACAGGCCGGACGGCAGCTTTGGCAACCGGGTGGGAGACTGGTCCGATATTGTGGATTTGGACTACTCCCGCCGGGAGCTGTGGGACTATCAAATTGACACCTTGAAATACTGGGCGTCCATGGTGGACGGCTTCCGGTGCGACGTGGCCCCCCTGGTCCCCCTGGACTTCTGGCTCAGGGCCCGGGCGGAGGTGGAGAAGGTGCGCCCTGGCTGCTTCTGGCTGGCGGAATCGGTGGAGCCGTCGTTTGTCCGGGAGGGCCGGGCCCAGGGGCTGTCCGTGCTGTCCGACGCGGAATGCTACCAGGCGTTCGACGCCTGCTATGACTACGACATCCACGATATATTCCAGGACTACCTGCTGGGAAGGGTCCCCCTGGAACGGTATGCCGAGGCCGTCAGCCGCCAGGAGGTCACTTATCCGGACAATTTCGTAAAGCTGCGCTTTTTGGAAAACCACGACCGGGCCAGGGCGGCGTTTGTCATCCCCAGTGACGTCGCACGGCTGAACTGGACGGCCTTCCTCTATTTTCAGAAGGGGCTGACCCTGCTCTATGCCGGGCAGGAGGCGGGGTGCGCCCACCGGCCCAGCCTATTTGACAAGGATGATGTGGA
>CAQCFX010000096.1:3222-3680 GCA_948766235.1 uncultured Oscillospiraceae bacterium | reverse complement strand
CGGCCTGGATGGACGCGGAAAGCTGGTGGACCGGGCCGCAGGCCAAGGAAAACGGCTTTGCGGACGAGCTGACAGACGAGGGGGCGGGCGCTACCTACGAGAATCGGGGCGGCGTCCTTTTCGTCAACAGCGTCAGCATGGGGGCCAAGTTCGACAAGACCCCGGAATTTGTGCGAAACCGCGTGAAGCGGGTCGTAAATAATCAACCGGCGGGACAGCCGGGAAAACAACAGGAGGTACAGGACATGGACCCGAAAGACAGCATCAAGACCGTGGACGACCTGCGGAAAGCCTATCCCACGCTGGTTGACCAAATCGAGCAAGCGGCGGCGGCGACGGCGACGGAGGCCGCAACCAACGCCGAGCGGGCGCGCATCCAGAGCATCGAGGACATGGCCCTGCCCGGCAGCGAAAAGCTGGCGGCAGAAGCCAAGTTCACCAAGACCATGAGCGCGGCG
>CAQCFX010000096.1:0-3205 GCA_948766235.1 uncultured Oscillospiraceae bacterium | reverse complement strand
AATGGTCAAGAACGCCAAGACCCAGGGCGCGACCTATCTGGCACAGGTGAAGAAGGACGCGGAGAGCAGCGGCGTCAACGGCGTCACCAGCGCCCAGCCCGCCGGTATAACCAGCGGCGACGAGTTCCTGGCGACTATCAAGAGCGTGGGCCAGAAAAAGTAAGGGGAGGAAAAACGACATGAGCATGGATTTGAGCGTCAAGAAATTCAGCACCGAGCCGGGATATTTCGAGGCGGGAATCGGACCTGTCGCCAAGGCCGTGAAGGTGGCGGCGGCGGACATCCCCGCCCACGCGCCCGTAGCGCTGGGCGGCGACGGCAAGCTGACGCTGTTGACGGCGGACAACAAGGCCAGTGTCTACGGCCTGGTGCCGGACAGCATCCGGGCGGACGAGGAAGGGCCGGTATGGCTCACCGGAGAATACTTTGCCGACAGCTTGGTTTTGCCGGAGGGCATGACGGCGGCGGACGTGGAAACGGCGCTGCGGAACATCGGCATTTTCCTGAAATAACCATTCCCGTTTCCCACAAGGGGGCGGGAAAATTTTTGCACACAAACGGAGGAAATGAATTATGCCTAACGCGATTGATATTTACCAGCCTCGGTATATGGCGGAGGTGGTGCGGCAGACCCCGCCCATCCCCACCTACTTCCGGGACACGTTCTTCAACCGGGTCATTACCTTCCCCACCGAGCGGGTGGACATGGACCTGATGAAAGGCGACCGGAAAATCCTGCCCTACGTCCACCCGGACGCGGGCGGCAAGGCCGTGAAGATGGACGGATTTCAGACCAAGAGTTACGCCGCGCCGCTGGTGTCTGGCTACATCGTGACCACCGCCGCGCAGATGATGACCCGGCTCCCCGGCGAGGACCTTTACAGCGGCATGACGCCCGCCGAGCGGGCGGCGCGGAAGCTGATGGAGGAATACGCGACCCTGAACGACGCCTGTACGCGCCGGGAGGAATATATGTGCGTAGAGGCCGTCAAGACCGGTCTTATCCATGTGGAGGGTCCCGGCGTGAAGGAGGACATCGACTTTGACTTCACCAACACGGTCAGCCTGACCGGCGACGAGCAGTGGGGCGGGAGCAAGGCGGCAATCCTGAACAACCTGGAGGACTGGGTGAGCCGGGTGCTTATCGAGGGCTTTGCCAACGTGGATACGGCCATCATGGGCAAGACCGCCCTGCGCAAGTTCCTGGACGACGCGGACGTGATGAAGAAGCTGGACAACCGGCGGGTGGAGCTGGGCATCATCGCCCCCAGGGAACTGCCGGGCGGCGTCAGCTACATCGGCCACCTGAACAAGCCCAATCTGGACATCATGCAGTATGCGGGCGTCTATCTGGACGACTGGACGGACCCGGCCAACCCCACCGTCAAGCCGCTGGTGGACGACAACATGATTATCCTGATTTCCTCGGCGGCGAGTTTCATCATGGCCTACGGCGCGTGCAGCTACTATGACGAGAGCAAGCAGCTTGTGACCGCGCAGACCTCCCGCCTGATGCACTCCTACATCGACCACAACCCGGAGCGGCGCATCCTCCAGCTCGACGCCCGGCCCCTGCCTATCCCCGACAAGGTGGATAGCTGGCTGGTTGCTACCGTGTGCTGATGGAGGGAATGGAAATGGCGAGAGGTAAGAAAACAGATAAGAAGAACACCGCCCCTGCCCAGGAGACGGCGGAGCGGACCGAGGACGCCACCGCCACCCAGGAGACAGCGGAGCAGGCCGGGGAGGCCACCACCACCCAGGAGACGGCGGAGCAGGAAGAGGGCACCGCTCCTGCCGTGGAGACGCCGGAGCAGGACCAGAACCAGGACCGGGATGCCGCATTTGTAAAAACAAGCCCGGAGGACGCCGCCGCGATTGCGGCACAGGTTGAAGCGGGGAATGTCGCAAGGCTGGAAATGAATGAGAACGGCGAAATCACGCTGAAAGAGCCGGAGCGGGACGTTCTTGCCGGAATCAAGAACCCGTGCGTATACTGCGGCCCGACCGTGCGCGGCGTGGCACGGCAGTACAACACTTTCCAGGGAGGAATCCCCGACGCGCTGCGGGACTTCATCCGGGAACACCCGGAGGCACGGCAGCTGATCGTCTCCACGGCGCAGTTTCCCGCTATGCGCCGTCGGCTCGATACGACGGGAACGGCGGAGGCGAAGCTCTACAAGCGGGTCAAGGAGCAGATTGGGAAATGAAAGTTCTGTTCGACTATGGAGTAGGCGGGGAGCCGGAGGGGTCCCCGCCTACGTTCAAGCAATGCGCGGCGGCGGATATTCACGCCGCGTTTCTGAATCCGACCGAACACGGAGAGGTGCGGACAATCCGCTATGACGGTGTGGAATACCAGGACATCACCGTGATAGAGAGCGGGCCAACAGAGGGCAAGCGGTCCTCGGTTGTGCAGATGCAGCACGATTTCGGCCAAGGTCTGTATAAGCGGACCGTCATTCTCTACGTCGCGGAGAAGGACCTGAACGGCGTGAAGCCGGAGCAGGGGTCCATGCTGTCCATGAACGACGAAGAGGGCGGCACGTTCTTCCACAAATACCGCGTGGTGGAATCGGGGACGGAAATGGGAATGTTCCGGTTGAAGCTGGAGGAAGTGGACGAATGAACACGGAAGCAAGGACCAACGCAATCACCGGGTCTGTCACCGTCACGGTCAACGAGGCGGCAGGGCAGGCGGCTATCGAGCGGGCAAAGGCGCTGCTGGCCGGTATCCAGGGCGGCGTGGACAAGGCTATGAAAGCCTCCATGAGCCGGACCGTTGACAGGCTGCGGCGGGAGAGCAACCAGGCCATCCGGGAGAAGTACGACATCACGGACGCGGGAATCCGCGCAGAGAAAAACGTGCGGGTCCGATACAGCTACCAGAACGGCGTGCAGGCCACCGTCACCTTCTCCGGGCGGAAGATACCGCTGTACCGTTTCGGCGGCGCATACCCCAAAGTTCCGACGCAGGACATCGCGGCGGGAAAGAAGCCGGTCATGGTAAAGGGCGCGTGGACCATGCAGTACCAGGGAGTGGCCGCACGGGGCCACCAGTTCCAGGACACCGGCCCGACGCAGTTCATGGACGCCTTTGTGGCGCAGATGAAGTCCGGGCATATCGGAATCTTTGAGCGGACCGGCGGAAGCACCAGCGAGGGCAGCGACGCTATCCGGGAAATCATGGGGTCCTCTGTGGCGC
>CAQCFX010000095.1 GCA_948766235.1 uncultured Oscillospiraceae bacterium | reverse complement strand
CAAGGAGGGTTTCCTGCGCTCGGAGACGTCGCTGATTCAGACCATCGGACGGGCGGCGCGAAACGCCGACGGCATCGTGATTTTGTACGCCGACACCGTGACCCCCTCCATGCAGCGGGCCATGGAGGAGACGGAGCGCCGCCGGGAAAAGCAGGACGCGTTCAACAAGGCCCACGGCATCGTGCCCAAGACGGTGAAGAAGGCGGTGCGGGAGCTGATGGCCCTGTCCGCCGAGGACAAGCCGGACTATAACGACAAGAACCTATCCCAGATGACCAAGCTCCAGCGCATGGAGGCCATCGCTTCCCTGGAGAAGCAGATGAAGGAGGCGGCCAAGATGCTGGAGTTCGAGGTGGCCGCGGCGCTGCGGGACCAGATTATCAAGCTGCGGGGGAATTGATCCTGTTATGGAATTGCGACAGCGGAAGAAAAATCGGTTGGAAGGATATGATTACGGCCGGTATGGTTATTATTTCATTACGATTTGTGTAGCAGAGCGTGCAGAAATGTTGGGCAAGGTCGTGGGAGAATGTAGGGGCGCACATTGTGCGCCCGCACACGTAACGCTTTCGGACATTGGACGCGTTGTGGAAAACGCCATTTTACAAATACCAAAATATCACAAAAGGGTTTGTATTCATCAATACGTTATCATGCCCAATCATATCCATATGATTTTGGCCCTGGCAGAAGATCGCGGGCGCACAATGTGCGCCCCTACACATCGTTCTACCGTTCCGCAAATTGTTCATGGCCTGAAAGAGACGATTACCAAAACGATTGGTTTTCCCATCTGGCAGAAAAGCTACCACGACCACATCATCCGCAATGACGCCGATTACCGGCGCATTTGGGAATACATCGACAACAACCCCGCAAAATGGCGGGAAGACCGCTATTACAAGGACGGCGCAATATAAATGGCAAAACCAAAAGAGGAAAAAACCAACGTCATGCGGGTTTTGGAGCAGAAAAAGATACCGTATGCCGCCCACACCTACCCCACCGGGGACGCCGCCCCGGACGGTGTGACAGTGGCCCAAATGCTGGGCCAAAACCCGGCGGCGGTGTTCAAAACCCTGGTGGCCAAAGGGGCCTCCGGGGGGTATTACGTGTTCGACATCCCGGTGGCGGACACCCTGGATTTGAAAAAAGCCGCCAAGGCTGTGGGGGAGAAATCGGTGGCCATGCTCCCGGCCAGGGAGCTTTTGCCCCTCACGGGCTACGTCCACGGCGGCTGTTCCCCGGTGGGGATGAAAAAGCGCTTCCCCACGGTATTCCACGAGAGCTGTTTGGAGCAGGAGACCATCTGCGTCTCCGCCGGGAAGGTGGGCTTCCAGGTGGAGGTCAAACCGGCGGACCTTATCGCCCTGGTGGGCGCGGTCACGGCGGACCTTATTGTGGAGGGATAGAGCATGACGGAGCAGTCCAACAAAATCATGGCCGGGATGCAGGTGCGCAAGACCCGCAGGCAGAAGGAGGACTTCCGCGCCTGGCTTTGCAGGGAGCTGGAGGCGGCGGGGTACGTCCCCACGGTGGAGACGGGCTTTGCCGCCCGCAACGTGGTGGTGGGCGACCCGGACAAGGCGAAGGTGCTGCTCACCGCCCACTACGACACCCAGCCCGTGCTGCCCATTCCCAACTTTATCACCCCCCGCAGCCCGTTTTTCTTTGCGCTCTACCAGCTGCTGATTGTCCTGCCGCTGTTCATCGTGGTGGCGGTGGTGGAGGGCGTCGTCATTGCGTTTGCCCCGGAAGGGGCGCGGTGGTGGCTGATGCCGCTGGCCTCCATGGGCATTTGCGCCTTCTTCATATGGTGGATTCTGGACGGTAAGGCCAACCGGCACACCGCCAACGACAACACCAGCGGCGTGCTCACCCTCATTGAGACGGCGCTGGCCCTGCCCCCAGAGCACCGGGAGCGGGTGTGCTTCGTGTTCTTCGACAACGAGGAGAAGGGAATGTTCGGCTCCGCCGCCTTTGCGAACAGGCACAAAAATGTGAAGAAGCACACCATTGTGCTCAACTTCGACTGCGTGGGCGACGGGAACTCCATCCAGTTCTTCCCCCAAAAGATGCTGAAAAAGGATGAGGCCGCCCTGGAGCGCATGGAGGCCGCCTTCCTCCCCGCCGGAGACAAGGACGTGCAGGTGGTGCGGGGGTTCAGCCTGTACCCTTCGGACAACGCCAATTTCAAGCGGGGCGTCGGCGTGTGCGCGCTGAAGCACAAGCGCGTGGTGGGTTACTACATGGACCGCATTCACACCAGCCGGGACACGGTGCTGGACCAGGGCAATATCGCCCTGCTGCGGGACGGGGCGCTGCGGTACATTGCAGGGCTGAACGAATAAGGAGGACAAAACCATGAAATACAAGTGGCTGGACGAGTATCTGCTGGACAAGCCCGGCGCGGAAAAGGATTTCAAGATTGAGTGGGGCTGGCACCGCTACATGGTGCGGGGCAAGCTGTTCGCCGCCGTGTGCTCGCCCCGGGGGATGAAGGACGAGCGCTATAACGACCACGATTTAGTGAATCTGAAATGCGACCCCCGGCTGGCCGAAGCGTTCCGGGAGCAGTACCCGGAGATTCTCCCCGGCTTCTACTGCGACAAGCGCCTGTGGGTGGCCGCTTTGCTGGACGGGGACCTGCCCGACGTGGTGCTGAAGGACCTGTGCAATATGTCCTATGAGCTGGTGGTGTCCAAGCTGCCCAAGTACGTCCAAAAGGAGCTGAAGGGCGAGTGAGCGCCCGAAAAGAGAGGAGCTTTGTATATGGCCTTTGTGTCTCTGTTTTTCATTTTCCTGCTGTGGCCTGTGTGGATTATCATGATCGCCCTGGCCTTCATCCTGCCCTGGCTGGGCATGGCGCTGACCACGGTGGCGGCGATTCTGCTGGCCGCCAACGCGGGCTTTTTGGCCCTGCTGCTGTTCATCCGCTTCAAGTGGAAGGCCACCGGGCGGATGGAAAAGGCGTTCATTGACGGCTACGAGGGCTGGAAGCGGTACGCCCTGCTGTCGGTGAAAGTGCTGCTCAACGCCGGGGTGGTCTGGGAGATTATCGTGGTGCTGACGTGCGCCGCCCTGCTGATCTTCCAGCCCTGGAACGCCATCCTTCCCTAAACTGCCAAGTGTCTTGAAAAGTTTTAGAAATGGGACTTGACATTAAAAATTAGTTTCATTATCCTATAATCCGGGCCGAAATTTTGAAGAAGCAAGGAGAACACATCCATGCAGGATAAAATCGTCATCAAAGGCGCGAGAGAGAATAACCTGAAAAATATCGACGTCACCATTCCCCGGGACAAGCTGGTGGTGCTCACGGGGCTGAGCGGGTCGGGGAAGTCCTCCTTGGCCTTTGAGACGCTGTACGCCGAGGGCCAGCGCCGGTATGTGGAGTCCCTGTCCTCCTACGCCCGGATGTTCCTGGGCCAGATGGAGAAGCCGGACGTGGACTACATCGAGGGGCTGTCCCCCGCCATCTCCATCGACCAGAAGACCACCTCCAAAAACCCCCGGTCCACCGTGGGGACGGTGACGGAAATTTACGACTACCTGCGCCTGCTCTGGGCCAGGGTGGGCACCCCCCACTGCCCCAGCTGCGGCAAGGAGATTAAGCAGCAGACCATCGACCAGATCATCGACCAGGTGATGACCCTGCCCGAAGCCACCCGCATTCAGGTGCTCTCCCCTGTGATTCGGGGGAAAAAGGGCGAGCACGTTAAGGTGTTCGAGGACGCGCGCAAGTCCGGCTATGTCCGGGTGCGCGCCGACGGCTCGCTGTACGACCTCACCGAGGAGATTAAGCTGGA
>CAQCFX010000094.1 GCA_948766235.1 uncultured Oscillospiraceae bacterium | reverse complement strand
CGTGGGGAGCGTGGGTTGAAATACCGTGAAGTACGCCAATGGGGAGCTGATTGGGGTCGCCCCCCACGTGGGGGGCGTGGATTGAAGCAAAGGAAAAACTCCGCCCCATTGTAATCAAAATGGGGCGGAGTTTCTTTATAGGTCAAATTGAGAGCATCACAAATACAATATTTTTTCAGGCTTCAAACATAAAAATCTATTTGCGGTGATAACGTGATAGAGTCCGGCAAATCTTTAGAATACCTCTAACTCAGACAGCCCGGCATTCGTTCCAGACACATTGTCAATGGTAAACCGTATCCAAGTAATGCCTTCCTTGCTCACGGGAATGGCAAGCGGTTTTCCATCAGCGGGGAGCTGAGAGACGGAAATGCTGCTGCCATCGCTAAATGTCAGAACGCCCTCGGTGACATTGATATCTCCGCCAGGAATATCATGCAGAACAATCTTCGTAATGTTCTGGCCTTCCGCCCAGTCCAGTTGAACCCAGGCGCCGGCCGCTTCATTCTCGGCAACCCAATTCCGGTCCGGGAGCTGGAGGTATCCTCCCACCATTCCATCCGCAACATGGGCCGCGGGGTCCTTCTCTGTGCTGCTGGAAGCAGTTACCGTTGCCCGAAAAGCAAGATTGGAAAAGTCCTTTGCCCAGAAAAACTCATCAGCCTTGGTAAACGACCCAATCCAGCTGCTGTATTGGGAGGCATAGGTGGCCAGACAGACGTTTTTCATATTTCCGCTTCTGGGGATGGTCTGCATATCAAGGGGCATGGGCACAGAAATGCGGTCCTCCCAGCGCAGGGGAATTTCGTCCATATTAGCCGGGGCGGTATAATTTTGCAGCGGGGTGGGGTCCGTGTCCAAAATGGGCCAGAGCACGTCGCCGTCAGTGGAATGAACAATCATCTCATACATAACAGGCGCGTAGGAGGGGTTTCTATCCACAATGCCGCGGACGATATCCGTGGCAAACACATTCAAATAACCGTGATCTCCGTGCCGGTCATAGGCCGAGGTGGTATAGATTCGATCCGGCATATATTCTTCAATATACGACGTCAGATCCCAGACAAAATTCTGGCGAGTATAGCTCCCATGCTCTCCTGTTTTCTGATAGTGGTAGTCATCCAGCACTCCAGAGGCGCCGTAAGTTTGTGTGTTGCCAAAATTGCTGGAGAGAACCTGGGTGTCGGAGGCCGCATGGTAAAGCTTATACAGAAAGCTGTCGGTATAGCGCGTCCACGGCTCAAACCCGCCGGTGTCCGAGTACCCAAATACGGTGATGTTCTCCCGGGACAGGCCAAGCACTTCCATCGCGGCGATGCTCTCGTTGATACGCCTGACGCCAAGCGATTGGTCCCAGCCGTTGCAGTCCCCGTTTGTCACAATGGCGACTTTCACCGTGTCGCCTTTCAAAATGGCGTTGTGGATGATTCCCGCGGCAATCAGCGCCTCGTCATCCTCGTGGGGGACGAGAACCAACAGCTTTTCAGGCTCACCCACAGGGGGCGCCTCAACGCCGAACACCTCCAGCTCGCCCAGGGCGGTCCACGCGCTGCCGGGCGCGGAATCAAACACCACGCGAACGTAACGAACGGGAATGGGCGTCAGAGGATATGCCTGGGACTTCCGGGCAAAATTGCCGGCGGACTTGTCGATGACGGTAATCCAATCCGAATCATTGGCGGAAACCTGCACCTTATACTTCCAAACCCTGTCCGCGTTTTCAAAGGTTAAACGCAACGCGTTGATGCTGTACCGGTCCCCCAAATCGACCTTAATCCAATTACCTGCATCGCCGCCCCTTGCAATCCACAGCGTGGACAAATCCCCGTCCACCGCTTTGGAGGCGGCTCTGTTGGCGTCCTCCTCGCTAATCGCAGTCGCGTTTTTGTTCAACGCCACATTGGAGCCGGTAATTTCAAACGTGTCCTCCCCCCAGAGCCGAACCTCGCAGACAGCGGTCCACCGGGAAGCGGGAACCCCGGTCACCGTGACTCTGACATAACGGGTCGAGGTGGTAAAATCCAATACCTGAAGCCTGTCCCCGGAGGAGCTGCCGGAGTTGTCCACCAAGGTTTCCCACGAGATGCCGTCGGTGGAGCCCTCCACAATATACTGCCAGACATCCCCCTCTTTTTCAAAAACGATTTCCCCGCCAAGCAGGTTGGTGACCTGGCCCAAATCAACCATCCACCAGTTGCCGGGATTCCCGTTATTGGCCACCCACATGGTGGAAATATTGCCATCCACAGCCCGGGACGGCGCCCGTTCTTCATTTTGATAGCAGTTTGCCGACGCTGCCTTTCCAAGGGCCACATTGGCGATATAGACATCCTGCTGGGAGCCGCTCCCCTGTGCCGCAATCGCTGTCGTAACGGTGGACAGCATCAAAACGGCGCTGATGAAGATTGCGAAAGCCTTTGTCCAACAGCTTTTTTTCAACATATCATCTGCCCCTTTCTATCATATATTTCTGTCTTTACTGACTCAGCGCTGCTCCAAACACTTCAAACTCTCGAAATGCGGCCCAGCAGTCATGGGGAAGGGATGTAAACGTGACTCTCACATACCGGGCTGCCGCGGCATAGGAGTGGGGCTGGACCTCGGCCGTACTCACATTATCCGAATAATCGGCAAGCATGGTCCAGGTGATACCGTCCTCTGACCCCTCAATATAATACTGCCATACGCCGCCCTCGGCCTCGAACGTGATTTTGGAGCCGCTCAGCTCGTAAATTTCGCCCAAATCCACCATCCACCACTGGCCAGGGCTGCCATCCGCCGCAATCCACATGGAGGAAAGGGCCCCGTCATTACCCCGCGCGGGCGCACGGCTGGAGTTTTCAAAGCTGGAAGCGGAGGCGGTCTTATTCAGCGCGACATTGCTCACCAGCGGCGTGCCGTACAGCTCAAACTCCCTGAACGCAGTCCAGCAGTCATCCGGGCACTCGGTCACCGTGATTCTCACATACCTGGCAGCGGCTTCACAGGAAAAATCCTGTACCGGCGCAGTCAGGCTGTTTTCCGAGCGGTCTACCAGCACGGCCCAATTCTGCCCATCCAGCGATGTTTCGATATCGTACTTCCAAAGCGCTTCGTTCTCAAAAGAAATTGACCCGCCTGTAATATTGTAGGCTTCGCCCAAATCCACCATCCACCAGTTTCCGGCATCTCCGTTCGCCGCAATCCACATGGTATTGCCGTTTCCATCGTTCCCTTTATCCGGGCTGTGAGAGGCGTCTTGATAACTCACGGCAGAAGCGGCTTTATTCAGGGCGATATTCACCGGGGCTACAGGGATGGGCGTGGGGTCGAAGGGCAGGTCGGCCGGGGAGTCCACCGCCTGACCGGATAAGTCATAGCTTTGTATGCCGGATGTGACAGGCATCGCAACTCCATTTACCTTCAAGGTGTAGGTTCCGTTGCTCCGAATGGTCACTACCCCGTCATTGACCACGATATCCGTCGTAATATCCCCAAAGGTAAAATTCGTAATGCCGTGGCGGCCTTCCTGGTGGAGCCGCCATTCAATCACCTTGTTTACCGCGTCAACCTGATGGAATCCCAGCACGTTCTCAATAAACAGGGAGATTGGGCCCAATGCCGACCAGCCGCAGAAATCCTGGCGGACGATATTCCCATATTCAGTGGAAGGGGCATTGGAACTGGGGGCATACGTCTCCCAAATCGTGTGCGGGGTCACATTTTTATAGGTTTGATACTGCTGCTCCAGAATTTTCTCTGCGGCCTCATCTGCGCGGGCGAGGTAACCGTAATTCTCCAGCCCCTTGATGCCCATATAAGCCGTCGGCAGCC
>CAQCFX010000093.1 GCA_948766235.1 uncultured Oscillospiraceae bacterium | reverse complement strand
GCCGGACGGTTTTTTCTAAGGCGGGCCCCATCAGCCGGCCATGACGAAAACTTGTTAAATTTCTTTTTTCCTCTTTACAACGGGGCCGTTCTAAGCTAAAATATCAATATTGAGAAAGAGGGGGTGCGCCCTATGAGCGACATCGACTACACACGCAGATTTAATGTAAACATCGACAAAGACGAGGAAATCAAGATGATTCTCTCCTCCGTCTACAGTTCCCTGCGAGAGAAGGGCTATAACCCCATCAATCAGATTGTGGGCTATATTCTCAGCGAGGACCCCACCTATATCACCAACCACAATAACGCCCGTACCTTGATTCGCCAACTGGACCGTGATGAGCTGCTCCAGGTGCTGCTGAAAAGCTATCTTCACGAAAAATGAGAGGTTGCGCCTGCTGACGGCAGGCGCAACCTCTGTTTTATCAGAAAAAGGAGTGTTTCACGTGAAACGTATGTTTGCAATTTTGCTGTCTGCGGCTGTGCTACTGGGTCTGCTGCCCGCCTGCGACCAGCGGGGGGCGTCTAAGCCCACCCAGCCGGCGGACACGGCCGGTCTGGAAGCTGCCAATTCCGCGCCGGCGGAAGTGGAGCTGAGCTGTACCCTTGTTATGAGTGCTGTCTGGGCGGAGCTGGGCATTGGGATTCCCGAGGCGGAAACGCTGTACAATGATCCTGATGTTGAGACGACCGACCAGGAGCGGCTGGCGGCGTACATAGAGGGCGCCTACGGGCTGTCCGAGGGCGAGTGGGAGGGCGCCTCCATTGTCCGGGCCACGGGGGCCAGCGCCATCGAGCTGGCGGTGCTGCGCTTTGCCAGCGAGGAGGCCGCCCGGCACGGGGAGGACTGCCTGAGGGACTATCTCTACAGCAGGGAGGGGGACTTCACCGGCTACGCCCCGGAACAGGCCAGGCTGGTGGCCGACGGCGCGGTGTCCCGTCAGGAGACCTATGTGGGGCTGTTCATCTGTGAGGACAGCGGCCAGGCCCGGTCTATCTTTGAGGAGATTATCCAAACCGGCGAGCTGCCCGAGCCGCCCGAGCCCACCCCCACGCCGGAGCCCACCCAGGACGTGGTGGAGAAGCTCTACGGAGTGCGCGACCCGCAGAAGCGCGTGGTGGAGCTGCTGGACGCGCTTTTGGCGGACTGCGAGGCGTTTGGGGACGATATGTCCAGCCTGGAGCGGATGGACCGGGGCGACCCGGACCGGCTGAAGGCCGTGATGGAGGAGGAGTACGGCCTGGCGGACTACCCCTGGACGGACGCGGCCATCGCCCGCGGGACGAACGGCAGCGTGTTTGAAATCGCCGTGATGCACATTGACGGCGACCTGCACGTGGGGATGGACGCGGTGGAGGAGCTGAACGCCTATCTGGACGCCAAGGAGGAAGCATACGCCCGCTTTCCCACCCAGGCGGAGGTGCTCCACGAGGCCATGGCCGTCTGGAGCGACGGGTTCATCGCTCTGCTGGTCTGCAATGAACCCAGCTTTATGGGCCACTTTTTGAGCGTACACAGCGGCAGCGAGAAGACGGGCTTTTCCACCATGAGACGGCATATGGAAGAAGTGCCCGTCCCCTCCGCGCAGCCGGACCCCGTCTACGCAGATCGGGAGAAATTCACCCCGCCCGGAAAAGAGGATATGTCCATCTACGACACCTCCGCCATCCGCGCCGCCTGGACGGCGGGGGACCCCTCCGGCCTGTCGGAGGATGACCGGGCCGTCTATGACGCGGCCCGGGAGATTCTGGGTGAGATTCTCACCGACGGCATGGACGATTTGGAGAAGGAGGAGGCCATCTACCGCTGGCTGGTGAACCACGTGGACTACGACTGGCGGCACCAGGACTTTATGGTGCAGCCCCCCCGGTCGTCCTACGAGCCCTACGGCGGGCTGGTGGACCACACGGCGGTGTGTTTGGGCTACGCCACCAGCTTCCAGCTTTTGTGCGACCTGGCCGGGGTGGAGTGTATCACCGTGGTGGGCGCGGCCTTCCACAGTGAGGAGAGCCACGGCTGGAACATGGTGCGCCTGAACGGAAACTGGTACTGCGTAGATGTGACCTGGGACGCCAACGGCCGGGAGCAGTTGGGCGGCAGCTATAAATGGCGGTATTTCAACATCACCAGCGACGAGATGGCCCGGAATCACCAGTGGGACTACGATAATGTGCCGGAGGCTACGGCGGAGGACCGTGGTCAGGGCTGAGGAAAAGAGGTGTGTTTCACGTGAAACGTATGTTTGCAATATGGCTGTCTGCAGCTCTGTTGCTGAGCCTGCTGTCCGCCTGCAATCCCCAGGGGGCGGCCGACCCCACCCCACCGGCGGAGACGGCCAGCGGGGAGCCGTCAGCCAAGCCCACCGAAAAACCCACCGCCAAGCCGTCCCCGGAGCCCACCGCGGAGGTTTTGAAGCTGACCCCGGAGTCTCTGGTGCGCGCGGCGTGGAGCGTGTCGGGTCAACTCATCTCGGAGGAGCTCCATAACTATTGCTCCCATGACGAGAAGACGGCGGAGAAGCTGTCCGCTTACGTCCGGGAGGCTTACGGCCTGGAGGAGGACGAGTGGGAGGAGGGCGCGCTGGTCCAGGAGGCCGGGGCGTCAGCCTTTGAACTGGCAGCGCTGCGCTTTGCCGATGAGGACGCCGCCCGTCACGGGGAGGAGTGCCTGAAGGAATACGTGAAAAGTCGGGAGGGGGACTTCACCGGCCACGCCCCCTTCCAGGCCAGGATGGTGGCCAGGGCGGAGGTGTGCCGCCAGGGAACGTATGTGGGCCTGTTCATCTGTGAGAACAGCGGCAAAGTCCGCCCCGCCTTTGAGGAGTCGGTGAAAGCGGGGATGGTGTCCATCTCCCCCTATGCCGCCGAGGCGGGACCAAGGCTGACGGCGCAGGACAGCCCCTTTGATCTTTATGACCTGGGGACGCGCCTGCTGGTGGAGGCGCTGCGCCTGGAGCTGGGAAAGGGTAAGACACAGCTGGCCCGGACAGACTATTTTGACAGCGCCAGTGATGGAAGCAGCATAGGCTATGAGAGGGATGCGAAGCGGGTGTACGGCGTCTCCCGGAGCCAGTATCTGGCCTGCGCCGTGGCCTACTGGCAGCCGGATCAGAGCAAGGCCGCGGAGTTTGACCTCTTTCAGTCCGACTATGAGCTGGTGCTGTTCCTGGCGGAGGACGAGAGTGAGGCGCAGGCCATTGCCGATACCTTGGGGGATTACCTGGCCGAGAAGGAGGAATGGCTGCGCCGGCGGGGAGAGGAGGACGCGGCCAACCTGGTGGCAGGAGGCCGCGCGGCCCGGTCGGGGCGGTACGTCATGCTGGCGGTGAGCGAGTATGCCGACGACGCGGTGGTGCTGCTCCCCCGCGCCGTCGCCTCGGAGGACACCAAGGGCTATACCAGCCGGTATTTTCAGAGCGGACAGAGCTCCGCCCCCACCCTGGGAGAGCGCGTTCCCTTTGTGCCGCCCAACAAGGAGGATATGTCCATCTACGATACTGCCGCCATCCGCGCGGCCTGGGCGGCGGGGGAGCCCTCCGGCCTGTCGGAGGATGACCGGGCGACCTATGACGCGGCCCGGGAGATTCTGGGCGAGGTTCTCGCCGACGGCATGACCGATCTGGAGAAGGAGGCGGCCATTTACGGCTGGCTGGTGGACAACGTGAACTACGACTGGCGGCACCAGGACGTGATGGCTCAGACGCCCCGGTCGTCCTACGAGCCCTACGGCGGGCTGGTGGACCATAGGGCGGTGTGTTTGGGTTACGCCACCAGTTTTCAGCTGCTGTGCGACCTGGCCGGGGTGGAGTGCATCACGGTGGTGGGCGCGTATTACCAAAGCGAGGAGGACCACGCCTGGAATATGGTGCGGCTGAACG
>CAQCFX010000092.1 GCA_948766235.1 uncultured Oscillospiraceae bacterium | reverse complement strand
CACCACGGAGGCGGCGCCCCGGCTCTCCTCCAAGAGCCGCAGCAGCTCGTCAAAGGGCCGGGCCTCGTAGTCGGAGGCGCACAGCGCCGCCCCCATGGCGGCGAAGCAGTCGCCGTCCTCGGGGAAAATGGCGTGCTCGTCATCTAACTGCAAGGTGTCCACAAACCGCTCCCGCAGGCCCATGAGGAAGTGCAGCGGCCCGCCCAGGAACACAATCTTGCCCTTCAGCTCCCGGCCCTGGGTAAGCCCCGCCACCGTCTGGTCCACCACCGCCTGGAAGATGGAGGCGGCCACGTCCTCCTTCCGCCCGCCCTGGTTCAGAATGGGCTGGATGTCGCTCTTGGCGAACACGCCGCAGCGGGAGGCGATGGGGTAGATTTTCTCATGCTTCAGGGACAGCTCGTCCAGCTCGTTCACGGTGACGTTCATCAGCGTGGCCATCTGGTCGATGAAGGCCCCGGTGCCCCCGGCGCAGGAGCCGTTCATGCGCTCCTCCAGCGCGCCGCCGAAAAAGATGATCTTGGCGTCCTCGCCGCCCAGCTCAATCACCGCGTCGGTGTCCGGGATGTATGTATTCACCGCCGCGGCGGTGGCGTAGACCTCCTGCACAAAGTCCAGACCCGCGGCCTTGGCCACGCCCAGGCCGGCGGAGCCGGTGACCACCAGGCGCACGTCTTTCCCCTTCAGCATATCCTCAATGGAGCGCAGGGTCTCACAGGCCCGCTCCCGGGCCTTGGAGTAGTGCCGCTCGTAGGAGCGGAACAGCAGCTTGTTCTCCTCGTCCAGCACCACCACCTTGACAGTGGTGGAGCCGATATCAATGCCAACACGCAGAATCATAGTTGTCCTCCCGTGTTTGGGCGGCTCAGCGCCCGGTTTGAAAGTTCAGCAGATATTATATCAAAATGATATGTATTTTCAATAGTATATTTTTGAACGCCTGCCTTGTTTCGACAAAAACAGCCTGTAGGGGCGGATGGTATCCGCCCCTACAGGGAGTTTCATTCCAAACCCGTTCCAGGCGGGCGGTGCGGTCAGCGGCCGGGCACAAACGGCTCCACATGGCATCGCTCGGGGAAGTACACCTGATACCAGATGAGGAAGGACAACACCGTGTACAGCTTGCGGTGGGTTTTCTCCCTGCCGGAGTAGTGCCGCTCCAGCAGGTCCAGCAGATACTTCTGATCGAAAAACTCCGCCACATACGCCTGGGAAATCAGGTCCTTGGCCCAGTTATAATACTTTTCCTCCCGCAGCCAGGCGATGAAGGGCACGGGGAAGCCCTTTTTGTCCCGCTTCACCCAGTCGTCGGGGAGCAGGGGCACCGCGGCCATGCGCAGGGGGTACTTGGTCATGGTCTTGCCCCGCATTTTCTGGCTGCTGGGGATGGCCCGGGCCACCGCCCACACCTCCCGGTCCAGGTAGGGCACCCGCAGCTCCAGGGAGTGGGCCATGGTCATGCGGTCGGCCTTGCGGAGAATGTCCAGCGGTTGCCACAGGTGCAGGTCCAGGTACTGCATTTTGGTCAGGTCGTCCGCGCCCTCAATGGCCTCAAAGTAGGGCTGGGTGACGTCGTGCCAGGTCATCGGCGAGCGGTAGGCGGGGGTGAGCACCCGCTGGGCCTCGTCGTTGTCGAAGATAAACGCCTGGCCCACAAAGGTCTCGTCGATGCCCTTGGCGGCCTTGGTGAGAAAGCCCTGGCCGTGGAACCGGGGCAGGCCGGACACGCATTTCGCCACCGCTTTGCGCAGGGCCAGGGGGGTCTTGCGGTAAATGCGGTAGGGCTTGGTGGTGTGGTAGGTGATATAGCCGCCGAACAGCTCGTCCGCCCCCTCGCCGGACAGCACCACCTTCACGTCCTGGGCCGCCAACTGGGACAGGAAGTACAGCGGCACGGTGGACAAATTGGCGTTGGGCTCGTCGGCATAGTACTGGATGGCGGGCAGGGCGTCGAAAAATTCTTCGGCGGAGATGGTTTTGGAGATGTTGCGCAGCCCCAGCTCCTCACACAGCGCCTTGGCCTCCCCGGTCTCGTCAAAGTCCTTGTTGGCGAAGCCCACGGAGTAGGTTTTGTCGGGCCGGGACAGAGCGGCAATCACGCTGGAGTCGATGCCGCCGGACAGGAAGGACCCCACCTCCACGTCGCTGATCTCATGGGCCTTCACCGACTCGGTGACCACCTGGCGAATCTGCTGCGCCCGCTTTTCCAGGGGCATATGCTCCGGGGCGAAGGAGAAGGAGTGGTAGGAGGCAAACTCGGTGCGCCCCTCCCGGTGGATCAGGTAGTGGCCGGGGAGCAGGCGGTACACCCCCTTGAAAAAGGACTCGTTGAGGGCGGAGTACTGGAAGGTGAGATAGAGCTTCAAGGCGTCCGGGTTGAGCTCCTTCTTGAACTGGGGGTGGGGCAGAAAGCTCTTGCACTCCGAGCCGAAGAAGAACAGCTCTCCCATGGGGGCGTAGTAAAAGGGCTTGATGCCGAAGGGGTCCCGCGCCCCGAACAGCTCCTGCTTCTCCTTGTCCCAGATGACAAAGGCGAACATTCCCCGCAGCTTTTGGAGCACCTCCGGCCCCCACTCCATGTAGCCGTGGAGCACCACCTCGGTGTCGCAGTCGGTATAGAAGCTGTGGCCGGCGGCGGTCAGCTCCTCCCGGAGCTGCCGGAAGTTATAGGTCTCGCCGTTGTAGGCGATGATATACCGCCCGTCGGGGCTGACAATGGGCTGCTGGCCCTTTTCCAGGTCGATGATGGACAGCCGGCGGTGGGCGATGGCGCAGTGCTCGTCTACATAGTGGCCCTCGCCGTCGGGGCCGCGGTGGCGGATGGAGTCCCCCATGGCCCGCAGGGCCTTTTCGTCAGGGGCGGCGGAGCGGGAGACAAAGCCGGTAAAACCGCACATAAAAATAATCCTCCAATTTATGGGATACGGATTCAAAATTCACTGGTTCTCTTAGAATAAAGCCTGGCGGCGAAAATGTCAACTGCCGGTGGAAAATCCAGGGTGGAAAAATGGGCATGGGTATGATATGATAAAAGGCAACCGCGCCGGGGGAGGAGCGGCCGGAGGTATTTTCATGAATGATGTGTGGAAAAAACGCCTGCCCTTTGTGTGCGCCGGGGCCGGAGGGGCGCTGCTGGCGGGGAGCGCGGCGGCGTGCGCGTCGCTGGAGCGGGAAGGCGGCGCGTTTGCGGCGCTGATGCTGCTGGGGTTGGCGGTGCTGGCCGCGGCGCTGGTGTGGCGGGAGGAGCGCAGCGGGGCGCGGACGATGGTGATGCTGCTGCCCATCGGGGCGGCCATGCTCCTGCGGGCGCTGTGCCTGGACTACGCCAGCCTGGACTATCAGGACTTTCTCCACCAGTGGTACGTCTATTTCCGGGAAAACGGCGGCTTTGGAGCCATTGCGGGCAGCGTGGGAGATTATAACGTGCCCTACCTCTATTTTATGGCGGCTATCTCTTATCTAAACGTGTCCGACCTGTATCTCATCAAGCTGTTCTCCATTTTGTGGGACGTGGGGCTGGCCTGGGGCTGTCTGCGGCTGGTGCGTTCCCTCACGAGGGAACGGCAGGGGAGCGCCGCTTCCCTGATTGCCTTTGGCGCGGCGCTGCTGCTGCCCACGGTGGTGCTCAACGGGGCGTACTGGGGCCAGTGCGACGCCATTTATGCGGCGCTGGCCATACACGCCGCCGCCCTGGCTCTGGAGGAACGGGGGAGCGCTTCAGCGGCGCTGATGGGGCTGGCCTTTGCCGTCAAGCTCCAGAGCATTTTTGTGCTCCCCCTGTGGGGGGTGCTGTGGCTGGCGGGGCGGGTGAAGTTCCGGCAGCTGTGGGCCTTTCCCCTGGCCTATCTGGGGTCGGCCCTGCCCGCGCTGCTGCTGGGCAAGCCCATGGGGGACATTTTGGGCGTCTACCTTCACCAAATGGGGGAGTACCCCCGGCTGGTGCTCAACGCGCCGTCGGTGTATCAGTTTATCCCCTATGG
>CAQCFX010000091.1 GCA_948766235.1 uncultured Oscillospiraceae bacterium | reverse complement strand
GAGCAGCCCCACACCAACAAATCACGACAGGCCAGCAGGCCGGGAGGAAATATGAAAACCTACATCAAGGATAACCCCAGAATGAAAATTGCTCTTGACTGCAAATTTGCTGTCACCATCCACTGGGACAACAACAGCTACACGCTAAAGACGTACAAAAACCAGCGCGGCGAGAGGTACGTTAAGATTCACGGAAAGAGGTATTACTTGTAAATCCCCGATGACAGCCCGCAAGGCCGACGGCATCCCGCCGCCGCTGGTGCAAGCCCAGCCGCCGGAGCAATCCGGCGGGCGCTCATGGGCCACAAAAGCCCGGAACATATCAACCCAACCCCAAAATTTACAGGAGGTTTTTACCATGACAAACACGGAAATTATCGCCAACACCCTGAAAGCCCGCGGCATGACGGACGACCAGCTCCAGCAGCTTTTGACCGCCTACAACGGGGATTTGCCCTTCCACACCATCCCGGAGTGGTCCCGCCGTGGCTACCACGTCAAAGCAGAGGAAAAGCCCCTGTTTGACTGCTACCTCTGGAAGCACACCAGCAAGCCCAGCCGCGCCGCCATCGAGGCCGCGCAGGAGGCGGGCGAGGATGTCCCGGAGAACTCCCCCCATTTCTACAAGAAGTTGTCTTATATCTACAGTTTCGCCCAGGTGGAGAAGAACGCCCCCGCGCCGGACCTGGCGACCATCAAGGCCCGGTTTGGCAACCTGCCCGGCCTGGTCCTGAAAGTCAAGGGCGAAAAGACCGGCGCGCCCAACGTCTGGTTTACCGGCGACGTGGAGAAGTACGCCGACGAAATCAAGGCGGCGGGCGGCATCTGGAGCAAGAAAAAATCCGCCTACTGGGTAAGGCCCAGCACGGCCCCAGCGGAGGACAAACCCGCCGCGCCGGTCCCCTCCATCATGGAGGACGCCCCCGCCGCCCCGGCTCCGATGCAGGCCCGGCCCGCGTTCACCCTTCCCCCGGTCCGTCTGGCGCTCCCCGCCCCGGCGCGGCTCCTGGCGCTCCCCGCTCCCAAAACGGACCCGGAACCGGCCCCCGCGCCGGTCCCCGGTCCCTGGAAGAAATGCAGTTTCTACACCATCCGCCGCGACAAAGAGGACGACAAACAGAAGCCGCACAAGGTAGACGGCTACACCGACGGCATTTATAACTACTACGCCATCGGCACAAAATCCAAAACCTGGTACGTTATCCACCCGGTCTATGGCCTGTCCATCGTCTGGATGGAGACGCGGCAAGCCGCCCAGGCCCGCGCCCTGGAGCTGTCCGACAAAATCCGCGACATGGCATCCAAGCCGGACGCCCGCCTGCAAGCCTACGCCGACATGATGAAAGCGGCCCAGGACGGCGGCAACCTGTCCCTGTTCTAAGCAAGCCCGCAAGGCCGACGGCATCCGCCGCCGCTGGTGCAAGCCCAGCCGCCGGACAACCCCGGCGGGCGCTCATGGGCCACAAAACCCAAAACCGCAAAACGGAGGTACGCAAAATGCAGCTTTATATCAACGACGCCCCCATGGGCGAGTGCAAGAGCTACGAGCAAGTCAGGGAGGCCCGCCGCCCCGGCTGGCTGTTCCGCATGGAAACCGGCTTGAATCTCTTTATCCGTTTCGATGAAATCTACAGCTTCACTTCCTGCGGTGAATTACGAATCATCGAGAAAAACGCATGACCCGCAAGGCCGACGGCATCCCGCCGCCGCTGGTGCAAGCCCAGCCGCCCGGCATCCGGGCGGGCGCTCATGGGCCACAAAACCCAAAACCACAAAACGGAGGTATCACCCATGACCAGAGAACAGCTAAACGCCAAACTTGACCGCACGGACATTAGCGGCATCGGCGTGGAGTGCATAGCCGCCAACGGCTCCACGGTTTATTATTTCTATGAGGACTTCGACGGCCCTGCAACCGGTATTGAAAGAGCTATGAAACAGCTCTACCCGCTGATGGACAAGGGCAAAATCCAAAAACTTACATTCATTGAGCGTCGCCACTAATCAACCGCCCGCAAGGCCGACGGCATCCGCCGCCGCTGGTGCAAGCCCAGCCGCCCACACCGGGCGGGCGCTCATGGGCCGAAAAACCCAAAACCACAAAACGGAGGTACACAGAATGGCAGCAGTTGAAAGAATCGTCCCCGGCACCTTCTCCAAGGTCCCCGGCGGATATGAGCAGAAGGTTGACGAGCGCACAAAAATTTTTGTCCCGGATATGTGCGCGGCCAGCTTCATCCCCGAAACCGGCGAGCTTCACGGCCACGCCCCCGACTATGACGCGCTGGAAGCGGCCAAGGCTCCCGCCGTCCAGGCGGACAAGCCCGGCGAGTATGCCTATTACTACGAGACACAGCACGCGCCCACCGGCTGCGACTTCTCCGCCGACCTGGCCTATTATGGCAAGCATTATTTTCTGCGCCCACTCCGCGACGGCCTGCCCCGGCTCCATGGGCGCGGCATCACCTACGACGAGGAACGCGGCACCTACACGGTCACGCTCCGCGCCTATGACAAAATCAAGGAACAATACCGCATCAAGAAAGAAATGTGCTTCGACTGACCCGCAAGGCCGACGGCATCCGCCGCCGCTGGTGCAAGCCCAGCCGCCCAGCATCCGGGCGGGCGCTCATGGGCCACAAACCCAAAACCACAAAACGGAGGTACACAAAATGACGATGAAATGTGGGTACATCATCCGGGGAGAGTACGCCGGTCAATGGTGGGAGATTACCCGCCAGCCCCAAAGCAAAGAGCATTATATACTTACCATCGGCGGTGAGTTTTGGGCCTCTTCCGACAATATGCGCTCCTTGCTTGACGAGGTAACAGCCCTTGACAAGTTGCCCAGGTAGCAAAAACCAGCCCGCAAGGCCGACGGCATCCGCCGCCGCTGGTGCAAGCCCAGCCGCCCGGCATCCGGGCGGGCGCTCATGGGCCACAAACCCAAAACCAAAACACGGTAGGAAATGCTATGTACTATCCGATAAACGAAAACACGGCCCGTCTTTCCCATCAGATGATGTCCATGTCGGACTACAAAGAGGGCAGCGCGACGGCGGGATACCGCGCCGCCGTGGACGAGGCCGCCGCCCTGGTGGAGCGCCAGAAGCAGAAAGTCAGCCCCTTCTATCACGAAAAGCTGGACGCCCTTCTGGACCGCTATGCCCGCCGCCTTGCCCAGTGGACCAACGACTACAACCGCAACGGCGCAAGCTGTCCCTCTATCCTTGTCAGCGGGCGGGCCAATTTCCCCGTCCGCAAAAAGCAAAAGCAGAACGCCCGCGAGGACAGCTTATGGAGGGAGTACAACGAGATCAAAGGCATTCTGTCCAAAATCAAAAGCATTGGCACCGGCCCCATCGACCCCGCCGACCCCCACGCCCGCGAAATGCTGGAGGACCGCTTGCAGTCCCTCCAAAACAAACTGGAGCTTGGCAAGGCCATGAACGCCCACTACCGCAAACACAAAACCATGAAGGGATTCCGGGACTTCTCCGACAAAACCGCCGCCGAAATGGACGAGGCAATCAAGAGCGCCCCGGCCTTTGCACAAACCCCCTTCCCCGACTTCGAGCTTGCCAGCCTGCGCGGCAAAATCAAGCGGACACAGGAGAACCTTGCCAAGCTGGACGGCATAGAGCAGCACAAGGACGACGCCGCAAACACCCTGGAATTTGACGGCGGAAAAATCTTCCTGAATATGGAGGCAAACCGCCTGCAAATCCTCTTCGACGAAATCCCCGACGAGGAAACCCGCTCCGCCCTGAAATCCCACGGCTTCAAGTGGTCCCGGAAAAACGAGGCATGGCAGCGCCAGCTTACCCGGAACGCCGTCTATGACGCCAAGCACATCTTAGGCATCACCGACACAAAACGGGCCACCGACGCCGACGAGGGCGACGCCGCCCAGCAGGCCGCGCCCCTGGCAACCCCGGAAGAAGCCCCGCCGCCGGAGTTTCCCGCCGCCGACGACGGTCAAGCACTCTTCCCCCTGGCATAACAAGACCCGCAAGGCCGACGGCATCCCGCC
>CAQCFX010000090.1 GCA_948766235.1 uncultured Oscillospiraceae bacterium | reverse complement strand
GCGGATGGCGTAGCCATAGGCGTCGTTCATGCGCTGGGCGTAGCCCTTCCAGCGCGCGCCGTGGTTGGAGCAGCCATGGCAGGTGTGCAGCACCTCGTGGGCCAGCACCCGCGCCACCGCCTCCCGGCTGCCCCGCCCCGCCAGCTGGGCGGACAGCTCGATGGTATACCGCCCCTCCCGCCGCACGCAACAGCCAAACCGGGTGCGGGCCCGGCGGTTGAGGCGCACATGGGGGCAGATGTGGCGGGAGACGGGGATGCCCACCGCCCTGGCCTGGTCCGTCACCCGGACCAGCAGCGCGTCCAGCTCCTCCTGCGTCATGCCCGCACCCCCTCCGCCGCCGAATTTGCGGGGAATATTTTACCACAGCGGCCCTGAAAAATCAAGGCGGACTCACAGGCGCACCGGCACCGGCCTTGTCATGACCAGGCTGTCCGGGGTGACGGCGCACTCCACCGCCAGCACCCCCACCCCGGCCCCCGCCGCCGCGCGCAGGGCGCGGCCAAACTCCGGGTCGGTGCGGTCGTTGGGGGAGAAGGCGGATATGCCCGCCATCTGAATCACAAAGCACACCGCCGCCTCATACCCCGCCGCCCGGCAGGCGCACAATTCCCGGAGATGCTTGGTCCCCCGGAGGGTGGGCGCGTCGGGGAACAGGGCCAGGCCGTCCTCCTCCAGGGTGCAGCCCTTTACCTCCACAAATCCCCGCCGGGGCAGAGTCCGCTCTGGCTGCGTTTCACGTGAAACATCCGTTTCGTCCTCTCCCGCCCCGCACGATTTCTCCCAGTAGAAATCAAACCGGGAATTCCCCCAGGTTTTCTCCGGGCGCAGCACATCGGGCCGGGGCAGGCCCAGCGCCTCCCCCAGCCCCGCGGCCATCCACTCGCCGAACACCCGGTTGGGGGCCTGGGAGTCCATGTTGATGAGCAGGGGCGGCAGGCCGGGGCGGACCTTCTCCACCACCACCAGGTCGAAGGGCGTCTTGCGCTGGGGGTTGGCGCCTTTCTCCAGGTAGACCGTGCAGCCGGGAAGCAGCAGCTCTTTACACCGCCCGGTGTTTTTCACGTGGACCGTCTCCTCCCGCCCGTCCAGCTCCACCCGGGCGATGAAGCGGTTGGGCCGGGCGAGAAAGACGGCGGGGCGTATGCCGCGGTAGGTCATTTCGGCTCCTCCCCGTCCTCGCTGGAGGGCTTGCCCTCCCCCTGGTCCGGCTGGGCGGGGGGCTGCGCCAGCTCCGCCTGCGCCGGGGGCGGGGCCTGATAGGGCAGAAGGATGTCAATTCCGCAGGCCAGCGCCACCCCTATCAGGGTCTCAAACAGCCGCTCAATGGAGTAGATTGCGGGGCTGTCCCCGATGCTGTGGTTTACGGTGACGCACAAAAACACGATGCAGGCCATGGCCGCGCTGCCCGGCTTTTTAATGGCCAGGCACAGCTCTATGATGGGGATGAGCATCAGCGACAGCACGGCATACCGGGCCGGCTCAATATACAAAATGCCCAGCAGGTCCATGACATACACCATCAGCACCCCCACTATGCCGCCGATAAGGGTGCCCGTCATCCGGTTGACGGACGACTCAATCGTCTTGCCCGCGGTGTTCTGCACGCACACCACCGCCGCAATCATGGAGTAAAAGCCGGACGCCTGCCGCGCCCAGGCCAGCATCCCGCACACAAACACGGCAATCACCGTCTTGATGATGCGCATTCCCACGTGGCGCCGGTGCTGGCGGGCGGCTGTATCCGTATGCTGCTCGTTCATCTCGTTCCCTCCGTTTTTCCGCTCTGTTCCGGCTATCATATCACAAATTGGGCGGGCTGCGCAACCAAATTTACCCGCCGGGGGCGAAGCGGGCTTTCTTTCTCCCGTCTTGTGTGTTAAACTATGGCTGAGGTGATGACAATGCACATTCCCAGCGGCGATACCGCCCTGCTGGACCTGGTCCCCTTTGACGGCGCTCTGCGCGCGGCCCTGGCCCCTTCCCCCGACTATGACACAACTCAATGGCTTTATGTCCCCAATTATTACGGGGAGTATCGTTACATCCTGGGCACCCGAGGAGAGCATCCCCTGATTTGCATCGGGGTAAACCCCTCCACCGCCGCCCCCGGCGATTTGGACCCCACGCTGAAGTCGGTGGAGCGGGTGGCCCTGCACAACGGCTACGACAGCTTCATCATGTTCAACGTCTACGCCCAGCGGGCCACCCGGCCGGAGGACATGGAGCGCGCCTGCAACGCCGCCCTTCACGCCGAGAATATGCGGGCCTTCGACTACGCCCTGTCCCTGGACAAGTCCGGCGCCCCGGCGGTGTGGGCGGCCTGGGGGGCGGTGATTGAGAAGCGGGACTACCTGCCCCGGTGCGTCCGGGATATGATTGCCGTGGGGGAAAAGCGGAACGCCCGGTGGTTTTCCGCCGGAAAGCGGACAAAGGCGGGGCACCCCCACCACCCGCTGTATCTGCGCAAGGACAGTCCCCTCGACCCCTTTGACGTGGGGGCGTACCTGGACGCTCTGAAATAGCGCACCCCGCGGGCAGCCTGAGGACGTACCCTCCGCAGCGCAGGGACGGTGACCCAGCGCCCCGTAGCCTGTCGCCGTCCCGCAGCGAGGAGGGTGCGTCCTCAGGCGCTGTTGTGTCATCCATTTTTGCAAAGTTTTCTTTGCAAAATTTGCCCCGGCGGCTTGACAAGTACACTTGGCGGTGCTATGATAGCAATACCAGGTAAACTTGGCAATGCGATTTGGGAGGCTTTCGCCATGGATAAGGACGAGATTTTGAAAAAGAGCCGGGAGGAGAATAAGGACCGGGACTTTGTGGAGGAGGCTGTGCTGGCCACGGCCAACGCCCTGAGCCTGGGCGTCGGCATGGTTGTGTGCGGCCTGCTCAGCGTGTTGAGCGCCATCTTTCGAGACGGCCCGGACTACAGCGTCTGGACGGTCATGTGGGCCATTCACGCGTCCACATTCCTGTTCAAGTACCACAAGCTCCACAAACGCCACGAGCTGATCCTTGGCTTATTCTACGGGGCGCTGTGCGTATTCTTTTTCGTGCTCTACCTGCGCCGGACGCTGGGGGTCTTTTGATGGACGAGAGCTTGGTGCTAAAGAACCGCCTGAAGGAGGCCCGCTCGGAACAGGGTCTGTCCCAGGCGGCGCTGGCGGCGCTGGTGGGCGTGTCACGCAACACCATCAGCTCCATCGAGACGGGGCAGTTTAACCCCACGGCCAAGCTGGCGCTGATTTTGTGCGTGGCGCTGGATAAGAAGTTTGAGGAATTGTTCTACTTTTAAGGAGGTGTTCGGATGGAGTATATCCTTTTGCTGCTTCTGGGGGCCACCCTCATTGTGGCGGGTATCATCAATATGAAGGGGAATATTTCCACAGTCCATTGGTATAACCGCCGCAAAGTTAGTAAGGCGGACGCGCCCAGGTACGGGAGGGCCATGGGTCTGGGGACGCTGATTATGGGCGCTTCCACGGCGGCCACGGCCGTTCTGCAAATGATTTTTGACCGGGAGGCCATTTTCTATCTGCTGGCCGCCGGGGTGGCCGTGGGGCTTACCGTCATGGTTTATGCCCAGTTTAAATACAATAAAGGCATATTTTGATATGCTTGCAAAAGCCCCCGGCGCGCCGCGCCGGGGGTCTTCTCATTATTTCGCCAGACAGACGGCGGTCCGGGCCGCCACCTTGGCGTTGTTGAACACCAGCTGGATGTTGGAGTCCAGGCTGTCCCCTCCGGTGAGCTCCTTCACCTTGGCCAGCAGGAAGGGGGTGGTGTCCTTGCCGTGGACGCCGTTTTCCTTGGCCTGGGCCAGCGCCTCGTCGATGGCGGCGTTGATGACCGCCGGGTCCATGGAGTACTCCTCCGGGATGGGGTTGGTCACCAGCATGCCGCCCTCAAAGCCCAGCTCCAGGCTGGCCTTAAACGCCGCCGCCAGCTCTTCGGGGCTGTCCACCTGATAGTCCACGGAAAATCCGCTGTGCCGGGTGTAAAAGGCAGGCAGTTCCTTGGTGCCGTAGCCCAGC
>CAQCFX010000089.1 GCA_948766235.1 uncultured Oscillospiraceae bacterium | reverse complement strand
GGCGGTGACCTCCTACGCCCGCCAGCTTCAGGAGCAGGTATTTCCCGATCTGCGGGTAGGGTTTGTCCACGGTAAGCTGAAGCCAAAGGAAAAGGAGGCGGTGATGGCCGCCTTTGCCGGAGGGGAGCTGGACGTGCTGGTGTCCACCACGGTGATTGAGGTGGGAGTGGACGTGCCCAACGCGTCGCTGATGGTGGTGGAGAACGCGGAACGCTTCGGGCTGAGCCAGCTCCACCAGCTCCGGGGCCGGGTGGGCCGGGGGAAGCACCAAAGCTACTGCGTGCTCATGACCGCCAGCCGCAGCGAGACCGCCCGGGAGCGCCTTCGGGCGCTGTGCGCCACCAACGACGGTTTTCAGATTGCGGAGGAGGATTTGCGCCTGCGGGGGCCGGGGGACTTTTTCGGGAAGCGCCAGCACGGCCTGCCCCAGCTGAAGGTGGCGGACTTTGCCGCCGATATGGAGCTTTTAAAGGAGGCCAGGCAGGCGGCGGAGGAGCTGATTGCCGCTGACCCGGCGCTGAGCAAACCGGCTCACGCCGTACTCAGGGAGAAGGTGCGGGAGCTGTTTGAGGAAAACGCCGAGTTATTTAATTGATGAGAACTACAAACCGGGAAATGACCCGAGGGGCCGTTTTGCCATTTTTGTAGTGACCAGTAAAAGCTTAACAAACACCCCGGACGCGACTGCGTCCGGGGTATTTGTTGTGAAAATAAACAAAAATCAATTTTAAATTCTATTATAATTTGTGAATTCTATTGTATGCTGCCCTGCCGGGTGCTAAAATATGGATGGCACAATCTGACAAAATGCGGGAAATCATGAAACGCAACGCAAAGGGACCCAAGGCAGCTGCGGATGGTTTGCATCCGCAAATATGAGCAAAGAGAGGGAGCAGAGAAGTGAAAGCATGGAAACAGTTTGGAAAGCGCGGTTTTGCCGTGGCGCTGTCCCTGGTGCTGTGCGCGGGTATGGCCGCGCCTGCGTTTGCGGCGGTGGAGTTCAAAAAGGATGAACATGTTGATGAAAAGGGCTTTTTGAAAGCGGGCGGCGAATACTACCTGGCCGGCGATGTGGAACTGGACCATACGCTAAGAATTGACAATCAGGAAGTGTCCATCGACCTGAATGGCTACACGCTCAGTTTGACGAAAGGGGCTGTGGGGTCCGTTATCAGGGTGGAAAACGACAGTAAGCTCACCGTGACCGACGAAGGCGTAGAGGATGTTGAAAAAGGCGAGGGCGTTGGCGCCATCACGGGAGGGAACACGAAGGACAATGGCGGCGGCGTGTATGTGTCCGAATCGGAACTGCGCATAATCGGAGGCAGGATTTTTGGAAATAAGGCGGGAAACGGCGGCGGCATTGGAGCTGATAACGGCGTGGTTGTAGTGGAAGGCTGCGCCATTGTAGGAAATGAGGCCGAGTATTCAGGCGGCGGAGTATGGAATGACGGCAGCGGCGGCAGCTTTACCATGAACAGCGGAACACTCTGCAACAATACAGCGGACGGCTTGGGCGACGATGTGTACAGCGGTGGGGCGGCTCGGCTTACGCTGGCTGACGACGACAGGGACATCTCCGGCTGGTATCGTGATGGGAGCGTCGGCTGGGGCAATGAGTACGTCCGATACGCCGGTATAAATGGTACGGAGGATTATTATCTAAAAGCTGCCCACGACCAGTATTTTATGCTGGTTGACAGTGAGGGCGGCAGCCTGGCTGAGGTGGAAAAGGGCGTTGAAATTGATGTCAGCATCTTATATCCCGGCGAAAGGGACGGCTGGACCTTTATCGGCTGGGCTTTGGACGGCGAGCTTGTAGAGGGTTTTCTGACTGTGACCGGCCCCGTCACGCTGGAGGCCCGGTGGGAGAAGGATGAGGCTGAGCAGCCCGCTCCCCCCGTCACCCCCGGCGTTCCCACCGCCCCCGAGGTCCCCGGCGATGTTGAAGACCCCGGTCTGACGGACATTGAGGATGAGGATGTGCCTCTGGCCGGCCTGCCCCTGGCGCTGGAGCCGGAGGAGCTTTTGACCCGCGGCAAGTTCATGGCCATCCTCCACTGGATGGACAGCGAGCCGGCGGCGGAGCTGTCCGCCTTCCTGGACGTGGCGGCGGACCACGATTTCGCCCTGGCTATCGGCTGGGCGCAGTTCAACGGCATCGCCGTGGGCGTGACCGAAACCGAGTTCGCCCCCGACCAGGTGGTGACCCGCGGCCAGCTGGTGGAGTTCCTGAATCGGTATGCCAAGTACATTGGCTCCGACCTGGTTTTGGAAGTGGAGGGCAATCCCGGCGAGGCTCTGACCTGGGCGATGGCCGAGGAGATTATCAACGATTTCTTTGCCCGGCTCTACGCGTAATGTTCGCAGAACGCCCCGGACGCGGTTGCGTCCGGGGCGTTCAGCGAACAAAATTTTTCAAACTCTATTGCATTGCCGTGCGGGCAGTGCTATACTACAGGCAACCCAGACCCATGGGTCTGTTCTTCGTATTGTGCCAATACGAAGAACGAGCGTTTACGTCGGAAGGGAGGGCGGAGTGCGCGGAGTCCATGGCACATGAGGCAAACCATTGGAAACAGTGGGACGCAAAGCTAAGGGGTCTAAAGCGCATTGCGCGAGGACAGCCCGGCCGCCGGACTCTTTGCGTCCGAACCTAATCGCAAAGGAAGGAAAAATATGAAATTAGTGAAAAGGACCTTAGTGGCTGCACTGTCCCTGACCCTGTGTGCGGCCATGATCGTGCCATCGTTTGCGGCCAGCTTCACCGAGCTGCAAGACGCCATCAACGGCAAAACGGACATTACAGAGGGCGCGATTACTGCCAAGACTGAGAATGGTGTTCGCAACGTCACTCTTAACGAAAATGTGGAATACGGCGGAGAAACGGATAAGGCGGGAATTTATCTCAATCCAGGAGCAAAGGTCACTCTAAACCTGAACGGCTATACCATTGATGGTGGTTATAACGCCGAGACAGGGGAGGGCGGCAGCGGTGATTCGCTGATTTTTGTGAGGAAAGAGGCTGAATTGGTGATTAACGGCGGTGCAGACAGCGAAGACACAGAGCGGCGGGGCACCCTTACTGGTGGCAATGCTTTTAGTGAAAAGGATCCAACTTATAGGACTGGAGGCGCGATCCACACATACGGAAACGTCACAGTGAACAACGTTGATATCACAGGCAATCGTGCAAGTGCTCATGGTGGTGCCATTGCTGCTTTTGGTAATTATGGTGCAACAGTTACGCTGAATAACACCAATGTGACAAATAATACCGCACAGTATGGCGGCGGTATTTATTCTGCAAACAAGAAGGGAACCTGTACGATTAACATCAACAACAGCTCCGTTTCCGGCAATACGGCGACACAAGAAGGCGGCGGCATTTTTGCAGTTGATGAGTTGTACGGCAGTGACGGCTGCGCTGTCAGCCTGAATGGTGTTGCGTTAAATGGCAACAAGGCCCTAAATGGTAATGGCGGCGCTATGTACTTGTTTGGGGATGACGTTACCCTCACCGATACCACTATGACGGGCAATACAGCTTCTGAGAACGGTGGTGCCATTGTTGCCGCGAATAGCAAAATCCAACTGAATGGGAACATTGGTATCACTGGCAATAAAGCAGGAAGTGAAGGCGGCGGTGTAAAGCTTTATGGAGGAGATACGCTGCAAGCGGGCAATGACAGCAGTGTTGTGATTCGCGGCAATTCCGCCACAGTTGCTGGCGATGATATTTATGCGGCGGAGGGCGATACCCTGAATCTGAGAGACAACACTTGGCTTGTGGATACTGAGGAGAGCCGTGCGGCAGGGGAGAATGAGAAGTACACCATGCCCGAAGATGGGAAAGTCACTGGTGCTGCCGCTCTGAAGGACGGTTCCGTGATGCCGGAGGCTCCTGAGATTCCCGAGGTTCCCGAGGTTCCCGGCAATCCCACCAACCCTGTAACCAGCCCTGTAACCAACCCCACCGTGGAAATCGAAGACGAGGCGGTGCCTCTGGCCGGCCTGTTCACCCGGGCGGACGCCATCGGCTACC
>CAQCFX010000088.1 GCA_948766235.1 uncultured Oscillospiraceae bacterium | reverse complement strand
GCATCATCGGGGGCGGCGAGCACGGGGCCCAGCTCCCCCTCCCCCATCTGCACCGGCAGCGTGGGGCCGTTTCCCGGGGTTGGCGTGGGCCCCTCAACCATCGGAAGCTGCTCCTGCCCCGCAATGGCGCTGGGGACAATGGACAGCGGACTTTCCAGCGACACAGGGATGAGCAGCCGGGCAAATACCACCAGCCACAGCAGGCACACCACCTGACGGGGTGTCCGCTTTTTCAGCACCAGCCGCAGCGCCATTACCACCGCAGCGGCATAGGCCGCGGTCAGGCTCATCTCGCCCAGAAGGTCCAGGGAGGAAAACAGGGACGTCAAAAATGCAAGCATGGGGGTTCCCCCTCTCTCGAGCTAAGGCCGCCGGCCCGCCACGGCTTTGGTCTCGCGGAATACAACAGCCCTTTAGGGTCTATTATAATCGACCCTTTATACTGAAAGCTTACTACAACCGCTCTCCCTTGTCAAGGCCCTTGTGAAGAAATATTATTTTCCCCCGCGCTGCAGGTAAAGCGCCGGTCCCATGCCACCGCTTATGGAATAAACTTGATTGGAGTAGATTTTCTGCTTTTCATGTGGTATACTAAGAAAAACGCTGTTTCACCGTGTTCACAGCGCCAATGCGGGAATTTTGCGGCACAAATCACCTGACCCACCAAAAATATTTGAGACTGAGCGGGGTTTTGTCTATGGAACATATCTCTTTGGAAAACATCCACCAAACGGCCGGGCATTTGGTGGTTCAGCGCGGACAGGAGGGTTCCCGCATCCTGTTCGCGGACAGCGCCGCCTGCTCTCTCACCGGCCTTCCCCTGCCCGAGCTGCTGCAATGCCCGCCGGAGCAGGCCGCCCGCACTCTGGCGGTGGATAAGCGGGAGCTGGACGCGGCCCACGACCTCTGGGTGCTCAGCCGCTCTTTTGACGAGCAGGAGGAGCTGGCGCGGGTCAACGCCGCCCTGGAGACCGCTCTGCGGGAGGCGGAGGACGCCAACCAGGCCAAAAGCCGCTTTTTGTCCAATATGTCCCACGACATCCGCACCCCCATGAACGCCATTCTGGGCATGACCTCCATCGGTTTGGCCCACATCGATGAAAAGGCCCGGGTGCAGGACTGTCTGAATAAAATCAAAACCGCCTCTACCCACCTGATGAGCCTGGTGAACGACGTGCTGGATATGTCCCGCATCGACAGCGGCCGCATGACCCTGAGCAAGACGGAGTTCTCCCTGGCCGACCTGGTGCACGACGTCGCCGTGATCGTCCGCCCCCAGGCCGCCCAAAAGAGCCAGGCCCTTTCCATAGACATTGGGGAAATCCTGGAGGAAAATCTGGTGGGCGACCCCCTCCGGCTGCGCCAAATTATTGTAAACATCATTGGAAACGCGGTGAAATACACCCAGGACGGCGGCGCCATCCAGGTGCGCTTTGCCCAGCGCCCCGCCCCGGACCATCCCGACGGCCCCACCGTCTGGCTGGACTTTTCCTGCCGGGACAACGGCATCGGCATGAGCCAGGAGTTTTTGCAGCGCATCTTCCTCCCCTTTGAGCGCGCCCAAAACACCACCATCAGCCGCATTGAGGGCACGGGCCTGGGTATGTCCATTGTCAAGCGGCTGGTGGAGAGCATGGAGGGCAGCATCCAGGTGGACAGCCAAGAGGGCCAAGGAAGCCTGTTCCAGGTCTCGCTGCCCATCCCTGTCTCCCGTATGGAATGCAAGGACTATCCCGTTCCCCAGGGCCGGAGCGTGCTGGTGGCCGAGGGCCGCGCCGCCCGGGCCGCACAAATCATGGACTATCTGCGCCAGGGCGGCCTGGACGGCGTCCATGTGACCACGGGGCTGGACGCCGTCACCTGGCTCACCGAGGCCCAGTACGAAAACCGAATGCCCTGTGCGCTGCTGCTGGGGCAGGAGCTGGCGGATATGCCGGCGCTCAACGCGGCGGCCCACGTCCGGCAGCTGGCCGGACCGGGCTTTCCCATCCTGCTGGTGTCCGAGGAGGACTGGGCCCAGATGGAATACCGGGCCACCCGGGCGGGCGTGAGCGCCTTTGTCCCCTGTCCGCTGTTTCGCAGCCGCCTGATGAGCACTCTGTCCGCCCTCACCGGCGCGGCGGGCGGGGACGGTCCGGCCCTCGCCGGGGCGGACGCGGACTACAGCAGCCGCCGCGTCCTGCTGGTGGAGGACAATGAGCTCAACCAGGAAATCGCCACTGAGCTGCTGGGGCTGACCGGCGTGCAGGTGGAGGTGGCCGGAGACGGCGCGCAGGCGGTGGAGCGCTTCCAGCAGTCCCCCAGCGGCTGGTACGACCTTATCTTTATGGACATTCAGATGCCGGTGATGGACGGCTACGAGGCCACCCGCCGCATCCGCAGCCTGCCCAGGGCGGACGCCAAAACGGTGTGGATTGTGGCCATGACCGCCAACGCCTTTGTGGAGGACGTGCGCCAGTCCAGGCAGGCCGGTATGAACGGCCACCTGGCCAAGCCGGTGGACCTGGACCGTCTGCTGGAAATCCTCCACAACCAGCTGGCTCCCTCATCCGGCAGCGCGTGAGGGGGTGACATTCCATGCAGCCATATCAAGAGGAATATATCGCCAACATCACACAGCTCGCCGCCCTCGCCGCGTGGAAAAAGCCGGACGGCTTGTCCTTTGAGCAATATGCCGCCCGTCTGCTGGAGGACGAGGAGCGCATCGCCCAGGCGGCAAAGCGCAGCATGGAGCTGCTGCGCAGCGGGCTGTTTCCCGTGCTGGACAACCTGTTGTCCGCCGACGCCTCCACCCTGAAGGAGCTGGAGGACTTCTCCTCCCGGCTCTACAACGGCCAGACGGAGCTGGACGCGGGCCTGTTCTGCCAAATCCGTCTGGCCCTGCTCACCCTGGCCCGGCAGCGGCGGGACCGCGCCGCCATGATTCGGCACCTGTACTGGCTGGGCATGGGGCGCAACTGCGCCTGCAATAAGCTGGTGGGGCTGGAGCTGCCGGACATTGAAAAATATATGGTCCAAATGCGGCTGTGCTTCACGGAAGGGGCGGCCTACCTGAAATATTATGATGAGATTGACGATACCGAAACCCGGGGCTATATCCTTCGATGCCGGGCAAATATCTCCCTGGGGCAGTTCAGCGCTCCCGGCGAAAAGGTACATCTCATCAAAAAGACCCTGCAAATTTTACAGGACCAGGAATATCAAAAGAAGGCCCCCCAGCTTCCCTGGGCGCGGTTTATTTATCTCACCCACCAAAATATGTCCTCCAGCATCTCCTACAGCAAGGAAAAGGTCATGTCCGCCCAGGACATGGCGGATATCATGGAGTCGGTATACATCGTCTACCACCAGCAGATTCAGAAGGCCAAGGAGGAGCACAAATCCCTTCCGGCCAAATCCACATTTTTGTACTATGCCATCCAATATTACTGCGGCATTTTCGATTTGGACTTCCTGCTAAACAAAATGGAGGAGCTGCTGGACACCGCCGACACCGCCGATTTCTCCCCCGAGGGGATGTACCGCGTCATCTCCCTGCCCTCCTTCTACTGCCAGTATCTCTGCCAATACCCCGAGCGGGTGCCCGCCCGGGCCAACTATGTGGAAGGCCTTTACCGCCGGGTGGCGGACTATGTGGACGCCTTTCCCCAGGCTCAGGGAAACAACGCGCTGTTCCGCTTCCTCCGCCAGTTGGCCTATACCTATGTGGAAACGGACAGCAGCATTCCCTACGGCCAGTTTCTGCAAATGCTTCTGCTGCGCTTTGCGCCGGAAATTTACATTCATTCCCACGTTGTGGGCGAGGCCGCCGGCGCCTTGTGCCAAATCATCTGGGAGGACGAGCCGGACTTTTTTGACGACATCGACTTCATTCGGGCAATCCAGGACCCCGCGGACAAGCGCCGGGAAATCCTGTCCTTTGCCATGAGCTGCGGCATATTTCATGACGTGGGGAAAATCAATGTGATTGAGCTTTACTCCCGCACGGCCCGGCAGTGGTTTGACGAGGAATATGAGATGGCCCGCCTGCACACCCTGGCGGGCGAGGCCCTGCTCACCGCCCGCGCCTCTACCCGCCGCTGTGCCGCCGCCGCATTGGGCCACCACGCCTGGTACGACGGATCCCATGGCTATCCCGACGCCTTTCGGCGGCTGGAATGCCCCTCCCGGCAGATGGTGGACGTCATCAGCCTAATCAGCTGGCTGGAAAACGCAACCCACACCGCCGGACTCTACACAGGGCGGACAAAAGATTTTGACGAAGCTGTTCAGGCCGCTATCGGCCTGGAGGGCAGGCGCTTCTCCCCCCTGCTCACCGCCAGGCTTCGCGACCCGCAGACGGTGCGGCGCATCCGCCAGGCGTTTGTGCAAGGGCGCGAAAA
>CAQCFX010000087.1 GCA_948766235.1 uncultured Oscillospiraceae bacterium | reverse complement strand
GGGCTCGATATCCCCGGGAAGCTGCTTGGCGCGGGTGGAGGTGTAAGCACCTTCTACCAGGGCGGGGTCCCGGCCCTCCAGAATGGCCACCATTTCGCCGCCGGTGATGGTCTCCTTTTCCAGCAGGTAGGCCACCACCTTGTCCATGTCCTCGCGGTTGGCGCGGATGACCTCTACCGCGTCCTTGTAGCATACGTCCAGCACGGCCTTGACCGCCTTATCCATCACGGCGGCGGTGTCCTGAGCGCAGTCCAGGCCGTAGCCGCCGTCCAGGTACTGGTTGCGGACGCTGCCCAGGGCCATCATGCCGAATTCCTCGCTCATGCCGTACATGGCCACCATGTTTCGGGCGATATTGGTGGCCTCCTGGATGTCCTGAGAGGCGCCGTTGGTCATGGTTTCCATCACCACTTCCTCGGCGGCGCGGCCGCCCATGGACACGGTGATTTTGGCCATCAGTTCTTCCTTGGTGCGCAGGTTGGTCTTGTCCTCCTCGGGCATCAGCAGCGTGTAGCCCAGGCTGCCCTCGGTGTGTGGGACAATGGTGATTTTCTGCACCGGCTCGGCGTTTTTCTGCTTGTAGGCCACCATGGCGTGGCCCACCTCATGATAGGCCACCAGCTTGCGTTCAAACTCGGTGAGAACGGAGTTTTTCTTCTCGCTGCCGGCGATGACGAACTCGAAGGAGGCCAGCAGGTCCTCCTGGGTGACCAGGCGGCGGCCCTTGCGCACGGCCCGCAGAGCGGCCTCGTTCACCAGGTTGGCCAGGTCCGCGCCCACGCAGCCCGCGGTAGCCAGAGCGATTTTGTTCAGATCCACGTCCTCAGCCAGCTTAATTTTCCGGGTGTGGACCTGGAGCGTGGCCAGACGGCCCGCCAGGTTGGGCCGGTCAATGGTAATGCGCCGGTCAAACCGGCCGGGACGCAGCAGGGCCTTGTCCAGCACCTCAGGCCGGTTGGTGGCCCCCAGCACGATAACGCCCTTGCCGGGGTCGAAGCCGTCCAGCTCGGCCAGCAGCTGATTCAAGGTCTGCTCCCGTTCATCATTGCCGCCCATGCGGTTGTCGCGGGATTTGCCGATGGTGTCAATCTCGTCGATAAAGATGATGCAGGGGGCCATTTTGCTGGCTTCCTTGAACAGGTCGCGGACACGGGACGCGCCCACGCCCACGAACATCTCCACAAAGTCGGAGCCGGAGATGGAGAAGAAGGGGACGTTGGCTTCGCCGGCCACAGCCTTGGCAAGCAGCGTCTTGCCGGTGCCCGGCGGACCCACCAGCAGCGCGCCCTTGGGCAGTTTCGCGCCGATTTCAGTGTACTTGCCCGGGTTGTGGAGGAAGTCAATGATTTCCTCTAAGCTCTCTTTGGCCTCGTCCTGGCCGGCCACATCTTTAAAGGTGACGCCGGTCTTTTTCTCCACGTAGACCTTGGCGTTGGATTTGCCCACGCCGCCGATGCCGCCGAATCCCCCGCCGGAGCCCATCTTTTTGAACATATAGCGGTAGATGAAAATCATCGCCACCACCATGACCAGCACGGGCAGCACATAGCTGACAATGGCGGAGAGCATATACTGCTCAGCGGTGACCATTTCGGTTTCATAGCGTTCCACGCCGTTGTCGGTCAGCCACTGTACCAAATCGGGTTGATTCAGGGGGGCGGTTTGGAACTTGACGTTTTCGCTGACCACTCCGGTGAGGCGGCTGGGGTCAAACTGGCCAAACAGCTGGCTCAATCCGCCTTTGCCGTAGGATTCGGTGAGCTTGGCCAGGTACTCCTCAAGGGGGGGAGCGTCTGACTTGAGGGTGAAGGTGTAGGCGTTGGACGCGATCTCCACCCGGTCCACGTATCCTTCCTCCACCCATTGGTGAAAGGTGGAGTAGGGCACCGTTTGGACCGAGGCGCTCTCCATGGAGCTGGTGCACATATGCAGCAGGAGCACCAGCATCACCGCCCACATTACGATGCTAAAGAAACTCCATGGGGAACGTTTTTTATCGTCTCCGCCGCCGTTTTGATTGCTGTCCCGGCGATTGGGGTCGCTGGGCTTCATTGGGCCGGCCATAGGCGTGCCTCCTTATAGTTGGGAGCGTAAAACCGCCCCGAACCGTTTTGGTTTCTTTGCCTCAACAAATTCAGGCATTAAGGAAGTATACCATACTTGGCAGATAAAAACAAGAAATGTTCATGGACAGCGTGTAAAATTTCTATGACGAAAAAAGGGGAAGGGAAAAATATTGTGCTTTCCCCTTTCAACGCGCCAGGATTTATGGTATACTTACTCTATCTGTGCATTGAATCGAAGAATTACAGGATAAAAGGAGTTTTCCCATGCGAGACGAAAAAAATCGGCGTCCACTTCAGGAGGCGGAGGCGGACGGCCTTATCGAGGGGCGCAACGCGGTGATTGAAGCCCTGCGGGCCGGAACGGCCATTGACAAAATTTACATCGCACGGGGGGAGACCGACGCCACCCTGGGCCACATTGCCTCCACGGCGCGGGGGAAGGGAATCGTAGTCACCGAGGCGGACCGCCGCAAGCTGGACGGCATGAGCCGCACCAAAAGCCACCAGGGGGTGATTGCCGTGGCTGCCGTCCGGGAATACGCGGATGTGGACGATATTCTGGCGTCCGCCCGGGAAAAGGGGGAGGCTCCCCTCATCGTGGTGTGCGACGAGCTCAGCGACCCCCACAACCTGGGCGCGGTAATTCGCACCGCGGAGTGCGCCGGGGCCCATGGGGTGGTCATTCCCAAGCGGCGGTCCGCCGGGCTCACCGCCATTGTGGCCAAGACCAGCGCCGGAGCGGTGAGCTATCTGCCCGTGGCGCGGGTGGCCAACCTCACCGCTCTACTCAAGCAGCTGAAAGAGGACGGGCTGTGGGTGTTCGGAACCGCCGCCGACGGCGGGACAAGCCTGTATGAAGCGGATTTGAAGGGCCCAGCCGCCATTGTTATCGGCAGCGAGGGGGACGGCATGGGGCGCCTGGTGCGGGAGCAGTGCGATTTCCTGGTCTCCATCCCCATGCGGGGCCGGCTCAACTCCCTGAACGCCTCGGCCGCCGCCGCCGTTGTGCTGTATGAAGCTGTGAGGCAAAGGAGATAGCCCATGTCCGATCAGAAGAATCAAAAGGGCCGGAGGGAGTATTCCGTGGATGATATCCTGGCGGAATATGGTTCCGGGAAATATGGAAAGGCCAAGGTGGTAGAGTTTCCCGAGGACCGCGCCGCGCGGCCCCCGGAGGAGAAGGAGGCCCAACCGCCGATTCGAGAGGTAAAAAAGCCCGCGCCTAAGCAGGACAAGTCCATCCCGGAGATTGTGCCGGAGGGGGTGGGGCGGACCATCGGGGCCCGTCTCCATACGCTGCTGCGCCGGGTGGACCACTACGCAGACCATATGTATGACCAGGCGGAGCCGGATGAGGCCACCCGCCGGGCGGAGAAGTACATCCCCGGCGTGGACCGGGAGGAGCTGCCCCAGGAGGGCAGAAGCGCCCGCCGGTCCAAACTCCGGGTGGTTCGGCAGCGGGAAGCGCCCCCGGACACGCCCCCCGCCAAGCTGGCCGCCCAGTATCAAAAGGGACTGAAGGGCCAGCGCTTTCGGGTGCGGTTGGCGGTTTTCACAGCTCTGGCCGCCATATTGTGCTCTGTAGAAATGCCTTTTCTGCCCTGGGCCAGTCTGGCTGAGGCGGTGGAGGACTTTGGCCTGAGCGTCTATCAGCTGCGCGCGCTCATTCTCACCGGGCTGCTGCTGGCGGTGGGAGCGATGTGCTATGAGATTGTGGCCAGCGGTGTGCGTCAGCTGGTCACGTTGCGCCCCCGGGCGGAGAGCGTGCTGACATTGGCGTGGCTGTTCACCGTGCTGGACGGCGTCACCGCCGGGCGGCTGGAGCCCCGGTACGCCTGCCTGCCCTATTCGGCGGTGACGGCGCTGGGGATGGCCTTTGCCCTGTGGGGAGCGCACGAGCGCCGCCGGGGGGACCGGCTGTCCGCCAAGACGGCGGCCCAGGCCCGCGCGCCCTATGTGGTGTCTTGGGATGAAACGCTGTGGTCCAACCGCTCCACTTACACCAAAGCGTCCGGCTCCAGCGTGGGCTTTGGCAGTCAGCTCCAGATGGAGGACGGCGGGCAGAGGGCCTACCGCGTTGCCGCGCCGCTGCTGATACTGGGGTGTACGCTGTGTGCGCTGCTCGCTTCGGTTGGGCAGGGGGCGCCGGGGCGGTTTTTGTGGGCGGCGTCCGCCTGCTTTACCGCCGCCGGGTCCTGGTCGGCGCTGCTGTGCTTTGGTCTGCCCTATCGGAAGCTGGCGGAGCGGCTGTACAAGATGGGCGCGGGGCTGGCCGGCTGGCAGGGCGCGGCCCGGTGCAGGCCAGGGGGCGTGATTGTCAGCGATTTGGACCTGTTTCCCCCCGGCTC
>CAQCFX010000086.1 GCA_948766235.1 uncultured Oscillospiraceae bacterium | reverse complement strand
CGGGACCGCCAGGGCGGCGCTCCCCGCCCCAATAACGGACCCCGGCCCAACAATGGCCCGCGTCCCTCTGCTCCCAAGGAAGGAGGCGCCCAGTAATGCTGCTGCCTAAGAGAGTAAAGTACCGCCGCGTTCAGCGCGGCCGCATGACCGGCACCGCCACCCGCGGCAATAAGGTGTCCTACGGCGAGTGGGGCCTGCAGGCCTGCGAGCCCAATCAGATTGAGGCCGCCCGTGTGGCCATGACCCGTTACACCAAGCGCGGCGGCAAGGTCTGGATTAAGGTCTTCCCCGACAAGCCCATCACCAAGAAGGCGCTGGGCACCCGTATGGGTTCCGGTAAGGGCGCTCCCGAGGGATGGGTGGCCGTGGTTAAGCCCGGCCGCGTCATGTTCGAGATTGCCGGCGTGTCCGAGGAGGTCTCCCGCGAGGCCCTGCGTCTGGCCAGCCACAAGCTGCCCATCAAGTGCAAAATCGTCAAGAAAGAGACTGAGGAGAAGGGTGGTGAGTGAAGATGAAGGCAAACGAAGTGCGTAAAATGAGCGCCGCTGAGCTGGACGCCAAGCTGGTGGAGCTGAAGAAGGATTTGTTCAACCTCCGTCTTCAGCACGCCACCAATCAGCTCGACAACCCCGTTCGCATCGCGGAGGTCAAGAAAGACATCGCCCGCGTGAAGACCATCCTGCGTGAGCAGCAGGGCCGATAAGGAGGAGTAAACGATGAGTGAAGTGAGAACCTCTTCTCGTAAGACCAGAGTCGGCCTGGTGGTTTCGGACAAGATGGATAAGACCGTTGTGGTCGCCATCGCCGACCGCGTGGCTCACCCTCTGTACAAGAAGATTGTCAAGAGAACCTATAAGCTGAAGGCCCATGACGAGAACAACGAGTGCGGCGTGGGCGACCGTGTCCGCGTGATGGAGACCCGCCCCCTGTCCAAGGACAAGCGCTGGCGCGTGGTTGAGATCATCGAGAAGGCGAAGTAAAAGGAGGTGCCAGTATGATCCAAGAAGAAAGCTATCTGAAGGTGGCCGATAATACCGGCGCCAAAGAGATTAAGACCATTCGTGTGCTTGGCGGCTCCAAGCGCAAGTTTGGCAACATCGGCGACGTCATCGTGGCCTCCGTGCGCAAGGCCGCTCCCGGCGGCCAGGTGAAAAAGGGCGAGGTGGTCAAGGCCGTCATCGTCCGCTCCGCCCGGGGCGTGCGCCGCAGCGACGGCAGCTACGTCCGCTTTGACGACAATGCCGCCGTCCTCATCCGCGAAGACAAGAACCCCCGCGGCACCCGCATCTTTGGCCCGGTGGCCCGTGAGCTGCGCGACAAGGATTACATGAAAATCCTGTCCCTGGCTCCCGAAGTGCTGTAAGGGGGGAGCGAGGTATGAGTATGAACGTAAAGAAGAACGACACCGTTATCGTCCTGTCTGGCAAGGACAAGGGCAAGCAGGGCAAGGTGCTCAGCGTGGACCCCAAGGGCGGCAAGGTTATCGTAGAGAAGGTCAACGTGGCTTCCAAGCATCAGAAGCCCCGCCAGCAGGGCCAGGAGGGCGGCATCATCCAGAAGGAGACCCCGCTGTACGCCTGCAAGGTGATGACCGTGTGCCCCAAGTGCAGCAAGCCCACCCGCCCCGCCTATAAGGTGGAGGACGGCAAGAAGACCCGCGTGTGCAAGCACTGCGGCGCCGAAATCTGAGAGAGGAGGAGCATAACATGGCTGAGAAAAAGATGCCTAACCTGAAGGCAAAGTATACCGCCGAGGTCGCTCCTGCTCTGATGCAGAAGTTCGGCTATAAGTCCAGCATGGAGATTCCCCGCATTGACAAAATCGTGGTCAACTGCGGCTGCGGCGAGGCGCGGGACAACGCCAAGGTGCTGGAGTCCGTGGTGCGGGACCTGGCCACTATCACCGGCCAGAAGCCCATTATCACCAAGGCCAAGAAGTCTGTGGCCAACTTTAAGCTCCGCGAGGGTATGCCCATCGGCGCCAAGGTCACTCTGCGCCAGGACAAGATGTGGGAGTTCATGGACCGCCTGTTCAACGTGGCCCTGCCCCGCGTGCGCGACTTCCGCGGCATCAACCCCAACGCCTTCGACGGCCGGGGCAACTACGCCCTGGGCCTGAAGGAGCAGCTGATTTTCCCTGAGATCGAGTACGATAAGATCGACAAAATCCGTGGCATGGACGTGGTGGTGTGCACCACCGCCAAGACGGATGAGGAGGCCAAGGAGCTGCTCACGCTCCTGGGCGCGCCCTTCACCACCAACGGTTAAGAGGGAGGAAAACAGCTATGGCCAAGAAATCCATGATTCTCAAGCAGCAGGCTGAGCCCAAGTTCTCCAGCCGCCGCTATAACCGCTGCAAAATCTGCGGCCGTCCCCACGCCTATCTGCGCAACTACGGCATCTGCCGTATCTGCTTCCGGGAGCTGGCCTATAAGGGAGAAATCCCCGGCGTCAAGAAGGCGTCCTGGTAAGCCTCGTTCCGCCATACGCAGTTTGTGTCGACGCGCCTGTGCCGCCCCGCCTCGTCTGGCGAAACGATGAACATGGTAACTCGTCCAAAGGCGGGAGTTTGATAACTCCCGCCTATGGGCCTGTTATATGGCACTGTCAAAAAGTGCCGAATTAAGAGACCCCCAGCGCGGGAAAAGGCGGACAACAGGTCTGCGGACGATGCCTAACCGCGGATACCTTTCCGTCTACACCAAGAAGTGTCCGAGCCGTCGTGAGCAGCGACTGAGCGCGGAGAAACGGACAGTGAGGGAGCTTGGACCGGAGCGAGGACAAAAGCCAGGCACCGCATAGCGGGGCAGGTTTTGTCCGAGTCGTAGGGAAAGCGACCGAACGTCCTGGCCGTTTCGCAGCGTGACAACAGAAGCGCCGAGCCGCGTGACACTTTTGGTAATCTTAATAGGAGGTAAAGTCTCATGCAAATCACCGATCCCATTGCGGATATGCTCACCCGCATCCGCAACGCGAACAACGCCAAGCATGACACCGTGGATGTTCCTGCTTCCAACATGAAGAAGGCCATTGCCCAGATTTTGCTGGACGAGGGCTATATCAAGAACTTCCAGACCATCAATGATGGGACCCAGGGCGTTATCCGCATCACTCTGAAGTATGTCCAGCCCGGCAAGGAGAAGGCCATCACCGGCCTGCGCCGGGTGTCCAAGCCCGGCCTGCGCGTTTACGCCGGCGCCGAGGAGCTGCCCCGGGTGCTGCGCGGCCTGGGCATCGCCATTGTTTCCACGTCCAAGGGCGTCATGACCGACAAGAAGGCCCGTCAGGCCCATGTCGGCGGCGAAGTCCTGGCGTTCGTATGGTAAGGAGGGTATAGGAATGTCGAGAATTGGCAGAGCTCCTATCGCCGTCCCTGCCGGCGTGGAGATCAAAATTGAGGACAACAATGTTGTCACCGTAAAGGGCCCCAAGGGCACCCTTACCCAGCAGCTGCACCCCAACATGACCATCAAGCAGGAGGGAGCTGAGCTGCACGTCACCCGTCCCAACGACCTGAAGGAGAACCGCTCTCTCCACGGCCTGACCCGCACGCTGCTGAACAACATGGTGGTGGGCGTCACCGACGGCTACAAGAAGACCCTGGACGTCAACGGCGTGGGTTACCGCGTGGCCATGGAGGGCGGCAAGCTGGTGATGAACCTGGGCTATTCCCACCAGGTCATCATGGAGGCCCCCGAGGGCATCACCATCGAGACTCCCAGCGCCAACCAGATTGTGGTGTCCGGCTTTGACAAGCAGCTGGTGGGCCAGTTCGCCGCCAAGGTCCGCGAGAAGCGTCCCCCCGAGCCCTACAAGGGCAAGGGCATCAAATATTCTGACGAGGTCATCCGCCGCAAGGTTGGTAAGACCGGCGTCAAGAAATAATCAGGAGGTGTGCCGATTATGATTAACCGTCCCAATACCAAGGCTCAGCGCCTGCACCGTCATAAGCGCGTTCGCGGCAAGGTGTCCGGCACCCCCGAGCGTCCCCGTCTGAACGTGTTCCGCAGCGAGACCAACATCTACGCCCAGCTCATTGACGACACCAAGGGCATCACCCTGGTCTCCGCGTCCTCCCTGGAGAAGGGCTTCGAGGGCCCCGGCAGCAACTGTGAGGCCGCCAAAAAGGTGGGCGAGGCCATCGCCCAGCGCGCCAAGGATAAGGGCATTGAGGCCGTGGTGTTCGACCGCGGCGGCTACCTGTACCATGGCCGCGTGAAGGCTCTGGCCGAGGGCGCCCGCGAGGGCGGCCTGCAGTTCTAAGGGAGGAGGAAAAAAGTATGGCTCGTTTTGAAAGAGAACCCAAAGAGTTTGTGGAGAAGCTGGTTTACCTGAACCGCGTTTCCAAGACCGTGAAGGGCGGCCGTGTGGCCAAGTTCTCCGCCCTGATGGTGGTCGGCGACGAGAAGGGCCGCGTGGGCTATGGCCTGGGCAAGGCCGCCGAAGTGGCCGAGGCCATCCGCAAGGGCATCGAGGACG
>CAQCFX010000085.1 GCA_948766235.1 uncultured Oscillospiraceae bacterium | reverse complement strand
GCCTGGCCCGTGGCAGTGCATGTTTAAATTGGAATGTGCGCGGGGCTTAGCCGGCGATTTCAGCCTGGAGGTTATCCAGCAGCTCCTGAACGTTGCCGCCCAGCAGAGCTTCCTGCTCCACATCGATGACGCCCTGCTTCACGTCGGCCCACTCGGCCTTGGCGGTGGGGTAGAACTTGCAGGAACCCACGATGTCAACCCAGGGAGCCATGGAGGGGTCGGAAGCGGCCACGATTTCGCCGCCGGCGGAGGTGGCGGGCAGGAAGCCCTCCATCAGCACCCAGTCGGAGTAGCGGCTGTCCTCATAGAAGAAGTCGAAGAAGGTCTTGATGGCCTCAATCTTCTCGGGGGAGTGGTTGTTGTCGAAGCACATAAAGCGGTCCATCACGCCGGCGGAGACGGAGGCGTTGCCGCCGTTGGTGGGGATAGCGGCAAAGGCGAAGTTAATCTGCTCCTCCTCGGGAGTGTTGGCCTTGGCATAGTTGTCGGCGATGTAGGTGGGGATGGAGTTGGGGCCGATGACCATGGCCAGCTTGCCGGCGCCGAACAGGTCCTGCAGGTTGTAGCGGGTCTCGTTGGCGGGGTCGGAGTTGGTGTAGCCGTCATTGACCAGGCCGATGGCGTACTCAATGGCTTCCACGTTCTTCGGGTCGTTCAGAATCCAGTTGCCGGAGGCGTCGGTGAAGTCGCTGCCGTTGTTCCAGATGTAGTAGGCGAACGCGGCCTGGCCCTCGTCGGTGGTCATGTCGATGCCCCAGGGGTAGATGCTGGAGTCGTAGGCCTTGATGGCCTCACAGGCGGCCCTGAGCTCGTCCCAAGTGGTGGGAACCTCCACACCGGCGGCTTCCAGGATGTCCACATTGTAGTACATGGCGCGGGCGGAGGCCAGGTCGGGAATAGCCCACACGGTGCCGTCCACCACGGACTGGTCCAGGAAGGCCTCATAGAACTTGGCGTAGGTCTCGTCGGAGACATAGTCCTTGGCGGGGAGGAGCAGGTCGTCGGCCTGATAGTCGGCGAACACGTCGATGTTCAGGATGTCGGGGGCGTTATTGCCGCCCAGACGGGTGTTGACCACGGTGTAGATGTCGTTCCAGGACACCACTTCTACGGTCAGGTTAATGTTGTCATAAGCAGCGTTGAACTCCTTCTGGAAATCGGCCCACCACTGCTTGGTGTTCTGGCCGTACTCGGCGGCGATGACGTTGATGTCGATCTTGTCGCCGGAAGGCTGGTCGGGAGTATTGGGCTGCTCCGCGGGGGTGCTGTTCTCAGCGGGGGGATTGCTGGCGGGGGTGTCGGCTTTGTTGCCGCAGGCAGCCAGAGAGAACACCATCATGGCGGCCAGCAGCAGTGCAAGAATCTTTTTCATTTTCATTCTCCTTCTTGATTAGATATTCCCCTTCCGTCAGACGCGCCGGGAGGGGACAAGACGTGTGGGTAAAATTCACAAACACGCCTTGCTGATAATGATTATACTTGGATGTTCTGTGAATAAATAGGTGATGGCGTTCAGTTTATAGCAAAATCGTACGAATCTGGAAATTCGTACGATTTTTGCGGAATTATTCATGGAATGGTTCCTCCGGCGTGCGGTGCACGCTTTTGCGAAAGCGGCTGGGGGTCATGCCGGTGACGGAGCGGAACACCTTGGTGAAATAATTGTAATCGCTGATGCCAATGGCCTCGGCCACGGCGGATATGGGCATATTGCTCTGAAGCAGCAGGCGCTTGGCGGCGGTGATGCGGCGCTGGGCGATGAGCCAGGAGAGGGTATGGCCGCCGGACAGCTCCTTGGCCAGGGCGCACAGCCGGGTGCGGCCGATGTGAAGCTGCTGGGAGAGGGTGGCCAGGGACAGCTTTTCCATATAGTGCTGGTCAAGGTAGCGCTCCAGCCTTTGCAGGTCGCTCTGCTCGGCGGACAAAATCATATCTTCCAGCCGGATGTAGGCGGACAGGGCCTCCAGCGTCTCGGAGTAGGCGCGCAGCTCCTCATCGGAGCACTGGCGGAACTGGAGAAAGGCCCGGTGCAGCTGTTCCATGTCTCCGGGCCACCAGTCCAGCAGGGCGCGGGTGCGCTCCCACTGCTCCTCGATGGGGGAGCGGTCCAAATAGCAGCCAAAGACTAAGTATGCCAGGGGATTTTCCGGGCTGTACAGGGGCATGAGGGCCTCGCAGATGCCCAGATGGCAGCGGTAGTATTGAAATCCTCCGTCCCCGGTGTAGGTCTGCACCTTCCACGCGTCGCAGGCCACGCAGCGCCGGTGCCCCTCCGGGTTGGCGTTGATGGTCCGGCAGAAGGGAGGGTGGCCGCTGAACAGCTGAATATCCCGGCCTGTCACGTCCAGGATGTTGGCGGGAACGCCGGTGAGCGTATCCAGATTGGCAATGAGCCGGCGCAGCCGCGCCTCGTCAAACAGGGTATTCACCCGGCGTCCCCCCCCCTAATAAAAGTGCGTTTGCCATATGGCAAACGCACACAGGGCGTACGCCCTGTGTGCATGATGCTCATTGATATGTTTTTAAGATGTCAGTTCCTGCGGTACTTGGCTGCGATGGCCTCCAGCTCGGCCCAGCGCTCCTCCATGTCGGCCACCAGCTTGAACTGGGTGCGGCAGCGGTCCAGGTTGTGCTGTTCCCGGGCAATGTGGAAATACTCGTCCCCCACCAGATAGTCGGTGAGGAAGCGGATGCCGCACTCCAGGGTCATCAGCTTGGCGCCCCAGGGGAGATAGGCAATCTCCTCATCGGTGAGGGCGTCCCCCGCCTGGCTCAAAAAGGCGTCGGTATAAACGGCGAACAGCTCCACATCCAGGTTCACGCGGCTCAGGTCGATCTCGTCCTCGGCGCAGTGGTTGGCGCCGAAGCGGATGGAGTCGCCAAAGTCGTAGATTACCAGGCCGGGCATAACGGTGTCCAGGTCGATGATGCACACGCCCTCGCCGGTCTTTTCGTCCATGAGGACGTTGTTCAGCTTGGTGTCGTTGTGGGTCACCCGCAGGGGAAGCCTGCCCTCCCGCATGGCGTTGAGGGCCACCGAGCAGTCCGCCTCCCGGTCCAGCACGAACTGGATTTCGTCCCGGCACTGGGCGGCCCGGCCCAGCTTGTCCGCGGCCACGGCGGCCTTGAACTTGGCCAGCCGGTCCTCCGTGTTGTGGAAGTTGGGGATGGTCTCATACAGGGTGTCCGCGGGGTAGTCCCGCAGCAGCTTCTGGAAGCGGCCGAAGGCCCGGCCGGAGGCGGCGAACAGCTCGGGCGACTGGGCGGACTGGTAGCATACGGTGTGCTCCACAAAGGGGTACAGCCGCCAGGCGCCGCCCTGGCTGTCGGTGAAATAGGGCTCGCCGCTGCGGGGGCGGATGACCTGAAGGGCCTCCCGGCTGCGGTCGCCGCCGTTCTTCTCAATCTCCCGGCCCAGGTAGTCGGTGACGCCGATGATGTTTTCCATCAGCTGGTCGGGCCGCTTAAAGGCAGCGGGGCTCATGCGCTGAAGGATGAACCGCCGGCAGCACAGGTCCTCCGGCTGGGTGTGCACCACGAAGGTGTCGTTGATATGTCCCTGGCCGAAGCGGATGGCGCCCACCACGGGAGCGCCGAAATCAAAGGCCTCCAGCGCCTCGTTCAGGGCATGATGCAGCTGCTCCATGTAATTATGCCTCCCAAAGCTGGTCGGGGTAGAGCCCGGCCTTTGTCTTTTCCGCGATGGCGGCCACTACCGTGGGCTTGTCCTCCCGGTAGGTGACGCCGTACCACTTGTCCTCGCTGAGCAGCACCCGCACCTGGGCCTTGCCCTCGCCGATGAGCTGCTCCACCACGGTGGGCAGGAAATACTCCGCCTTGGCGGGGTTTTCCGCCAGCGCCTTGTCCAAAAACGCGGGGAAACGGGCCAGGGCCTCGTCCATAAAGCTGCGGGTGAAGCCCCACATATTCATGGACACAGTGGTGTCCCCGGGCAGGGGGGTCCAGCTCTGGCCGCCGTCCTCGGTGAAGCGGGCGTCGGCCCCGTCCTTTTCGATGGCGGTGCGCTCATGGATGTCCCGCAGGATGTGCTGGCCGTCCACGGTGCAAACGCCCCGGGCCACGCTGCCGTTTTCCGTGACGGTGTTCTTGAGCAGGTAGCCCACCATCACGTACTCATACATATCCCCGTCGGGATGGGCGCACAGGTAGTCGTAGATGAGCTTGTACGCCTCGGGGCCGTAGTAGTCGTCGGCGTTGATGATGGCGAAGGGGCCGTTCACCAAATTCCGGGCGGACAGGGCGGCCTGGGCGGTGCCCCAGGGCTTGGTGCGCTCAGGGGGGACGGCGTAGCCCGCGGGCAGGTCGTCCTTGCGCTGGAAGGCGTACTTCACGTCCATCACCTTGGACACCCGGTCGCCGATGGCCTCCTTGAAGTCGGCCTCGATCTCGGGCTTGATGACGAACACCACCGTCTCAAAGCCGGCCCGGCGGGCGTCGTAGATGGAGTAATCAATAATCATCTGCCCGTTCTCCCCTACCGGGT
>CAQCFX010000084.1:4376-4590 GCA_948766235.1 uncultured Oscillospiraceae bacterium | reverse complement strand
TACTCGTGGCTGATGATCTCACGCAGCTTGGCCTCCTCGGCGTCGGTGAGGTCCTTGACCCGGGTATCGGGATTGATGCCCGCCTCGTCCAGGATCTTCTTGGCGCTGGTGCGGCCGATTCCATAAATATAGGTGAGTCCGATTTCGACTCGCTTCTCCTTCGGCAGATCAATGCCGGCAATACGTGCCATACTCTATGCCCCTCCTTTAACCT
>CAQCFX010000084.1:0-4354 GCA_948766235.1 uncultured Oscillospiraceae bacterium | reverse complement strand
GCAAATGACCATGACTTTGCCCTTGCGCTTGATGATCTTGCACTTCTCGCACATGGGCTTGACAGACGGTCTGACTTTCATATCGTTAACCTCCTGTTAATGCCTTGATGGCCCCTCGTCGGAGCAAGCTCCATATCCCGCGCTTCCGGCTTCGCCGAAAGCGCGCTCATTCCGCTGCTCCTCCTCTCCAACCGCGACCCGCTTCGCTGGGTTCGCGGTTGGGGGCGGCCTGCGGCCGCCTCCCTGCGGGGGGACGGGAGTTTGCGGTCCCTTTCGGGGGCAAGGCCCCTTGAGGGAAAGGCCTGTTCCAAACTCGGTCGTTGATGTTTACTTGGAACGCCAAGTGATTCTGCCCCGGGTCAGGTCGTAGGGCGACATCTGAACCGTGACTTTATCGCCAGGCAGGATGCGGATGAAGTTCATCCGCAGCTTGCCGGAGATGTGTGCCAGGATAATGTGTCCATTTCCAATGTCCACGTTAAACGTGGTGTTAGGCAGGGCCTCGGTGACGACGCCCTCCAACTCGATCATGTCGTCTTTTGCCAAAGCGTCATACCTCCAGTTGATCTCGAAACGCGGCCAGCGCCCTTCTCAGTTCTCGATCTGACAGGGCTTCGCCCTGCTTCAGCTTTTGAATGGCGGGGTGGTCAAACCCATCGGTGAGAAGCTCTGTGTGAGACAGCTCTTTGGCCTTGGGCCGCGCCAGCTTCCGGCGCTTCCCATCGGCCAGAAGCAGCCGTTTTTGCTCCTGGTCTACGCCTATTACACACAGCAGCCCACCCTTGTCCCGCCCGGCGGTCGCCCGGACAATCCAGCCCGTATAGTCGCAGATTGCGCTCATAGATAGGCTCCATCCTCCGTAACGGTGGTGATTTCCGGCCCGTCCTCGGTGATAAGGATGGTGTTCTCATAGTGGGCCGCCAGGGAGCCGTCGGCGGTTACGGTTGTCCAGCCGTCGCGCAGCACCTTCACGTGCCAGTCGCCGGCGCACACCATGGGTTCCACCGCGATGGCCATGCCCGGCTGGAACCGGGCGCCGTGTCCGGCGGGTCCAAAATTGGGCACCTCGGGGGCCTCGTGGAGCTTTGCCCCAACGCCGTGGCCCACAAAATCCCGCACCACGGAATAGCCGTGCTTCTCCACATACGCCTGGACGGCGTGAGAGATGTCGGACACCCGCTGGCCGGCACGGGCGTTCTGGAAGCCCTCCCAGAAGCTCTGACGGGTGACGTCAATCAGCCGCTGGGCCTCCGGGGAGATGGCCCCGCAGGGATAGGTGGCGGCGCAGTCGCCGTGGACCCCCTCAAAGAAAGCGCCCACGTCGATGCTGACGATGTCGCCCTGCTTGAGAACGACCCGCCTGGACGGAATCCCATGGATGACCACTTCGTTGACCGAGATGCACGCAGAGCCGGAAAAGCCGTTGTAGTTTAAAAACGACGGCTGCGCCCCTTTGCTGCGGATAAACGTGCGCACCGCATCGTCAATCTCCTTGGTGGTGACGCCTGGGCGCACCATGCGGCCGGCCAGCGCCCGGGCCTGGGCGGTAATCCGTCCGGCCCTGCGCATAGCCTCCTGCTCCCGGGGGGATTTCAGCGTGATAAGCTCCATGCTCAAATTCCCAGCACGTGCTCGATGGCCTTGGTGGTTTCCTCAATGGTGGGCTGATTGTCCACGGTTTTGAGGATGCCCTTGCGCTGATAAAACTCCTTCAGCGGCTCGGTCTGGGCGTGGTATACGCTCAGGCGGTCCTGCACGGTCTCCGGCTTGTCGTCGTCCCGCTGGACCAGGGCGCCGCCGCAGGCGTCGCACACGCCCTCCACCTTGGGGGGCGCGGCCTCCACGTGATAGGTGGCGCCGCAGGCGGTGCAGGCGCGCCGCCCGCTCATCCGCCGCTGAATCTCCTGGTCGGACACTTCAATGGACAGCACGCAGTCAAACCGCACGCCGGCCTTCTCCAGCGCCTCAGCCTGGGCGATGGTGCGGGGCACGCCGTCCAGGATATAGCCGCTCTGGCAGTCCTGCTCCGCCAGCCGCTCAGCCACGATGCCGATAATCACCTCGTCGGGCACCAGCTTGCCGGCGTCCATGTAGCTCTTGGCCTGGAGTCCCACGCTCGTGCCGTTTTTCACGGCCGAGCGCAGGATGTTGCCTGTGGAAATGGTGGGGATACCCAGCCGCTCACTGAGAATAGCGGCCTGGGTCCCCTTTCCGGCGCCGGGGGCGCCCAGCATAATCAGCTTCATCTCAGCTCACCTCGGCGCTCACTCAAGGAAGCCCTTGTAGTGGCGCATCATCAGCTGAGCTTCCAGCGCCTTGACGGTCTCCAGCGCCACGCCCACCACGATGATGATGGAGGTGCCGCCGATGGCCAGGCCCTGGCCGGCGTTGCTGCCCAGCGCCACCATGACGTTGCCCGTAATCGTGGGCAGCAGGGCGACGATGCCCAGGTAGATGGCGCCGAACATGGTAATCCGGGAGATGACCTTGCTCAAGAAGTCGCTGGTGGGCTTGCCCGGACGGAAGCCGGGAATAAAGCCGCCGTTCTTCTTCAGGTTGTTGGCCACTTCAATGGGATTAAACTGAACCGTGTTGTAGAAATAGCTGAACAGAACGATCAGCAGGAAATACACCACGCCGTACACCAGCCCCCTGGTATCAAAGATATCCAGGAAGGTGTGCCAGCCGCTGCCTTCCACCTGAGCGGAGGGCACAAACATCCCGATGGTAGCGGGGATGGAGGCGATGGCCTGGGCGAAGATGATGGGCAGCACGCCGGACATATTCACCTTGATGGGGATATGGCTGGACTGGCCGCCGTACATCTTCCGGCCCACCACCCGCTTGGCGTACTGCACGGGGATGCGCCGCTCCGCGTCGGTGATGAACACGATGAACGCCACCAGCGCCAGCATACCCACGATAATCAGCGGGATGAAAGCGGGGTGCAGCCGCGCCACAGTGTCCCCGGTGGCGCCGCTGGCCCAGTTGGCCACGCCGGTGTAAATGCTGTACACCATATTGGGGCCGCGGGCCACGATGCCGGCAAACAGGATGATGGAAATGCCGTTGCCAATGCCGAACTCAGTAATCTGCTCGCCCAGCCACATCAGGAAGGCGGAGCCGGCCACAAAGGCAGCGATGATGACGACGGCGGGCCAGATACCCTCGGCCACCAGACCATAGTAGTTAATCATGGTGTAGTAGCCAAAGGCCTGAATCAGGGCGATGGCCACGGTGGCATAGCGGGTGATGGAGGCAATCTTCTTCTTGCCCTCCTCGCCGCCCTCCTTCTGGAGGCGCTCCAGAGCGGGAATGGCGATGGTCAGCAGCTGAATGATGATGGAGCTGTTGATATAGGGCTGGATGCTCAGGGCAAACACCGTCGCCTGGGCAAAGGCGTCGCCGCTCATCACGTTGAGCAGGGAGAAGATACTGGCCGACTGAGCGGTCATATGGGCGCTCAGCTGGGCAGTGTCGATAAAGGGCACCGGGATGGCGGCGCCCAGCCGGAAAATCAGCAGGGCAAACACGGTAAACAGCAGCTTACTGCGCAGCTCCGGCACTTTCCAGGCATTGCGGATGGTCTGAATCATGTCAGATCACCTCCGCCGCACCGCCCGCCTTTTCGATCTTCTCTTTGGCCGAGGCGGAGAACGCGGAAGCCCGAACAGTGAGCTTTTTGGTCAATTCCCCGTTGCCCAGGACCTTGACGCCGTACTCACACTTGGAAATGATACCCTTTTCCAGCAGGTCGCAAACATTGACCACCGCGCCGTCCTCAAACTTGTTCAGGGCGGAGACGTTAATGGCCTCCAGGCGCTTGGCGAAAATGTTGTTGAAGCCCCGCTTGGGCAGCCGGCGGGCCAGAGGCATCTGGCCGCCCTCGAACCCGATGCGGACGCCGCCGCCGCTGCGGGCCCACTGGCCCTTGTGGCCGCGGCCGGCAGTCTTGCCGTTGCCGGAACCGGGGCCGCGCCCCTTGCGCTTGCCCACCTGGGTGGAGCCGGGGGCGGGAGACAGTTCATGCAGATTCATGGTCAGCACCTCCATTTAGGCGTTCTCGGTCACCTGGAGCAGGTAACCGATGTGGGCGATTTTGCCCCGGGTAGCCTCGTTGTCGGGCTGCACGGTGGTATCGCCGATCTTGCGCAGGCCCAGAGCCTCGGCGGTGGCCTTGTGCTTGGCCAGACGGCCGTTCAGGCTCTTGACGAGCTTGATGTTGATGGTTTTAGCCATTGTCTTGAGCCTCCTCAACCTAAGATTTCTTCCACGCTCTTGCCGCGGATGCGCGCCACCTCAGCGGGGCTGCGCAGGGACTTGAGCCCCTCCATGGTGGCGGCCACCACGTTCT
>CAQCFX010000083.1 GCA_948766235.1 uncultured Oscillospiraceae bacterium | reverse complement strand
GGCAGTGCAGTCCATCCGCAGCGAATTTTATATGCTCCAGCGCTTTCAGTACAATATCGCCGTCCCGGACCCGGCCCTGTACGGCCAATTCCACCACCTGGACGACATCAATATCATCCTCAACGGCCTGCTGGCCATCGGCTTTGACGACGTGTACGAGTCCGCCGCCGCCGCGGAGCTGCTGGCCGACTGCCTGGACCACCGCACCGGGGACGGCACCCTTACCCCGGAAATATCCCCCGCCTGTCCGGCGGTGGTGCGCCTAATCTGCATCCGCTTCCCCGACCTCTTAGGCCACATCGCCCCGGTCATCACCCCCCTGGAGCTGGCCGCCGTTCTGGCCCGCCGCCGGGCGGCGGAGCAGACCGGCCTGTCTCCCGAGGAGATTGGCGTGTTCACCATCGTGCCGTGCACCTCTCAGGTCACCGCCGCCTCCGCCCCCGAGGGGCTCAAGCGGCAGGTGGTGGACGGGGCTTTCGCCATCAAGGACATCTACCTGGCCCTGCTGGAGCCCATGCGCCAGCTGGACTTGGACCGCCTCAAGCCCATGGCGGCGGGAGCGGCCGGGGTGAGCTGGGCCTTCGCCGGCGGCGAGGCCCTGTCCCGCCGGGACAAGCGGTACATCGCCGTGGACGGCATCAACAACGTGATTCGAATGCTGGAGGAAATTGAGGACGGGCGTATGCCCGAGGCGGACTTCATCGAGCTGCGGGCCTGCACCCAGGGCTGTTTAGGGGGCTGCCTCACCGTGGAAAACCCCTTCACCGCCAAAATGCGCCTGAAGGGGCTGATAACCAGCCTCTCCCCCGTCCGGCCCCGGGCCGCGGATCGGGAGGAGGTCAGCGACATTCTGGACTACACCAAAAAGCCGGAGTTTCTCCCCACCTTCCAGCTGGACTCCAACCGCCGCCGTGCCATGGAGAAGATGCGGGCCATTCAGAAGCTGGAGGAGCAGCTGCCCGGCCTGCGCTGCGGCTCCTGCGGCGCGCCCTCCTGCCGCGCCTTCGCCGAGGACGTGGTGATGGGCCGGGCCAGCGAGGAGGACTGCATCTTCAAGGTGCGCGAGCGGATGCAGCACATGGCGGGCCACTCCGGGGCGGACGAGTACCTGCCCGCCCCCTTCCGGCACCATCTGGACGAGGCCCCCGGCGGCCTGCCCCCCCTGCTGGACGACCGATGAAAAGGCGGTGATTGATGATGACAGTACAAGAGCTTATCGACGCCCTCTCCCTCACCACATTCCACCTGGACGACCCGGACCGCCCCGTGGAGGGCGGCTACTGCGGCGACCTTTTAAGCTGGGTGATGGGCCGCGCCCCCGCCGGGGGCGCGTGGCTCACCATTATGAGCAATGTGAACGTGGCGGCGGTGGCATCCCTCACCGACGTGTCCTGCGTGATTCTGGCCGAGGGCGTGGTCCCGGACCCGCCCCTGCTGGAGCGGGCCAGGACCCAGGGCATCACCCTGCTGGGGACGCAGCTGCCGGTATTCGACTGCGCGTGCAGGCTGGGCGGACTCATCGGTGCGTCGTAATGGAACGGCTTGCTTTTGACCTCCACCTCCACTCCTGCCTGTCGCCCTGCGGCGGGGAGGACAACACCCCCACCAACCTGGCGGGGATGTGCGCCCTGGCCGGACTGGAGGTGGCGGCCCTCACCGACCACAACACCTGCGGCAACTGCGCCGCCTTCTGCCGGGCGGCGCAGCGCTACGGCCTGCTGGCCCTGCCGGGGATGGAGCTGACCTGTGCGGAGGAGGCCCACGTGGTCTGCCTGTTCCCCGGCATCCCGGAGGCGGAGGCCTTCTCCGCCCTGGTGCGGGAAAAGCTGCCTCCCATCCAAAACAATACCGCCGTCTTCGGCCCTCAGCTGTATCTGGACGAGGAGGACCGCCCGCTGGGGGAGGAGACCGCCTTTCTGGCCGGGGCCTCCTCCATCGGCATCTATGAGGCGGCGGCGCTGGTGCGCTCCTACGGCGGCGTGGCCTACCCCGCCCACATCGACCGGCCCTCCTTCTCCCTGCTGGCCAACTTAGGGCTGTGGGACCCGGCCATGGACTTCCCCGTGGCAGAAATCTCCCAAAACTGCCCGCCGGACCTGTTCGACCGGCCCGACCTGCGGGGCGTGGCCCATTTTGACGGCAGCGACGCCCACTACCTGGACCAAATCCGGGACGCGCACCAGTGGATGCGCCTCCCTGAGCGGTCTCCCCAGGCGGTTTTAGACTGGCTGCGCCAGGGCGCACCAGGCGCGGATGGAATTTCCTGACGATTTTTGCCGGATTTTATGCTGTTAGCTTGGACAAACCGTACTGCCGTATGATAGAATGGATTGTCCGGGTGATCTTTTAAGCTGATGCTTCGCCCGGACGCTTTGTTTCATTTCTGGAAAATCGGGGCGGCGGCGCTTTCCGCCCGCCTCAGATCAAAACAAGGAGGAAGCGAAATGCCTAACTGCAAAACCGCAGTCCCCTACCGGGGCACTCCGGAACAGGAAGAACGCCTGCGCCAGGTCATCCAGGCGCACAAAGGCCAGCCCGGCGCCACCATGCCGGTGCTTCAGGCCGCCCAGGAAATCTTCGGCTATCTGCCGGAGGAGGTCCAGATTATGGTGGCCGAGGGGCTGGATATCCCCCTGTCTGAAATCTACGGCGTGGCCAGCTTTTACTCCTTCTTCTCCCTCAACCCCAAGGGAAAGTACCAAATCTCCGTCTGCCTGGGCACCGCCTGCTACGTCAAGGGCGCGGCGGATGTGCTGGCTGCGGTGGAGAAGAAGCTGAACATCGCCCCCGGCGGCATCACCAACGACGGGCTGTTCTCTCTGGACGCCTGCCGCTGCATCGGCGCGTGCGGCCTGGCCCCCGTCATGATGATTAACGACGACGTGTACGGCCGCCTCACCGCCGCCCAGGTGGGTCCCATTCTGGACCAGTACATCGCAAAGGGATGAAAGATCTTTCCCTCCATCTCTTAGACGTGGCCAAAAACTCGGTGGCCGCGGGGGCCAGGCACGTGGCCGTCACCCTGGAGGAGGACGAGGTCGGCTGGCTCACCCTCACCATCGCGGACGACGGCCGGGGGATGTCCCCGGAGTTTCTCGCCCAGGTCACCGACCCCTTTACCACCACCCGCACCACCCGGAAGGTGGGGCTGGGCCTGCCTTTGCTACGCCTGACGGCGGAGCAGACCGGCGGCTCGCTGGCCGTTGAGAGCACCCTGGGCGCGGGCACCACCGTCACCGCCCGCTTTCAGCGCCGGCACCTGGACTGCCCTCCCCTGGGGGATTTGGCCGGGACGGTGGCCCTGCTCATCCAGGGCAGCCCCGAGATGGAGTTTACCTACCGCCACACCACGCCCCGGGGGGAGGCGGCGCTGTCCACCGCCGAGCTGCGGGACATATTGGGGGACGTCTCTCTGGCCGAGCCGGAGGTGTTCGCCTGGATTCAGGACTATCTGACCGAACAGGAAAACGACGCGGCGGCGGATGCGCTCCCCGCCGCCGGAATCGAAGGAGAGATTACATGAAAAGCTTAGAAGAACTCAAGGCCATCCGGGAAAAAATGAAGCGCCAGATGGACCTGCGGGAAAATGACGAGAGCAATATCCGCGTGGTGGTGGGCATGGCCACCTGCGGCATCGCCGCCGGCGCCCGCCCGGTGATGACCGCCTTTCTGGATGAAATCAACCGCCGGGGCCTGAGCAACGTCACCGTATCCCAGACGGGCTGCATCGGCGTGTGCCGCTTAGAGCCGGTGGCCGAGGTATTTGTCCCCGGCGAGGAGAAGGTGACCTACGTGCGCCTGCGCCCGGAGATGATTCCCGCCATTGTGGAGCAGCACCTGGTCAACCACAATGTGGTCCAGGACTACACCATCGGCGCGGCCGAATAACAACAGAGGGAGGAAACAACTATGAGCCATATCCGAAGCCATATCATGGTGTGCACCGGCACCGGCTGTACCTCCTCGGAAAGCCCCAAGCTCATCACCGAGTTTGAGCAGGCCCTCAAAACCGCCGGCATGGACCAGGAGGTCCGGGTGGTCAAAACCGGCTGCTTCGGCCTGTGCGCCATGGGTCCCATCGTCATGGTCTTCCCCGAGGGGGCGTGCTACACCCGGGTCACCGTGGACGACGTGCACGAGATTGTGTCCGAGCACATCGTCAAGGGCCGCATCGTCAAGCGCCTGCTCCACATGGAGGGCGAGGAGGGACAGTCCGTCACCTCTCTGGCGGACACCCAGTTTTATAAGCACCAGCTGCGCATCGCCCTGCGCAACTGCGGCGTTATCAACCCCGAGTCCATCGACGAGTACATCGGCGTGGACGGCTACACCGCCCTGGAGCGCATTCTCACCGAGAAAACCCCGCCCCAGGAGATTATCGACGCGCTGAAAAATTCCGGCCTGCGGGGCCGGGGCGGCGCGGGCTTCCCCACCGGCACCAAATGGCAGTTCACCTACGACGCCAAGAGCGGCGACGGCGTGAAGTACGTGTGCTGCAACGCCGACGAGGGCGACCCCGGCGCGTTCATGGACCGCTCGGTGCTGGAGGGCGACCCCTTCTCCGTGATTGAGGCCATGACCATCGCGGGCTACACCGTGGGCTCTAACCAGGGCTACATCTACATCCGGGCGGAGTAC
>CAQCFX010000082.1:2622-4759 GCA_948766235.1 uncultured Oscillospiraceae bacterium | reverse complement strand
TCGCCCAGCCCCGCGCCGAGGTGAGCAAGTACGCCCCCAAGATGATGACCGTGAAGATTGACCCGGACAAGATTCGGGAAGTGATCGGCAAGGGCGGCAGCGTTATCCAGAAGATTACCGCCGAGTCCGGCGCTCAGATCGACATTGAGGACGACGGCACCATCCACATCGCCTCCCCCAACGCCGAGGCCTGCGAGATTGCCAAGAAGATGATCGACACCATCGTGTTCGTCCCCGAGGTAGGCTCGCTGTACTACGGCAAGGTGGTGCGCATCCTCCAGTTCGGCGCGTTTGTGGAGCTGGCCCCCGGCAAGGACGGCATGGTCCACATCTCCAAGCTGGCCAACCACCGGGTGGCCAAGGTGGAGGACGTTATCAACATCGGCGATATGATTTGGGTCAAGGTCACCGACATCGACGAGAAGGGCCGGGTCAACCTGTCCTACAAGGACGCGCTCCGGGAGATTGAGGAAAAGAAGGCCAGGGGCGAGGCCATTAAGTAATTTCAAACGTGCGTTTCACATGAAACGTCAAAGCAGGGGACGGCTCAGGCCGCCCCCTGCCCATTTTCAGGAGGAATACGATGCTGTACTTACAAAAGGCCGCCCTCACCGACGGGCGGGAGGTATACGAAATGCTCCAGCGCATCCCGGACACACCGTTTTTGGGCGCCAGCTATCAGATGGCATGGGAAGATTTCCCCAACTGGGTGGCCCAGCGGGTGGAGATGGCGGACGGCGTCGGACTGCCGGAGGGCTGGGTGCCCTCAACCACGTTTTGGCTGATGGACGATGGCATTCCCGTGGCCTTGAGCTGCCTCCGCTGCCGTCTCACCGACGCCCTGCGGGAGAGGGGAGGCCACATCGGCTATGCCGTGGACAGCGCAAAGCGGGGCCGGGGCTACGGCAAGGCCCTGCTGGGTTTGATGATCAAAGAGGCCCGGCGGATGGGCATCACGGAGGAGCTGCTGGTGACCATCCATCCGGACAACACCCCATCCCGGAAGGTGGCCGAGGCCAACGGCGGCCAGCTGCGCCGGGAGACGGCGGAGCGGGTTTGCTACTGGTTCGCGTGAAAGGGGGAGAGAGATATGGAACTGTTCAGAAGCGTTCTGTTTTTCCTGCGCCTGCCCTTTGTGCGGCTGTATATCAAGCTGCGCTACAAGGACTACTGGGCTCTGCGGGAGCATTTGCAGGTGAAGGACGCCCGGCGGGGCAAACCCTCCCGCCTGCTGTGGCGGGCCTGCGACCGGCACTTTTGGAAGCAGGGCAGTTTTATCGGCCGGGGGGCGCGGTTTGCGGGCCGGCCCTACTTCCCCCACGGCTGCGTGGGGGTGTTCATCTCCAACGACGCGGTGATTGGGAAAGACGCGGTGATTTTCCAGCAGGTGACCATCGGCTCCAACACCCTGCCGGACAGCAAGCACCCCGGGGCCCCCACCGTGGGGGACGGGGCCTACATCGGCGCGGGGGCCAAGATTATCGGCGGAATCACCGTGGGCGACCACTGCCGCATCGGGGCCAACGCCGTGGTGGTGAAGGATATGCCGCCCCACTCGGTGGCGGTGTGCGCCCCCACCCAGATCATCCAGAAGGAGAACCTGGACAACACCTTCCGGGTGAAGATTAACGGGGTGGACTGCGTCAGCCGGGACGGACGGCTGGTGAAAGAGACAAACTGATGTTTCACGTGAAACAAAAAGCGGCGGGGAACGGGAAAAACTGCTCCCGCCGCTCAAAAAGGACTTGACAACGGGTGACTATTGCGGTAGTATAATATTACTATTGCAATAGTCGCCTCATATTTTAACGGGCCAAGGAGGGCGCTCCCATGGAAAAACTGTATGATTCGGAGCTGAAGGTGATGGAGCCGCTGTGGGCGGACGGGCCGCTGACGGCGGGCGAGCTGGCGAAACGGCTGGCCGCGTCCTGCGGCTGGAACCGAAACACCACCTATACGGTGGTAAAAAAGCTGGTGGACAAGGGGGTGGTGGCCCGGTCCGACCCGGGATTTGTGTGCACGCCGCTGATTTCCCGGGAGGAGGTCCAGCGGCTGGAGACGGACAGCCTCATCACCCGGCTGTTCGACGGGTCCAAGATGCAGTTTCTCTCCGCCTTTCTGGGGGAAAAGGAGCTGA
>CAQCFX010000082.1:2379-2597 GCA_948766235.1 uncultured Oscillospiraceae bacterium | reverse complement strand
CAGCTTCATGAACTGATCGCTACTTTTTCTCGAGAGAAAAAGTAACCAAAAAGAGCTTTAGCCCGCTACCGCTGTGGGCAGTACTGTTTGCGTTACCGCACGACGACGAAGGCCGTCTGATATCGGAAACTGTTATGGGGTGTGTTTTATGATTCAACTACTGCAAAACGCCGCCTATGGCACGGCGATGATTGTGGCGGTCATGGTGCTGCGCCGGG
>CAQCFX010000082.1:0-2369 GCA_948766235.1 uncultured Oscillospiraceae bacterium | reverse complement strand
ACCGGCTCGTCCCGGAGGCCCGGCTGGGGCTTTGGGCGGTGTGCCTGTTCCGGCTGCTCACCCCGGTGTCGCCGGAGAGTATGTGGTCCCTGTGGGGGCTGGTGAGGCGGATGAGCCCGGCGGAAACGGAGGCGCGGCCCGTGGTCTCCGCCCCTGTGCCGGGGCCTGTCCTGACGCCGGAAGCGGGGGCGCCCATGGTCCACAATCCGCTGCCCGCCGCCCCGGCCGGGACGGTTCCGGCTCCCACCGCCGCGCCGGCGGCGTTTCCCTGGGAGACGGTGCTGCTGGCGGTGTGGATTGGGGTGGGGCTGGCGCTGGCGGCGCGGTATGCGCTGAGCTGGCGGCGCACCCGGCGGGCGGTGCGAAGCGCCATCCCCCTGGACCGGGACGACCCCCGGTACGCGCTTTTGCCCAGGTGGGCGCGGCTGCGGGAGGGCGTGATGGACGGCGCGCCCCTCACCTTCGGCGCGGCACGGCCCACGGTGGTGCTCTCCCCCGGCCTTTACGGGGAGAGGCTGGCGTGCGTGCTGGCCCATGAGGGCGTCCACGCGGAGCGCCGGGACAATTTGTGGCACTACGTGATGGCGGTGGCCCTTGTGGTTCACTGGTGGAATCCGATGGTGTGGCTCATGGGCCGGCTTTTGCGCCGGGACATTGAGCTGGCCTGTGACAAAGCGGCGGTGAAGAAGCTGGGGGCAGACAGGCGGGCGGACTACGCCCGGGTGCTGGTGAGCATGGCCACCCAGGGAACCGACCCCGCCTTTTGCCAGACGTTCGGCCGGAAAGCGGCCGAGGAAAGGATATTATCTATTATGAAATGGAAGAAAACCTCTGTGCTGGGGATTGTTCTGTCCCTGGCGCTGGTGGCGGGGGTGACGGTGGCCTTCGCCAGCGCGCCCAAGGAGCCGGACGGCCCCGAGGACGCAAAGCCCGCCGCCTCCGACGCTGTGGAGACCCCCAATGTGGAAAAGACCGAGGGGGCGGACGGCGCGCCCGGCGGTCAAACCGGGTTTGCCGTCCAGATGAACGGCAGCGTGGTGACCCGGGTGATTGTGAGCCTGGACGTGCTGAAAGAGGACCTGGATATCCGGGTGGACGAGGGCGCCATGAGCCGGGCGGAGAGAGAGCTGATTTTCTCCCAGGCCCAGTCCATCGCCGTGGACGGCGTGATTGACTGGACCTTTACGCAGGACAACGGCCTGCGCCACGAGGAGCTGAGCGGGGAGAGCACCGACACCACCACCGTCAGCGCCAACGGCTATTGGGACCAGGACGGGAAGTTTGTGCCGGTGAATATCTCCCAGATTGTCTCCAAGTTCATTCTGCCCCAGGCGCTGATGGGGGAGGACACCGGGACGGTGTATGATCCCGATGATTTCACGGTGGTGGAGCCGGGGATGGACGAGCAGGGAAACGCCATCGTCCGAGATGAGAACGGAGACATCGTTATGGTGGGGATTCGGACGGCCCCGTGCGGGGTGGATGACTGCACCGTCACCGAAAGGCACAAGCACGAAGGAAACAGGATATATATTGGAAGCGACCTGGTGTGCGTCAGAAGTGACTGCCAGGAGACGGGGGAGCACAGCCACGACGGCGTAATCTACAAGAAAAAGGCGGTAAACCCCACGCCGGAGGAGTACGCGGCCATGCTGAAGCAGTGGGTGGCACAGGGCGCGATGGAGCAGTGGCTCGCCGACCAAAGCCTGACCGCGTTTGAGAGAGACTATGACCGGGCGCAGAGGGGCGAGACCGACTGGTTTATGTATAACAGCTTCAACGGATCGGCTTTGGGGTTAGATTATTACGTGACTGAGCGGTTTGTGGAGGGCTACCCCGTGAACAGCAAGGGGGAGACCTACGGACCCGATATACCGGAGCTTTACGGCGGCTTCGCCCCCGATCTTATCCTTGCGGAAGGGACAAAGGGAGAGACGGGCTATATCAGGGAGAGCGAGGCCGCCCACGGAGGCTATCCGGGGACGGTGAACAACCCGGAGGAGGCCCTGGCCTATATGGAATGGCTGAAGACCCAGCCGGCGACGCGCTATATCCCCCTGTATGACAGCGAGGGGAACGTGATCGGGCAGTTCGGCATCAGCAACAGCGAGGCGGGGAAAGCGGCGGCGGAGCCCGCGTCCGGCGCGGCGTCCTGCCCGGTGTGCACGGCGGAGGGCTGCGCCATCGAGGGGCGGCATGAGCACGACGGCGTGACCTACTGCGGCGGCGCGGCCCACCACAGCCGGGGCGAGAGCACCTGTGACGGCAGCTGCCTCTGCTGCGTCCAGGACAGCGTGACCGGCGGCCACCACGAGGAGAGCCATCACGGCGGGCATCATTGAATCAAGAGGGCCCCCGGCTTGCGCCGG
>CAQCFX010000081.1 GCA_948766235.1 uncultured Oscillospiraceae bacterium | reverse complement strand
TGACGCACTCCGGCAGGGCGCACAGCCGGTCATGCTCCGCCTTGCAGCGGGAAAGCCAGCGCAGGGTGCGCTCACAGGAGGCTTTGGCGTAGTCGTAGGGCGCGGGATTTTCCACGCACTCGTCAAAGGCCATGGCGATGTCGCTGCCCAGGTTGGACTGGATGCGCATGGACTCCTCGGGGCCCATGAAAATCCGCTTTCCGTCGATGTGGGAGGAGAAGGTCACCCCCTCCTCCGTGATTTTCCGCAGCCCCGCCAGGGAGAACACCTGGAACCCGCCGGAGTCGGTGAGCATAGGCCCGTCCCAGCGCATAAATTGATGCAGCCCCCCCATCTGCCGCACCACGTCGTCGCCGGGGCGCAGATGGAGGTGATAGGTATTGGACAGCTCAATCTGGCACCCCAGTTCCTTTAGGTCAAAGGCGGACACGCCCCCCTTGATGGCCCCCTGGGTGCCCACATTCATAAACACCGGGGTCTGCACCGCGCCGTGGGGACTGGTGAACTCCCCCCGCCGGGCCGCTCCCTCGGTTTTTATCACTCGAAACATGGCGCCCTCCTCTTATGAAATAAACATGGCGTCCCCAAAGGAGAAAAAGCGGTAGCGCTCCCGCACCGCCTCCTCGTAGGCCGCCAGCACACGCTCCCGCCCCGCCAGGGCGGACACCAGCATGATAAGGGTGGACTCGGGCAGATGGAAGTTGGTGATGAGCCCGTCCAGCGCTTTAAAGCGGTAGCCGGGATAGATGAAGATGTTGGTCCACCCCGCCGACGCGCTCAGCGTGCCGTCCTGCGCCGCCCAGCTCTCAATGGTGCGGCAGGAGGTGGTGCCCACGCAGATTACCCTTCCCCCCTGCCGTTTGGTCTCGTTGACCATATCGGCGGTCTGCTGGGGAATGACGCAGTACTCCGAGTGCATCTCGTGCTCGTCCAGATGTTCCGCTTTCACCGGCCGGAAGGTGCCCAGCCCCACGTGGAGGGTGACATAGCACAGCTTCACCCCCATGGCCTGGAGCTTCTCCAGCAGCTCGGGGGTAAAGTGCAGCCCCGCTGTGGGGGCGGCGGCGGAGCCAACCACCTTGGAGTACACCGTCTGATACCGCTCCCCGTCCTCCAGCTCCGCCTTGATGTAGGGCGGCAGGGGCATTTTGCCCAGCCGCTCCAGCGTCTCCAAAAAAATGCCCTCGTAATCAAAGCGAACCAGGCGGTTGCCGCCCTCCACCTCGCCCACCACCTGGGCGGACAGCTCGCTGTCTCCGAAGGTGATTTTCGCCCCGGTGCGCAGCTTCTTTCCCGGCCGCACCAGGCACTCCCACACCTTCTCTCCCCGGTCAATGAGCAGCAGCACCTCACACGCGCCGCCCCCCGCCCGCTTTCCAATGAGCCGGGCGGGCAGCACCCGGCTGTCGTTGAGCACCAGACAGTCCCCCGGGCGCAGCAGGGAGGGCAGGTCGTAAAAGCGCATATGCCGGGTCTCCCCCGTGGCCCTGTCCAGAGTGAGCAGCCGGGAGGCGTCCCGCCGCTCCAGCGGGGTCTGGGCAATCAGCTCGGGGGGCAGGTCGAAATAAAAATCTGAGGTTTTCACATATATCCCACCGTAATGCCAGTATAATAGAACTGGAGAATGTCTAAGTAAGTATACCCCTGCTGGGCCATGGCATAAGCGCCCCACTGGCTCATGCCCACATTGTGGCCCCAGCCCGTGCCCACAAAGGTGAACGTCCCGCCGCTGCCCGTGGTGCTGCTCAGGGTACCCGTGCTGCCGCCGCCCGTCCCGCCGGAGGCCTGCCCCGCCTGGGTCACGCCGCTGTCGGTAATCATATATGCGCCGCCGTCCAGGGCGGTCACATTCCCGTTTCCATCGATGGCGTACAGACCGGACAGGCCGCCCGCCGCCGAGCCGTTGACTGTGACGGAGGACGCGGGAGTATTCTGGCTGGGCGTATCAAAGCCGTAGCGGTAGGAGGGCAGATAGAGCATTTTCTGAATCACGTTTTTGGTGCTGATGGAGTAGCTTTTCCCGCTGCTGTCGGTGAAGGTCACCATCTTGGGGTTGCCCGTCTCCGTCAGGGCCGTTACAGCGATGGAGGTGATGGCCCCGCTCACATTGTAGCCCAGCGCCCGCAGCTTGGATACCAGGGTATCCGAGGAAAAGGACCGGGTCCAGTAGTAGCTGGAGCTTGGGATAGGAGCGCTGGCCTCATAGGGGTCCATCTTCCCGATGAGGTAGGGATGGTTGGCCTGGCTGGTCTCATAGACCACGCTGGAGCTCTCGCTGGCCCCGCCGTTGCTGGCGTAGTAGCAGGTGTGGGCAATCTGGCCGTTGTAGGTCACCACCAGCCCGGCGGTTTGGTCCACCGCCGCGTTGGAGTTGGCCCCCGCCCGGTTCAGCCCGCCGTAGGCCTGACAGTCCGTCTCCGCGCAGATGTCGAAATGATGCCTGCTGTGCTTGCTGCCCAGGGACAGCGCGTAGCTGCGCGCCGCCACCGCCTGGGCCTTCAGCGCCTCGATGGGCCAGCTGTCGCTCATCTCAATGGGGACCACGCCCTTCACATAGTCCTCCAGCCCCAGGATATTCACCACGGTCATATCGCCGCCGTCAATGCGCTCGAAGCGAAAGCCGCCGTAATACAGATACCCCTTGCTCAAGGTGGTGCACTTTTCCCCGGTGTTCACCTGGCCCGGCTCAATGCCCAGCCCCGTGCCCTGCCCCAGGTCGTCGTACTGGAAGACCATCGTGTTGGTGCCTGTGACCACCACGCTCACGCCGTAGCCCGACGTGCCGCACAGCTCGGTATACACCCCCTGGGCGGACAGCACCGCCTGGGCGGCCACCGCCCCGTCCCGGGTGGTGTAATTGCCCACCCGGGCGTAAAACACCCCGCCGATGCAGGCCGGGAAGCCTCCGCCGTACAGGGATGCCGCCGCCTGGGCCTCCGCGAAGGTGGCATAACTGCCTGGAAGCTGGAGATGATACTCCCCCACCGCCACGCTGGATGAGGTCAGCGCGGAGTGGTAACAGGTATATTTGTCGTAGGTGCCGTAGTAGACATTCATGGTCTTGACCACGGAGATGGCCCGCTGGACTGTGGAGCCCAGCTCCACAAACTGGTTGGCGCTGTCGTAATAACCAAAGCGGAAGCCGGAACCCGCCTCGTTTTGCAGATTCAGCCCCTCCATTGCCCCGGTGCCGTAGTGCAGACCCACCCGGATGAGAGGACCGCTCCCCCCCGCCGGCGCGGCGGCCGCCGCCTGCCGCCCCCCTGACGCCAGCAAAAGGACGGCGGAAAGACACAGCGCTGCAATTTGCACGAATTTTCCCTTCATATGGTTCTCCATTTCTCCACTTCGGGCGGCAGCGTCAAATTGACACTTTAACGTGTTAATGTTATAGTGATAGATATCACATACCCGGCTGTCCGGGCGGCAGATTTCGACATGATCTTTTATATTATAGCGTATCCGCCAATCGACCGCAACCCCTAAAATGACCGGCGGGCGCACAGGAGGCACAACGACATGGAAAAGTATCAAGTGGGCGTCATCGGCGCCACCGGCATGGTGGGCCAGCGCTTTGTCACCCTGCTGGAAAACCACCCCTGGTTCCAGCTCACCGCAGTGGCCGCCAGCCCCCGCTCCGCGGGCAAGCGGTATGAGGACGCGGTGGCGGGCCGCTGGGCCATGGACACTCCCATCCCCTCTGAGGCCAAGGACCTCATCCTGCTCAGCGCTCAGGACGATGTGGAGAAGATTGCCGCCCAGGTGGATTTTGTGTTCTCCGCCGTGGACATGAAAAAGGACGAGATTCGCGCCCTGGAGGAGGACTATGCCCGGCATGAGTGCCCGGTGGTGTCCAACAACTCCGCCCACCGCTGGACGCCTGATGTGCCCATGGTCATCCCGGAGATAAACCCGGAGCACATCGAGGTGATAAAGGCCCAGCGCAAGCGCCTGGGCACCCGGCGGGGCTTCATCGCCGTGAAGTCCAACTGCTCCATCCAGAGCTATGTCCCCGCCCTGTCCCCCCTGCGCCAGTTCGGCGTGGAGAAGGTGCTGGTGTGCACCTACCAGGCCATTTCCGGCGCGGGCAAGACCTTTGAGACCTGGCCCGAGATGGTGGATAACCTCATCCCCTACATCGGCGGCGAGGAGGAAAAGAGCGAGCAGGAGCCGCTGAAGGTGTGGGGCCGGGTGGAGAACGGCGTGATTGTCAACGCGGAAGGCGTGTCCATCACCGCCCAGTGCCTGCGGGTGCCCGTGTCCAACGGCCACACCGCCGCCGCCTTCGTCACCTTTAAAAACAAGCCCACCATGGAGCAGATGAAGGAGATCTGGGCCAATTTCAAGGGCCGCGCCCAGGAGCTGAACCTGCCCACCGCCCCCCAGCAGTTCCTGCACTACTTCCAGGAGCCCGACCGGCCCCAGGCCAAGCTGGACCGGGACCTGGAGGGCGGCATGGCCGTGTCCATCGGCCGCCTGCGCCCGGACACCCAGTATGATTACAAGTTTGTTTCCCTGTCCCACAACACCCTGCGGGGCGCGGCGGGCGGCGGCGTGGAGCTGGCCGAGCTGCTGTGCGCCGAGGGATATATTGAGCACAAATAATGTAGGGGCGCACACTGTACGCCCGTGAACCTCCAACATTTGAAAAGCGGGCGCGCGATGTGCGCCCCTACCGGAAAACAATTTGGAAAGGGTGCATCTTTTGTGAGAACTCCCGTCTTTACCGGCTCCTGCCCCGCCCTGGTCACCCCCTTCGACCAGAACAACATCATCAACTACGACGCCTTCGGCAA
>CAQCFX010000080.1:457-4877 GCA_948766235.1 uncultured Oscillospiraceae bacterium | reverse complement strand
GTTGGGACGCCTTTTTTTACGCTGTCGGAACGCATATGAAAGTCTCCTTTTAAAGTGCTTGACGATATAAGTACCACAGATTGTACCACAAAAAAAACGGGAGCGCAATGGAAAATCAGCTTGATTTCCCAGCGCTCCACGCCTGTCTAACTCCGCACGCGCACAAAAAGTCCCGCGCCGCCCCGGCGGACTTTAACCTATCCTGGGTTCAGCCCGCCCTGCCGCGCCGCAAATCCTCCGACACGATGGCCAGAAACTGCGCCGAACAGGGCTTGGTCCACAAAAGGCTGCCCGCCATCTCCCCCAGCAGGACGGGGTTTCGCTTCCAGGCCACTCCAATCACCGTGCGGATGTTCCGCTCCACCGCCTGCCAGGTGGTGGAGTACTGCCTGGCCACCTCCGGGTAGAGATTTTTGGTCACCAGCATCAGCAGATCGGGCTGCTCGGCGCACAGCGCCACGGCATACGCCGTATACCGGCAGCCCTTGTAATTCGCCGTCACACCCAGCCGGTGCAGCCGGTCGCACGCCTCTCCAAAGCGTTTATTCACCCCTATCACCTTCTCTCCCTTTATTCGGTCTCCAACAGGCTGGACACCGTAATTCCCATGTAAGCCGCCAGCTTTTGCAGGGTGCTGAGCTTGGGGTCGGTTTTCCCCCGCTCAATCAGGCTGATTTCCTCAATGCTCAAGCCGGTGTCAAAGGCCATGTCCAGCTGATTTTTGGATTCTTTTTTGCGATATGCTTTCACCCGATTGGCGAGCGCAACTGTCTCCGGCATTTTTTCGACCCCTTTTGACAAATCATATCCAAAAGGGACTGGTTATGCCACGTACCGCAGTACGGATTTTCACCCTTTCTTTGCGTTTACGTTCAGCTTTCACGGCGCGCCCTCCCTACAGCAAAAGCAGGCCAGACCTACCGAAATAGATCTGACCTGCCCCGCCCATGTCGTTCCGCGTCAAAGGTTTTCCCGCAAACCTATCCCGGAAAACACCGTGCAGCCAGACCATCCCCAGCCCGGACCACGGCAAATGGCAACCAATATTTGATTTATAATATTATCATTCGTATTTACATTCTACTTCCTTGTCTAAATTTTGTCAAGCGTTTTTTGTGAAAAAGAGGCGGCATTTCGCACGAAATGCCGCCAACTCTTTTAATCACCCGGATACGTCCAATCTTCAGGAACGGGAACCCAGTCTGTCCTCCACACCCCGTATGTAACCGACCACAGGCGCATCTGCTTCTCTCCGTCATGCGTCCGATAATACCAGCGGAACTGCTCCGCCCGGGTCTCAATGCCGGTGCCCTCGCCGGAGTAGGCAGAGGCCATAACGGGGGCCATGGTAGAAGTCATCAGGGTCAACGCGCACAGCGAAGCCATGAGCAAGGTCAAAACTCGTTTCTTCATTCGCCGCTTCCCTCCTCAAAAATATAAATGTTCTGGTACTGCTCGGAAGCAACCTCCTCTTCCGTCAGATACCTGCTGAATTCATAGTTAATAATCAACTGATACCGGCCATCGGCATCTTTCAAAATGAACACACTACTTTTCCCATCGCCGTTCTTAGGGTCATCGTACTGCTCTTCATAAAAATTCCGAACATCGTTTTGAAGGTCTTCCATAGACGGCGAAAGTCCCGGCTGAAAAATCACAAGGTAGGACGCCAGAAACACCGCCACGATGAGGACCGCCGCCACAGGGTTCAGACGCCGCGGCTTCCGCGCATAGCTCTCCAGAAACTTTAGCCGGCGCTCCAAAGAGCACTGGTCCTTCACCGCCATGGACTTGTGGGCGGCCATGGCTTCCTGAAACTCCAAGGCGTTCCTTCCCGCGCCGGTCAGGGTGAACATATACGTGATTTTATCCACCGGGCCCAAACGGTCCATCACCCTGGTGTCGCACCGCAGCTCCAAAAAGTCGTCCAAGTCTCTCCGAAACAGGTGAATGGGGAGGAACCACCACAGCGCCGCCTGCGCAAACACGAACGCGAGCTTAATCCACGGATCGTGGTTGCGGATATGCTGCATCTCGTGGGCCAGGGCCAGCTCAACCTCCAGGTCCGACATCTTGTCCGCGGGGAGATAGACGGTTGGGTGAAACCCGCCCAGCACAAAAGGCCCCTCCACGTCGGGCGACACCAGCACACGCAGCTTCTCATTAAAGCGCCGGGCGATTTTCTGAACCCGTTCGTCCTCCAGCACCAGGTAGCTCTCGCACTCCTGGCAGGTGGCGCGAAACCGCAGCACCTCCGACACCAGCACCACAACCGCGCCGATGGCCCAGACAACCGCCATCACTCTGACAACGCCCGGGTGAGCGCTGAAAAACCTGGAAAACGAACCCAGGAACTCCCAGGGACAGGCTACGACAAAGGCGGACGGCACCTCAATCGGCAGGATTAACCTTATAGAGGACGCGGCGGATATCAACAGCAGAGCGGACGCGCCGCACTTGTTCACAAAGAAGGTACGGCGGTTCACCAAAATGAGTAGAGCCATTACGAGACAATAGGCCAGCAGGGCGTTAATCACAGAGAAGACGGAAATCATTCCTCAGCTTCCAGCTCTTTCTTTCGCTCGGCCAGCATTTGCTCCAGCTCGTCCACCACATCCATTGTCAGGTCGTCGGTTCTCAGCAGCATGGAAACAAACGCGGGGATGGACTGCACGCCCTTTCCCCGGAACAGCGTATCGGAATAATACTCCTCCCGGGAAATATTGGCCTCGTACAGCCGCCCATAGGTTTTGGTTCTCTTGACAAATCCTGCCTCACGTATCGCCTCCTTCTTCAGCAAGCCGTTGAGCAAAATGTGGATCGTGCTTGGACTCCAGCTTGGATTTACGGACAGCTCCAGGATTTCAAAACGTGCCAGCGGACGTCCCGCCTGCCACAAGGTCTCCATGACCTCCAGCTCGCTCTTTGTAAGTTTCACGTTGGCCTCCTATCGGGTGATTTAACCACCCTTCAATTATATAATGTTATTTGCGGCTGTCAAGGGAAAACACACAATTTGTCAAAAAATTTTTTGTAAGCAGGAGGGGAGCCGCCCCGTAGGACCGCTCCCCTCCTGCTGCGCATTGTTCCGCAAAAAACGGAAAAGCTTACTTCAGGCCGTTCTCGTAGGCCTCAATCATCTTCTTGACCATCTGGCCGCCCACGGAGCCGGCCTGACGGCTGGTCAGGTCGCCGTTGTAGCCCTGCTTCAGGTTGACGCCGACCTCCCTTGGTGTACCTACCCCAACTTAAAAGGCCTCTTTTTACCATTTTCTTCAAGCTGTTCCGTCATACCGCCAATTTTACCAGCGCTTTTTTGTGCTGTTTCCACAAGCAAAACCTTTTTAAGATGGAGACATACCTGTTTTTATGAAGCGGGTACATCAACCTGTTCCTCCCGGGTTTCCGGCTTGATTTCGCCGATGAATTTGTAGAAGATACGCACGCTCTGGCGGTAGGGCTGATTGGCTCGGGCCGGTATCCTGTGACTGCCGTCCGCATACAGCTTGGGCCCAATCTCAATCCGATCAACAAAGGTCACGAGAGTATCCCGATCCAGGGTTTCCAGGTGGGTGTACTGCCGGGCCAGGTCAAAAAAGCGGGTGTACCGATTCATGGCCTCCTGGGCGGGGCTGGGGGCGCCCAACTCCTCCAGTGTGGCCTTCAGTCCGGCGGATTCCCGCTCCAGGTCGCCCACCATACGGTTCAGCCGGTCGTCGTCCAGCTTGCCCGTCGCATTGTCGGTGTATAGCTTGGTGACGATCTTGTCGATGGTGGCTATCCGGGCCTCCGCCCGCTCCCGCTTCATCTTCCGGGCTTGGAGGTTTTCCTTGCTCCCTACCCGGCGGGCGGCCTCCTGTGCCAACTCTTCAATCTCTTGGTCGCTGAGGGCCAGCAGGCTGTTCAGATCCTGCCGAACCAGCTCTACCAGGTCGGAGTAGCGGATACGCACCCCCTGGCAGGGGTTGGCGATGTCCTGGCGCTGGTGGGTACAGGAGAGATACCAGTATTTTTCCCGCTCCCCCTTGTACACCGTGCCGCAGGAGCACAGGGAGTGCCCACACTTGCCGCACACCGCCACGCCGCCAAAGATGCTTTTCCGCACATGGTCATAGGCCCGATAGTCCCGGCTGCCCCGGCCCAGGTTTTCCTGCGCCCGTTGGAACAGGGCCTTGTCCACCAGCGGCGGGTGGGTGTCCTTGGTCACCGCCCACTTGTCCCTCGGGACGGCCGCTTTTTTCTTGGACTTGACGCTGACCTTTTTGCTCTTGCCCAGCATGGTGTGCCCCAGATACACCTGGTTTTTCAGGATGCGCTTCACCGTGGTGTAATTCCACAGGTCGGACGCCCGGGCTGCCCCCTCCTCGCTGAAGTCGTCCCGGTACAGCACCCGGTATTTCAGCGGCGGGATGATGCCGTC
>CAQCFX010000080.1:221-440 GCA_948766235.1 uncultured Oscillospiraceae bacterium | reverse complement strand
TTCAGGTCCAGGGCAATCTTCCGGGAGGAATCCCCCGCCGCCGCCCGCTGGAAGATGCGCTCCACCACCGGGGCGGTCATCTCGTCGGGAGCCAGGCGGTGCTTGTCCTCCCTGTCCTTGCGGTAGCCGTAGGGCGGGCAGGCGCAGTATTGGCCGCTCTCCCGCTTGCTTTTCAGCACGTCTTTCACCTTGCGGGAACCGTCCCGGAGGTAGACCTCG
>CAQCFX010000080.1:0-206 GCA_948766235.1 uncultured Oscillospiraceae bacterium | reverse complement strand
ACAGGAAGGGGGCCATGATGTTGTCGTGCTCCGTGTCAAAGTTATCCGCGATGGCAATATACTGGATGCTGTGCTCCGGGAAAAACTGCTCGGCGTAGTAGCTGGCCTCCCGCATATCACGACCCAGCCGGGACAGATCCTTGGTGATGACAAGATTTGCCTTGCCCTGCTCCAGCTGCTTCAGCATTTCCTTGAAGCCGGGGCGG
>CAQCFX010000079.1 GCA_948766235.1 uncultured Oscillospiraceae bacterium | reverse complement strand
GCGCTGGGGGGCACCGCGGTGCCCATGCCCAACGCCCAGGTTTTCTCCCCGGACATCACCGCCAACGCCGGAAGCACAGTGTTCACCGTGGCCACGGCGGGCACCTATCAGATATCCTACCACGTGAATACCACTCTGTCCCTGCTGTTGGGCACCCGCTTGGTGATTAACGGCGCGAACAACACCGCCTCCACCATCGCCCCGGTGGTATCCACTTCCCACTTTGAAAACCAGATTAAAGTCACCCTTCCCGCCAACTCTACCATCACCCTCCAGCTCTATCCCGCCGCTGTGGCCGGGACTGCCATCCTGGTGGGCGGCGGCGCGGGGGCGTCTCTGACCATCATCCGGCTGGCCTGAGGCCCGCCAAAACAGCCAGGGGGAGGCGCGTTTTTCAGCGCCTCCCCCACAAAATTTATGAAATGGAAGGAGCCCCGGGCATGGTAAACGTCAGCCTGTGCATGATTGTAAAAAACGAGGAGGATGTGCTGGAACGGTGTCTGGACAGCGTGGCCGACCTGGTGGATGAAATCATCATCGTGGACACCGGCTCCACCGACCGAACCCGAGAGATTGCCGCCCGGTTCACCAGCCTGATTTTTGACTTTCCCTGGCGGGACGACTTCGCCGCCGCCAGAAATGAGTCCTTTGCCCACGCGTCCATGGACTACTGTATGTGGCTGGACGCGGACGATGTGCTGTTAGAGGAGGACCGGGCAGCTTTTTACGAGCTGAAGGAGACGCTGGACCCCGCCGTCTCCGTGGTCATGGCCCCCTACCACACCGGCTTTGACGAGAGCGGCCGGGTCACCTTCTCCTATTACCGGGAACGGCTGATTAAAAACCATGTGGGGATGCGCTGGGAGGGAGCGGTCCACGAGGCTGTCACCCCGGTGGGCCAGATTCATTACGGAAGCTTTGCCGTCACTCACAGCAAGACCCATCCCGGCGACCCGGACCGCAATCTGCGGATTTATCAGGCCCAGCTGGCCGCCGGCAATACCCTGGACCCCCGGCAGCAGTTCTACTATGGCCGGGAGCTGTACTACCACCGCCGCTGGAAGGAGGCCCTGGCGGTCTTTGAGGCGTTCTTATCGGAGGGCCGGGGCTGGGTGGAGAATAACATCGACGCCTGCTGCCACTGCGCCTACTGCCAGGAACAGCTGGAACAACCCGACGCGGCCCTGTCGGCGCTGCTGCGCACCTTTTCCTATGACCGGCCCAGGGCAGAGGTGTGCTGCGAGCTGGGCCGATGGTTCTTCCAGCGGGAGCGGTACGGCCAGGCCGCCTATTGGTACGCCCTGGCCCTGACCTGCCCCCGGGATGACCGCCGGGGCGGGTTCGTGTCCCCGGACTGCTACGGATACCTGCCCTGCATCCAGCTGTGCGTCTGCCACAGCCGCATGGGCGATCAGAAGCGGGCGGAGGAGTTTAACGAGCTGGCCGCCGCCTGCAAGCCGGACGACCCGGCGGTGCTCCACAACCGGGCCTATTTTCAGGCACTGCGTGAGTGATGCCCCCGGCTTGAAGCACACCCCCGAAACGACGAAAAGCCCGCCTGAGAACCTAAGTTCTCAGACGGGCTTTTTGTCCATTGGCTCACACGCTTGCCTCTTGCAGGGGTATCATAATATTCACTTGAAACCACCCGTCCTGGTTGTGGATGGTCATGGTGCCGCCGTATTTTTCCGCGGAGCGGCGGACGGATTTGATGCCATAGCCGTGGTACGCGCTGTCTCCCTTGGTAGACACGGGCAGGCCGCCCCGAAACTCCACTATCTCCGGGCAGTAGTTCTGGCACTGAATCACCAAAAAGTCCCGTTTGCCGTGGACCGCCAGATGAATCAGCCGTTTCTCCCGCTCCCTGATGCGCAGCTCATATTCAATGGCATTGTCCAGCAGGTTGCCAAAGATGGTGCAGATGTCCATCACGTCCATAAAGGCCAGCTTCCCGCCGTCGGCAATGCACGTCAGCTCCACCCCATGGCGGGCGCAGTACAGGCTCTTGCCCGTGAGCACCGTGTCCAGCACGGAGTTGCCCGTTTTGTTCTGGGCCTCGTAATCCCGGATTTCCTCCTCCATGCCGTCCAAATAAGCTGAGCGCTTGGCGGCGTCCGGCTCCGCCCGGAGCACGGCAATTTGGTGCTTCAGGTCGTGGTACTTGTGGTTGATGACCTCAATGCTCTCTCTGGACTGGCGGTACTGAACATACTGGTTTTGGAGGATGTTCTGCATGGCGTCCAGCTCCCGCTGCATATACAGCTCGCAGCGCTGAACATGGTAGGCGTACATCATCGCCACCCCCGCAAAGTCCACCAGGGTGCGGATGTTGTAGATGTCCGTCAGCGCCGAGCCGGTAAACGGCATACCGCTGTAAACAAAGCTGAGATTGCTCAAAAAGAAGCAGGCCAGCGCAATCAAAACGGGGCTCCACAGCTCTTGCAGCCGGAAAGACATGGCGGTCAGCGGGTCCCCCCGGCGGTTCTCCAGCCAGTACATCAGCAAAAATACGGGGATGTATACCAGCGCCACAAAAAACAGCGACAGCGGCCCTCTGGCCGCGTCCTCCCTGCCCATGCCCAGGGTGTACGCCGTATAGGAATACATCTGCCATTCCAGCGACGCGGCAAACTCCGCCAGCAGAAAGGCCCGAATCGTACAGTAGCCCGCCGTGGCCAGCGGCATATCGCAGCATACTGAAATGAGCAGAAACATCAGCCCCACCGCCGCTGTCATGCAGGGCAGCCACAGCCAGATGGACAGCGCGTCTGTCAGCACTGCACCGCCAGTCCCCCGCTCAGAACCAGCCACAGCCGCCTGCCGTGAAACCGCCTGGGGTATTGGGCGATGACCACCAGGCAGGCGCACCACTCCGCCAGGGCGGTGACAATTCGGGGGATGTCGGACAGATAGACGGTGCTCACGGCCGAACACCTCCCACGCAGTCGGCCAGCGCCTCCAAAAACGGCCCCCGCCGGCCCCGGCTGATGAGCAGCTTATCCCCCCGGACCACGGCGCAGCCGTCCTGAATCCCGTCCACGTGCTCCAAATTCACCAGGTAGCCCTTGTTGCAGCGGGCAAAGCCCCGCCCCTCCAGCGCCTCCTCCATCTGCTGGAGGGTTGCGGTGGAAACGTGTATTCCAGTGCGGGTGTGGAGCATCAGCTGGCGGCCCAGGCGCTCGATGTAAAAGATGCTGTCCACCTCCAGCTTGACCACGCCGCCCTTTACCGGCACGGTGACGCAGTCCGTCTCCCGCCGGCGCACATATTGCAGCGCCCGGCTCAGCCGCTGAGAGAAGGAGAAATAGTTCACCGGCTTTAAAATGTAGTCCAGGGCGTTCACCGAATACCCCTGGATGGCGTATTGGGCCAGGTTGGTGACGAAAATGATGACAACCTCCGGGTCCATCCCCCGGATATGGCCCGCCGCCGTCATGCCGTCCATAAAGGGCATCTCCACATCCATAAGAATCAGGTCATATTCCGGCCTGTAGCGCTCCACCAGGTCCTCCCCGTTGTCATAGTGGGTGATGCGGAAGGTCCGGCCTGTCTCCCGGCCAAAGTCCCCAATATACTGCTCAATCTGAGCAAAGCATTGGGGGTCGTCCTCTGCGATGGCAATTCGGATCATACCGCTCCTCTCCTTCTCTTTTTGGGGCCCTTCCGGCCTTGGCCCGCTGGATAGATTTATTATATGCCCGCCGGTTTTGCCTGTCAATTACAGAATGTCATCGTAGACCCATTGCCGCTCGCTTTGACAGACACCGACGGCTGTGCTACAATATCAGCATCGCCGCGCTTATGCGCGGCCCGCTTCGGTACAATGAAAAAAGCGCCGCGGCGCATTGGAGGGATTTGCATGACTCAGCTTGAAATCAGACAGATTGTAGACAGGCAGCGCGCCTATTTTCAGACCGGGGCCACCTTGGACGTGGAGTTTCGCTTGCGGGCGCTGGACCGGCTGAAAACCTGCATTCGCTCCAACGAGGCGGCCATTGCCCAGGCGCTTCGGCAGGATTTGGGCAAGAGCGCTTATGAGAGCTATCTGTGCGAGACCGGCCTGGTGCTCAGCGAGCTGAGCTATATGCGCCGGCACACCCGCGCCTTTGCCCGGGAAAAGACCGTGGCCACCCCCCTGGCCCACTTCCCCGCCCGCAGCTATCAAAAGCCCTCTCCCTATGGGGTGACGCTCATCATGAGTCCGTGGAACTATCCCTTTATGCTTACCCTGGACCCGCTGGTGGACGCCATTGCCGCGGGAAACACCGCCGTCCTCAAGCCCAGCGCCTACTCTCCCCACACCAGCGCTCTGGTGGAGCGTCTCATCAGCCAGTGCTTCGGCCCGGAATATGTGGCGGTCATCACCGGGGGCCGGGCGGAAAACGCCGCGCTGCTGGAGGAGCCCTTTGACTATATCTTTTTCACCGGCAGCCAGGGCGTGGGCAGAGAGGTGATGAAAAAGGCGGCGGACCACCTCACCCCCGTCACTCTGGAGCTGGGCGGCAAAAGCCCCTGCATTGTGGAGCGCACCGCCAACCTGAAGCTGGCGGCCCGGCGCATTGTGTTCGGCAAATTCTTAAACTGCGGGCAGACCTGTGTGGCCCCCGACTATATCTACTGCGACCAGCGGATTAAGGACGCGCTGGCCGCCGAGCTGAAGGCGGAGACCGTGCGGCAGTACGGCCCGCAGCCTTTGGACAACCCCAGCTACGGCAAAATTGTCAATGAGAAGCACTTCGACCGCCTGCTATCCCTGCTGGATTCGGACAAGGTAATCCACGGCGGCGGCTCGCGCCGGGATTCCCTGCAAATTGAGCCTACCATTCTGGACGGCGCCGTCTTTGAAGACGCGGTGATGGGCGAGGAGATTTTCGGTCCCATCCTGCCCA
>CAQCFX010000078.1:4510-5032 GCA_948766235.1 uncultured Oscillospiraceae bacterium | reverse complement strand
CCGCAGGCTTTTCCACCAGCACGTTCATACCGTGCTCCAGGCAGTAGATGGCAATCTCATGATGCAGGTAATGGGGAACGGTGGTGATGACGGCGTCCACATTGCCGGAGGCCACCATCTCCTTCCAGTCGCTGTAGAAGGGCACCTCGGGGTACTTCTCCTTGCACATCTTTTCCTTCTCCGGGTCATTGTCGCACAGGGCGCCCAGGGCGCAGTGGGGCGGGCACTCGGGCACGGGCATGCCGGGGAAGCCGCCCTTTCCGCTGAGGAAGCCGGCGTAGGCCCCTCCCTGCGCGCCGATGCCAATCAGCCCAAACCGAATTTTCTTGTCCATGATGTTTTACCCCTTTCTCACAGTTTAGCTGCCGATATATTGATGTAACTGCTCATATATTTAGAACCTGATTCAAATCTTCTCCAGAATGGCCAGCAGCGCCTCATACTGCATCCGGTAGCCGTCCGCGCCGTCCTTGGCCTTGTTCTCCTTAATCACGTCGCTGGCCGCCTTCTGCTCCAGGGACT
>CAQCFX010000078.1:0-4485 GCA_948766235.1 uncultured Oscillospiraceae bacterium | reverse complement strand
GTACCAAATGGGGCTCCAGAGTAAGGAAGCCCTGGTAGCCCTCCTCTCGGATGGCCCGCTTTAAAAGCTCCTCAATATGTCCCTCGCCGGTGCCGCACACCACGTTTTCACTGCTGCTGGACACCGCATCTTTAATGTGGATGTACGCCACATAGCTGTGGAGCATTTCCCACGCCCGCACCGGGTCCTCGCCGCACTGCACAAAGTTGGCGAAGGCCGCGCGGAGATGGGGGCTATCCACCCCTTTCAAGAGGGTGAGGCACCGCTGGGCCGTGTCGCCGTAGATGTCCTTCTCGTTTTCGTGGAGCAGAACCATATCATGCCTGCGGGCCACGGCCTCAAAGCCCCGGAGCTTCTCCAGCACCTCGTCCTTATACTGCTCCGGGTCCTGGCCCTCGGGAATAAAGAAACTGAAAATGCGTATGTACCGGCAGTCCAGCAGCTTGCAGATCTGGCACAGCGCCTCCAGCTGCCCCAGCTGCTTTTCATAGGCCTGGGCGTCGTCCACCGCGATTTTGCCGATGGGGCTGCCCAAGGAGGACACCCCCACCCCCGCCGCCTTCAGCCGGGGCAGCAGCTTCTCCGCGACCTCCTCGGGCGTATAGTCCGCCACGTTCTTTCCGTCCGCACTGCGCAGTGAGATGTGCTTCATCCCCAGCCGCGTCACCGTAGAGAGCTGCTCGTCAAAGTCGCTGCTAATCTCGTCGGCAAACCCGGAAATCCAAATACCGTCCATAAAATCCCTCCAAGCATCATTTGGTCTTTCATGCCGCTGCAAGCGCCGCGCCGCAAGTCACATTGCCAAAAACCAACGGCAGCCCACAACCTGCATTTGTTGTATTTTAACAATACACCTTTCGCTGCCCTTTGAACAGACAGTTTTTTTAGCATTGCTTGTATTATTTTTGGCTTCTCCCCGTTTTTGAAAAACGCAATGATTTCATTCCCTCCCGGCGCTGCATTGTCCTGATATTTTATCAAACATAAACACAATTTATCGCAGTATTCTATTTTCAAATGTCCGTAAAAATGCTCTACCTCGCACACGCCGCGGCGCGGCCGCCTCTTTCATAAAATAACGCCCGCCGAAAAGCAGCCGCTTCCCGGCGGGCGTCAGGCTCCCCTGGGCTGTGTTCCCAGGGCAGCCGTTTTTTAAAAATAGCCGTACCGCTTCCGCTTGCCCAGCAAGAAGCAAAGCGTGACCACCACCGCCATGGCCTCCGCCGCCACAATGGACCACCATATGCCGTCCAGGCCCCACAGGATGGAAAACAGGACAACCGCCGCACACTGGAACACCAGCGTACGCAAAAAGGAGATGAGCGCGGAGGTCAGCCCGTCGTTCAGCGCGGTAAAGAAGGACGAGCCGAAGATGGCAACGCCGGAGAACAGGAAGGCGACGGAGAAAATGGAAAAGGCGTGGGCCGTCATGTCCAGCAGTCCTGGGTCATACCCCACAAAAAGCATGGACAGCGGCCTGCCCAGCGTCTCCCCGGCCAGGCACATCAGCACCGAAAAGCCGCCGATGAGGATAACGCTGCGCCGGAGCAGGTTTTTCAGCTCCTCCCGGTTGCCCGCGCCGTAGTGGTAGCCCACAATGGGCGCCGCCCCCACGGCATAGCCGATGAAAATGCCCTGAAACACCAGGCTGACGTACATCAGCACCCCGTAGGCGGCCACGCCGTCCTCCCCCGCCTTGGCCATAAGCTGGGCGTTATAAAGCATACTGACCACCGACGCGGAGATGTTGCTCATCAGTTCAGAAGCTCCGTTGGTGCCGGCTTTGAACAACACCCTGCCATCAAAGCGGCACTTGCCCAGCCGCAGCGGGCTGTCGTTCTCCCGGCTAAAATAAATCAGCGGCGCCACGCCGCCCACCAGCTGGCTGACGGCGGTGGCCGCAGCCGCGCCCTCCAATCCCCAGCGGAACGCCCCCACAAACAGCGCGTCCAGCGCCATGTTGGTCACACCCGCCGCCACCGTCACGCCTAAGCCCAGTCCGGGCTTTTCTGCGGTGACAAACAGGCACTGAAATTCCATCTGAAGCGTGTAAAACGGCAGGGCGCACAAAACAATCCGCCCATAAACAATGCAGTTGGCCAGAAGCTCTCCCTCCGCCCCCAGCAAGGCGGCCAGGGTGGGCAGCAGGACAATCCCCACTGCCGCCAGAACAACGCCGGAAGCTGCGCCTACGTATACCAGCAGGGAGAAGATATCGTTGGCCTTTTCCCGCTCTCCCTCCCCCATGGTCTTGGCAATCAGGGCGCTGCCGCCGGTGCCGAACATGAACCCGACGCAGCCCAAAATCATGAGCACGGGGAAGATAAAGTTCACCGCCGCGAAGGGCGTCTTCCCCGCAAAGTTGGACACGAAAAACCCATCCACCACACTGTAAATAGAGGTAAAAATCATCATGACGATGGAAGGCAGGGTAAAGCGCAGCAAGCGCTTGTAATCAAAATGATCGGATAACTGTATCATGTAACTCTGAACTCCTATTTTCATTCCAGTTTTTTGATTTCGTCCCGAAAGGCGGTCAGATACCGCTCAGTCAGCGACAGGTACGCCGCCACGTCCTGCGCCGGCCAGGAGGCCAGGACAGCGTCCTCCGCTTCAATAATTTTTGCGGCAGTGGACTGCGCCAGAGCCACGCCGCGCTGGGTCAAGCACACGTCCTTGTTCCGTCCCCCCGCCTGCTCCAGCCGGACAATTCCATCCGCCTCCAGTTTGCGCAGCGCCGAATTAATGGTCTGTTTGCTGATTCCGGTGCAGCGGCACACCTCCGACAGGGGGCAGCGGTCCCCTTCGGCGGAGTCGTAAACAACATAAAGAATCTGCATCACACTGTCCGCCAGGCCCAGACGAGACGCCGCCTCATGATAGGCGGCGTCCGTCTCGCTGAGCAGATAATTAAAGCGCCTGAGCGCCTTGGAGCTTCGGGGCATAGGTCCGCCTCCCTGGTACGAAATCGTACCCACATTATAGTAAAAAATCGGACGGTTGTCAAGGGGCACGGCGCCCGCGCCGAAAAGGTTGAAAAACCGCGTACCTTGATGTATAATGCTTTATTGTATGTAAATATCCCTCCCTTTGAAGGAGCATGGCTTATGGGTCAACCGAAAATGAAATTCAACTGCTTGAAGTGCGGCGCGGAAACCGACGCAGAGGTCACCACCGAGCGCTATAAAAAGCGGCTGTGCCGGCCATGCTTCGGCAAGCGCAAGGATAACCGCGCCAACCAGCTCAACGACCTGACGGGAACGGAATGGGCCCGGCACAGCAAAAGCATCGAGGCTTATCCCGACACCAGAACGCCCAATCAGAAGGAGCACGGCGCCTGCTTCCCCAAGGCCCTGGCCCGCCATCAGATTGAAATCTACACCAAGGCGGGCGAAGTGGTGCTGGACCCGTTTATGGGCGTGGGAACCACCATGCTGGCCGCCCATGAGCTGGGCAGGCGCAGCCTCGGCATCGAGCTGAACCCCAGGTTTGCCCAAATGTGCCGGGAGGAAATCGCCGCCCACGGCATACAGGCCACCATCTGGGAGGACGACGCGGACCATATGTGCGCCCATATTCCCAACGACTCGGTGGATTTTATTCTCACCAGCCCCCCCTATGCCAATCTTTTGAAGACCATCAAAGGAGATTTCGCCTATAAGTGGCGGGAGCACTCCATCATCGACCCAATTAAGAACCCCGCCCCCTATTCCGCCGACGAGCACGACATCGGCAATATGGACTATGCCCAAGGCATTCAGGCCATCGCCAGCATCATGACCCGGTGCTTTGCCGTGCAGAGGCCCAATTCCTACGCGGTCTGGGTGGTCAAGGACTTCCGCGATTTGAAGCGCAAGCTGCCCTATATCAACTTCCACGGCGACATCATCCGATGCGCGGAAGCCGCCGGCTATGCGCTGTGGGACATCCGCATCTTTGACCAAACCAACTTCCGCCCGCTGGTCTGTTTGGGCTATCCTTCCAGAAATTATTACTTGAACATCGGCCACTCCTATATCCTGGTGTTCAAAAAGCTGAGGTAAGCATGAGCGAACAACATTACCGCATCGACCTGGATGCCGTCACCACCCGGGAAAAGCAGGCCCTGACCCACAACATCCACCCCTACCCGGCCAAGTATATCCCCCAGATTCCCGGCTCTCTGCTGGACTATCTGGACCTGTCTGCCCGCAGCGTGGTGCTGGACCCTTTCTGCGGCTCGGGAACCACTCTTTTAGAGGCCGCCGTCCGGGGGCACGACGCCATCGGCGTGGACTCCAACCCCATCGCCGCCCTTATCTCCCGAACGAAATGCACCCCGCTCTCCCCAGCGCAGTGCGCCCACGCTGCCGCCGTTCTTGACCGGCTCGCGCTTTACGGCCCGGACAAAGACCTTCCGTTGGTCATTCCCGACTTTCTCAACCGTGACCACTGGTTTCAGGCCAATATGCAAAAGGAGCTGGGCTACATCAAGGCCCTGATTCA
>CAQCFX010000077.1 GCA_948766235.1 uncultured Oscillospiraceae bacterium | reverse complement strand
GTTGGCAGCGCCCGGGCCGCTTTCCCGAAGGCGCGGTAGAGCCCCTCCGCCTCCTCCTTTTCCAGCAGCCGCTCCCCATAGGGCGGGTTGGTCACCACCCGGCCCCTGGGCTCCTCCCGGCGGAATTTCGCCGCGTCCGCCGTCTCAAACCGCACCGCGTCCTCCACCCCGGCCAGCTGGGCGTTGTGCCGGGACAGCTCCACGGCGGCGGGGTCGATGTCGCCCCCCCAGATGTCGTATGCCCCGTGGAATTCGGCTTCCTGTGCCTCGTCGGCCGCGTCCATCCACAGCTTCGACGGCAGCCACTTCCACCGCTGGGCGGCAAAGGAGCGGTTTAAGCCCGGCGCCCGGTTTTTCGCAATCAGCGCCGCCTCGATGGCAATGGTGCCCGAGCCGCAGAAGGGGTCGCAGAAGGGGTCCCGCCCCCGGTAGCGGGACAGGGACACCAGCGCCGCCGCCAGCGTCTCCCGCAGGGGCGCGCCCATGTTCTGCGCCCGGTAGCCCCGCTTGTACAGGCTGTCCCCCGAGGTGTCCAGCATTAAAGTCACTTCATCCTTTAAAATGGAAAACTGCACCTGGTATAAGCTTCCCGTCTCCGGCAGGGTCTCCAAACCATACGCCTGCCCCAGCCTTTTGCACAGCGCCTTTTTCACGATGGACTGGCAGGCGGGCACCGAATGCAGCCCGGAGCTGATGGAGTACCCCTTCACCGGGAAGCGCCCCTCCCGGGGGATGTAGTCCTCCCAATGGATGGCCGCTACCCCCTGGAACAGCTCCTCAAAGGTGCGGGCCTCAAAGGACCCCAGGCGCAGCAGCACCCGGGCCCCGCAGCGCAGATTCAGGTTCATCCGCGGTATGTCCGCCAGGGCCCCCCGGCACAGCACCCGGCCGTTCTCCGCCCGGACGCCGGACAGCCCCAGCTTCTTCAATTCATAGGCCACCGTGGCCTCCACCCCCATGAGGGCGGGTATCACAAAGGATAAGGTTTCGTCCATAAACAGCTCCCTTAAAAAATTTTAAAAATCCCCTTGACCTTCCACCCGGTAGAGGGTGTATGCTCTCATCGTGGGCAGGAGGAGGCGGGAGAAAAACTTTACAATACATAGTATAATGTAAAATGGAAGCGCTGGCAACAATAAATACAAAAAACTTCTTTCCCTCCGGCCCATTGTGTGGTATAGTTAAGATAGCCCGAAACAATCCCTTGTTTCGCGGCCCATCAACACAAGCTTTTGCGTACGTTTGGAAGGAGCGTGACGGTATGCCTTTTGACGCGGAATCTATGCAGAAAATCGTTTGGCTGGTGCTGCTGCTGCTGTTCGCCGGGGGCGAAGCGGTCAGCGTGGGCCTGACCTCCATTTGGTTCGCCGCGGGGGCGCTGGCGGCCCTCGTCGCCGCATTGCTGGGCGGGGCGCTGTGGATTCAGATTACCCTGTTTTTGGCGGTGAGCATTTTGTGCATGGCCGCTGTGCGGCCCCTGGCCAAAAAGCACCTGAACAGCAAGGTAGAGCACACCAACGCAGACCGGGTGATTGGGGCGGACGCCCAGGTCACCGAGGACATCGACAACATCCACGGCAAGGGCGCCGTCGTCATCCGCGGCATGACCTGGTCCGCCCGCAGCCAGGACGGCTCCCCCATCTCCGCCGGCACTATGGTGAAGGTGCTGCGCATCGAAGGGGTCAAGGTGTTTGTGGAGCGCATCCCCGCCGGCGCCGCCCCCAAGTCCGAGACCTGGTAAACCCGTTCCCTTTCAAAAGAGTCATCTTTTGTGGAGAGAAAATGCTGTAAGGAGGAAAACATATGAAAATCTTAGCCCTGTCCGCCTCTTCCCTGGGCGCCGTCCTGACCTTTATCATTCCCATCGCCATCATCCTCATCATTCTTGCCGTACTCGCCTCCAACATCAAGGTGGTGCAGCAGTCCCGTGCCGTGGTCATCGAGCGGCTGGGCGCGTTCCATTCCGTGTGGGGCGTGGGCCTGCACCTGAAGATTCCCTTCATTGAGCGGGTGGCCAAGACCGTCTCCCTCAAGGAGCAGGTGGTGGACTTTGACCCTCAGCCCGTCATCACCAAGGACAACGTCACCATGCAGATTGACACCGTCATCTACTTCCAGATTACCGACCCCAAGCTCTATACCTACGGCGTGGAGCACCCCCTGTCCGCCATTGAGAACCTCACCGCCACCACCCTTCGTAACATCATCGGCGATTTGGAGCTGGACCAGTCCCTCACCAGCCGCGACCACATCAACACCCAGATGCGCTCCATTCTGGACGAGGCCACCGACCCCTGGGGCATCAAGGTCAACCGCGTGGAGCTGAAGAACATCATGCCGCCCCGGGACATTCAGGAGTCCATGGAGAAGCAGATGCGCGCCGAGCGTGAGCGCCGGGAAGCCATCCTCCAGGCCGAGGGCCAGAAGCAATCCCAGATTCTGGTGGCCGAGGGCGAGAAGCAGTCCGCCATTCTCCGGGCCGACGCGGCCAAGCAGGCCGCCGTTCTCCAGGCCGAGGGCGCCAAGCAGGCCAAGATTCTGGAGGCTGAGGCTGAGGCCGAGGCCATCATGAAGGTGCAGCAGGCCACCGCCGATGCCATCAAGCTCATCAACCAGGCCGCCCCCGGCGAGGGCGTGATTAAAATCAAGGCGCTGGAGGCCTTCCAGAAGGCCGCCGACGGCCGGGCCACCAAGATTATCATCCCCAGCGAGCTGCAAGGGCTGGCCGGATTGTGCGCCAGCGCCAAGAGCGTGTTCGACACCGTGGAGCCCAACCAGCCCAAGAAGTAAGCAACGATTTAGTCTTTGACCACCGCGTATAACAACAGGCCGGCCTTCTTTAAGAAGGCCGGCCTTGTTTTGATTGGTTTACCCGTTCCCCTCCGGGGCGGACAGCGGGGTGAGATACTTGTCTTGATAGAAGCTCAGCCAGTGGCGGAACTCCGGCTGGTCCCCCTGGCGCACGCCCCGGGTGTAGTCATGGAACTGCAAATCGCTGTAGCGCAGCTCCAGCACCGCCAGGGCCACGTTGGAACAGTGGGCGGCCACACGCTCAAAATTGGTGATGATGTCGTTGAGGATAAAACCCATCTCCAACGTGCACGCCCCGTTTTGCAGCCGCCGGATGTGCCGCAGCTTCATCCGCTCCAGCATGGTGCTGATGACCTCCTCCAGCGGCTCCACCTTTCGGGCGGTGGACATATCCTCCTCATCCAGCGCCTTCTGGGCCAGGGCCACAATCTCCCGCACCGCGTCGCTGGCCTGGGTGAGGTCGTCCAGCCCGTCGGCGGGGAAAGCGATGCTCTTGCTGTCCAGCTCGCTGGCCAGCTCGGCCAGATTCACCGCATGGTCGGAGATACGCTCCAAATCGGTGAGGCAGTGAAGGTAGTGGGAGCTGATTAAGGTCTCCCGCTCGTTCAGGTCCCGGGTGTTCAGGTGGAACAGGTAGCTGCCCAGCCGATCCTCATACTTGTCCACCACATTTTCGCGGGACATAATCTTGTCGTACTTCTCCTGACTATACTGCATGAACAGGTCCACCGACCGGTTCAGGTTCTTGAAGGAGGCGGCGGCCATGCGCTCCACCGTACGGCCGCTCTGCTCCAGGGCCAGGGGCGGGTAGTCCAAAAAGCGCTCGTCCAGCAGGTTTTCCTCGAACTGCTCGTCGTCCTCGCCCCGCTCCTCCTTGATGGTGAGCACGGCCAGCCGCACCAGCAGCCCCGTGAAGGGCAGCTGCACCAGGGTGGCCGCCACCTTAAACACGGTGTTGAACACGGCGATGCCAAAGGCGGAGGCGGGCAGAGCCATAAAATCGAAATTCATAAACACGTGGGCCAGGTAGAACGGAACCATAAACAGCACCGAACCCACAATATTGAAGTATAAGTAGATGACAGCGGTGCGCTTGCCGTTGGCGTTGGCCCCGATGGCGGAGAGCAGCACCGGCACGCACGCGCCGATGCACATACCCAGCACCATGGGCACGGCCACCTCATAGCTGATGGCCCCCGTGATGGACAGCGCCTGCAAAATACCGATGGAGGCGGAGGAGGACTGGATGATTGCGGTCACGGCAATGCCGATGAGCAGGGACACCGCCGGGTTGGAGGCGGCGGAGATCAGCTGCAAAAACGCCTCATTCTCCTTCAGCGGGTCCATGGCGGAGCTCATGGTCTGCATTCCGCTCATGAGCACGGAGAAGGCCAGCAGAATCAGCCCCACGTTTTTCTGGGTCTGCTTACGGCAGAAAAAGTACAGGATAATGCCGACAAAGGCCACAAACGCAAACACGGTGGCAGAAGTAAAGCCCCCCTCGCCCTCCACGCCGGCCAGGGTGAGCACCCAGCCTGTGGCGGTGGTGCCGATGTTGGCTCCCATGACGATGCCCACGGCGTTGGAAAGCTGCATGATGCCCGAGTTGACGAAGCCCACCACCATAACGGTGGTGGCGGAGGACGACTGGATCACCGCCGTCACCAGCGCGCCCAGCAACACCCCCTTGATGGGGTTGGAGGTCAGCTTGCCCAGGATGGTTTCCAGCTTGCTGCCCGCCACCCGTTTCAGGCCGTCCCCCAAAAGGGTCATGCCAAACAGGAAAAAGGCCAGGCCGCCCAGCAGCGATATGATGTCCGCAATACCCATGCGATCAATTCCTTCCCGCGGGTCCAACGCCCGCTCTTTGGCAGACTGTTACACACACGAACAAAGCCATTATATCATACCTCCGGGCAGATTTCCCCCCTTTTTTGAATTTCTCTATAATTGTCGTTTTATGCCAAGCTAAAAGGTTAAATTTTGGACAAAACAGAAAAAGCAGAAGCGCGAGCGTAGGCGCGCCGCCCCGGATGGACCGAAGCGAGGGGCAAAACCCAGGCGGGCACAGCCCGCCGGATTTGCCCCGAGTCGGAGGGAAGCCGGGGCAACAGCGCGCCCAACGCGAGCGTGATCAGGAAGCGCGGAGCCGTTGTGAGCAGCGCGGATGGAGCGCAGCGAGGGCAAAAGCCCAGCCGCCGCGCAGCGGCAGGCGGGTTTTGTCCGAGTCGCAGCGAAGCCGCGCGTCGCGAACAGGCAAAGCGTGACAGCGTCGTCACAACCTTCGTATCGCTCGCTTCGCCGCAAGCGGCAAAGCTCACTCACTGCGCTGCTCCT
>CAQCFX010000076.1:3153-5174 GCA_948766235.1 uncultured Oscillospiraceae bacterium | reverse complement strand
CGGCGGCCCCATGCTGGCCGGGCGGCTCAATGACGGGCGGCGCACCTGCCTGTCCCATATGTTTGAGGCCGTGGGGGGCTACTACGCCGGAAAGCTGGACGAGGCGGGGGTGGAGGAATATGAGAACAACGCCTGCCCCACCTGCGGGTCCTGCTCGGGCATGTACACCGCCAACTCCATGAACTGCCTGACCGAGGCCATCGGCATGGCCCTCCGGGGCAACGGCACCATTCCCGCCGTGTGGTCGGCCCGGCTGCGCCTGGCCAAGCACGCCGGGATGCAGGTCATGGAGCTGGTCAAGAGGAATATTAAGCCCCGGGACATCATGACCGAGGCCGCCTTCCACAACGCCGAGACGGTGGACATGGCCCTGGGCTGCTCCACCAACACCATGCTCCACCTGCCCGCCATCGCCCACGAGTGCGGCATTGAGCTGGATTTGGACAGCGCCAACGAGATTTCCGGCAAAACCCCCAACCTGTGCCATCTGGCCCCCGCCGGGGACACCTATATGGAGGACCTGGAGGGCGCGGGGGGCGTCCACGCGGTCATGGCGGAGCTGAACAAGGCCGGCCTGCTGCGCACCGACGTGCTCACCTGCACCGGCAAAACCCTGGGGGAGAACCTGGAGGGCGTGGTCAACCGCAACCAGGAGCTGATCCGCCCCATCGACAACCCCTATTCCCCCGACGGCGGCATCGCCGTGCTCAAGGGCAGCCTGGCCCCGGAGGGCTGCGTGGTCAAGCGCTCCGCCGTGGCCCCTGAGATGATGTGCCACCAGGGCCCCGCCCGCGTCTTCAACTGCGAGGAGGACGCCATCGAGGCCATCTACGCCGGGAAAATTACCGCCGGGGACGTGGTGGTGATTCGCTATGAGGGGCCCAAGGGCGGCCCCGGTATGCGGGAGATGCTCAACCCCACCTCCGCCATCTGCGGCATGGGCCTGGGGGAGAGCGTGGCCCTTATCACCGACGGGCGCTTTTCCGGCGCCACCCGGGGCGCGGCCATCGGCCACGTCTGCCCCGAGGCGGCCCAGGGCGGCCCCATCGCCCTGGTGGAGGACGGCGACCTGATTTCCATTGACATCCCCCGGCGCAGGGTGGAGCTTCTGGTGGACGAGGCCGTGCTGGCCCGCCGCCGCGCCGCCTGGGTGTGCCCGGAGCCGGGCATCAAGACGGGCTATCTGGCCCGGTATGCCAAGCTGGTCACCTCTGCCGCCCGCGGAGCGGTGCTGGAGTGATGGGTCTCATTCCCGTCCAACCAATAAAGAATCGAGCTGATTGATTTGAATATCATCATCGCCGGGGCCGGAAAGGTGGGGGCCACTGTGGCCGAGCACCTGTCGGACGAGGGCCACAGCGTCACCATCGTGGACATATCGGACAGCACGCTGGAGCGGCTGTCCAACCAGCTGGACGTGATGTGCCTCAAGGGGAACTGCGCCTCCCGGGACCTTTTGCTGGAGGCCGGGGCCCGGGAGTGCGAGGTGCTCATTGCCGCCACCGGCTCCGACGAAATCAACCTGCTGTGCTGCCACTGCGCCCACCGCATCGGCGTGCCCTATACCGTAGCCCGGGTGCGCAGCGCGGAGTACGCCAGCGACCTGGATTCCCTGAAACGGGATTTGGGCATCACCCTGCTCATCAACCCGGAGCTGGCCGCGGCGGTGGAAATCTCCCGGCTGCTGCGCTTTCCCTCCGCCGCCAATATCGACACATTCGCCCGGGGCCAGGTGGAGCTTATCTCGTTCCACATCCAGGAGTCCGACTTTCTGGCCGGACGCTCCCTGGCCTCCCTGTCGTCCAAAATTCAGGACCTGCCCGTGCTGTTCTGCGCGGTGGAGCGGGGGAGCGAGGTCTTTATCCCCAACGGCAATACCGTGCTGGCCAAAGAGGACCGGGTGTATATGGCGGGCACGCCCAACGGCGTCCACCAGTTTTTCAAGCTGCTGGGCCGGCACACCCACCGCATCCGCGACGTGTTCATCATCGGCGGCGGGCGCATCGCCTTTTACCTGCTCA
>CAQCFX010000076.1:0-3113 GCA_948766235.1 uncultured Oscillospiraceae bacterium | reverse complement strand
AACTGCAAGGTGGTGGACAAAAGCGATGCGCGCTGCCGCCAGCTGGCGGAAAATTTCCCCCACAGCCTGATTATTCACGGCGACGGCACCGACCCTGAGCTGCTCACCGAGGAGCGCATGGCCGCCAGCGACGCCTTTATCGCCCTCACCGACCGGGACGAGGATAATCTCATTATCTCCCTCTATGCCCACCAGGCCGGGGTGCCCAAGGTGGTGGCCAAGTCCAACCGGCAGAACTACACCTCCATCGCCCACTCCGCCGGGGTGGAGTCGGTGGTGTCCCCCAAGCTCACCACCGCGGGGCAGATTCTCCGGCTGATTCGGGGCCTGCAAAACTCCAAGGGCAGCGCCATGACCGCCCTGTACCGCATCGCCGAGGGGCGGGCGGAGGCCATGGAGTTCGTGGTGGCCCCCACTACCCAGCATTTGGGCATTCCCCTGAAGGACTTGAAGCTGCGCCGGGGCATCCTGATTGCCGTGATTGTCCGGGGCACCAAGGTCATCATCCCGGAGGGCTCCACCACCCTGGAGAGCGGCGACAACGTGATTGTGGTGGCCCGGGACAGCGGCATTCTGGACCTGAACGACATCTATGCCGACTCCTTTGGCGCGGGGGGCTGAGGGCCATGAATTTTAAACTGGTTGCGCGCATCACCGGCTTCTCCCTGCTCATTGAGGCAGGGGCTATGCTCATCCCCCTGGTGGTGTCCCTGCTCTATGGGGAGAGTCCCGTTCCCTTTTTGTGCTCTATCTTGATTATCCTGGCCGCCGCCTGCGTCCCGGTGTTCCTGTTTCATCCCCAAAAGGACTTTTTCGCCCGGGAAGGCTTTTTCACCGTGGGTTTAATCTGGGTGCTGTTTGGGGTGTTCGGGGCGCTGCCTTTTTGGTTTTCCCGGCAGTTCGGCCCCTATGTGGACTGCTTTTTTGAGACCATTTCCGGCTTCACCACCACAGGGGCCACCATCCTCACCGCCATCGAGGGCCTGCCCATGGGCCTGCTGTTTTGGCGGTCCTTTACCCACTGGCTGGGGGGCATGGGAGTGCTGATTCTCACCGCCGCCCTGCTGCCCTTTCTGGGCATCAGCTCCAACTTTCTCATCCGGGCGGAAAGCCCCGGCCCTGTGAAAAGCAAGCTGGTTCCCCGGGCCTCCCAGTCCTCCAAGATTTTGTATACCATCTACCTGGCCCTCACTGTGCTGGAGGCGCTGTGCCTGCGCGTGGCGGGCCTCAACTGGTACGATGCCGTCACCCACGCCATGTCCACCGCCGGCACCGGCGGCTTCTCCGACCGAAACGCCTCGGTGGGCTCCTTTGGTAATCCGGCGGTGGAGATTATCATCACCGTGTTCATGCTGCTGTTTTCGGTGAATTTTGCCGTGTACTTTCTCATTCTCACGGGCAAGGCAAAGCAGGCCCTGAAAAGCGACGAGCTGCGGTTTTTCCTGGTTATGGTGGCCGTGTCCACCGCCGCTATCGCCTGGAATCTGCGGGAGATATACAGCACCGTGGGCGACTGCGTACGCTACGCCGCCTTCCAGGTGGCATCCATCGTGTCCACCACCGGCTTTGCCTCTGCCAACTACGATTTGTGGCCGGAGTTTTCCAAAATGCTGCTGGTGGTGCTCACCTTTGTGGGAGCCTGCGCCGGCTCCACCGGCGGCGGCATTAAGTGCAGCCGCATCCTGATTCTCATCCGCTCCGCCCGGCGGGAGGTGCGCTCCATCATTCACCCCCGGGCCGTGTCCGTGGTCCGGCTGGACGGCGCGCCTTTGTCCGAGGCCACCCTCCACACCACCCAGTGCTACTTCATCATCAGCCTGTTTCTGGTGTTCGGCATGGCTATCCTGGTGGGGCTGGACAACTTCTCCTTCGGCACCACCCTTACCGCCGTGATTACCTGTATCAGCAACGTGGGCCCGGGGCTGGAAATGGTGGGTCCGGCGGGGAACTTTGCTTCCTTCTCGGTGCTGAGCAAGCTGGTGCTGTCCTTCCTGATGGTGCTTGGCCGGCTGGAGATGTTCCCCATACTGGTTTTGTTCAGCAGCAGCGCCTGGAAGCGCTCCTGAGGAATTGTTAAAAAAATATCATGCGTCTTTTCGCTCTTTGGGCGAAAAGACGCATTTTTATCTTGCAAATCTTCCGCAAAATGTGTAAAATAACAATAGAATTTAAAAGGCTTCCACAGCCGGGAGCCGACAGAGAGGAGCGATGCCGTTTTGGGTATGCAGCAGCTGTTTTGGCTGGGTCTGGCCGCGGGGATTCTCGCCCTGCTGTTCGCCGTTTTTCAGGCCCGGCGGGTTCTGTCCTTTTCCGAGGGCAGCGACGCCATGAAGAAGATTGCCTCCGCCATCCGGGAGGGGGCCGACGCCTATCTGCGCCACCAGTACGCCACCGTGTTTAAAGTGTTTTTGGTGGTGTTCGCCGTACTGATTCTGCTGTGTGTGTTTGGCCAGCTGGACAACTGGTTCATCCCCTTTGCCTTCCTCACCGGCGGGGTGTACTCCGCCTTGGCGGGCTTTGTGGGCATGAAGGTGGCCACCAGCGCCAATGCCCGCACCGCCCAGGCCGCGTCGGAGAGTTTGAACCGGGGGCTGAACGTGGCCTTTTCCGCCGGGTCCGTCATGGGCTTTACGGTGGTGGGCCTGGGCCTGCTGGACGTGTCCGTATGGTTCCACATTTTGAAGTATATCGCGGGGTATGACGCGCCCCAGATTGCCCAGACCATGGTGATGTTCGGCATGGGCGCGTCCTTCATGGCCCTGTTCGCCCGGGTGGGCGGCGGCATCTTCACCAAGGCCGCCGACGTGGGCGCGGACCTGGTGGGCAAGGTGGAGGCGGGCATCCCCGAGGACGACCCCCGGAACCCCGCCGCCATCGCCGACAACGTGGGCGACGTGGCCGGCATGGGCGCGGATTTGTATGAATCCTACGTGGGCTCCATCCTGGCCACCTTTGCCCTGGGGGTGGCGGCCTACTCCGGCGCGGGCAAGGCGTGGGAGGCCATGCTGCTGCCCATTCTGCTGGCGGCGGTGGGCATTGTGTGCTCCATTTTGGGCTCCTTCCTCATCAAGACCCGGGAGGGGGCCTCCCAGCGGGAGCTGCTGGGCACGCTC
>CAQCFX010000075.1 GCA_948766235.1 uncultured Oscillospiraceae bacterium | reverse complement strand
AAGGAATACAGCCGGGCGGTGGAGCCTTATCTGCCCAAGTCCGTCCCCTTCCTCACCTGCACCTTCGGCCAGTGGAAGGACGGAAAGGTCATTGAAAAAGGTACCATGTGCAAAATAGCCCGGGGCCAGATGGTGCGCTGGCTGGCGGAGAATAACATCACAAGCGGGGCAGATATTCAGGCGTTTCACCAGCTGGGGTATCGGTTTCAGCCGGAATTGTCCACAGAAAGCCACAATATCTTTCTCAAAAACGATACATAAAAATGAGCGCCTGCGGCTGACCGCAGGCGCTCATTTCGTATTCATCCCGCCCCTTTGAGATAGGCCAGGACTTCTGCCGCATTGGTGTCCGGCTTTACCTTGGGCATGACCTTCTCAATGACGCCGTTTTCATTGATGATAAAAGTAGAGCGCACCACGCCCATGCTCACCTTTCCGTACAGCTTTTTCTCCTGCCATACACCGTAGGCCTGGATAGCAGTCAGCTCCGGGTCGGACAGCAGGATAAACGGCAGGCCGTGCTTTTCCGCGAACTTCTTGTGGGACGTCGTGGAGTCTTTGCTGATTCCGATGACCACCGCGTCAATCTGCTGGAACTCCTCAAACGCCCCGGCGAACGCGCAGGCCTGCCGGGTGCAGCCGGGCGTATTGTCCCGGGGATAGAAATACAGCACCACCTTTTTCCCGGCAAAGTCCGCCAGGGAAACGCAGTTCCCCGACCCATCCGGCAGGGTAAAGTCAGGCGCTTTTGCGCCAACCTCCAGCAGCTTGTTTGGTTCCATGCTCATGATACCAGCCTCCATTCAAAAAAATCCAAAGGATTACTTAACCGTATAGATAAGATGTTTATGGCGGTCAGCAAAAGAAGCCCACCCATACCAAAAGCTTTGCAGAGATGGCCGCCATCAGTTTTACTTTCTCATAGGGTATAGAAGATAGTTATCATTTCATTGATGATTCTCCAGCCAGCGCACCGCACAGTGGGCCAGACAGGCGGAGCCAATAGGGCAGACGTCCTCATTGAACTGCACCTTCGGGTTGTGGGCGGGGGCATCGCCCCGCTCATCCAAATATCCCGCCGAAAGATACATGAACACACTGGGAACTTGCTCAGCCACTGTTGCAAAATCCTCAGAGGCACTGGCCGACGTGTTGGGAACGGGAGTCAGGCCGGGAATCGGCAGCTCCTTCATATAGCCCACCATCTCCTCCGTCATGGATGAATCGCAGACCAGCGGCGGTACCTGGGAGATCATCTCCACCTCCGCCGAGCCGCCATATACCTCTGCGGTCTTTTGGGCCGCTTCCTTCAGGCGGCGCACCAGCTTCTCGCGACTGGCGCTGTCGTTGGTGCGCAAGGTTCCCTGAAGAACCGCGGTATCGGGGATAATATTGGGCGCTGAACCCGCAGAGAAACTGCCGATGGTCAGCACACAGGCTTTGCTGGGGTCCGCCTCCCGGGCAATCAGGGCCTCCAAAGCCAGATAAATATGAACGCCGATGTTGATTGGGTCAATAGAGCTGTGGGGGTACGCGCCGTGGGCGCCCCGGCCATGGACCGTGATTCGGAACCCATCCACGGAGTACATCATGGTCCCGCCGCTATTGTACATAAACAGTCCCACCGGCATCCTGCCGGAACCAACATGGTACGCCAGAGCCCCATCTACGCCATCCAATATCCCGTTGGCCATCATATCCTTCGCGCCTTCAAAGGTCTCCTCCGCGGGCTGGAACATGAAGCGGACCCGGCCCATCAGCGCGGCCTCATTTTCTTTCAGCATCTTTGCCGCCGTCAGCAGCATGGCCGCATGAAAATCGTGGCCGCAGGTGTGGGCTTCCGTTCCGGTTGGACAGGCAAAGCTTTCGCCGCTCTCCTCCGGCATGGGCAGCGCGTCCATATCCGCCCGAAGCAGAATGGTCCTGTTTCCCGTCCGGCCCAATTCAGCGCTCACACCATGTCCGCAGGGACGAGGCTCCAACCCGCACTCTCTCAGCTGCTCCATGACATAGGCTTGCCCCTTGGGCATTTGCAGGCCCACCTCTGCATGGCTGTGCAGCCAGCGGCGGTGGGCAACTGTTTCTTCACGCAATTCCAGCGCCCGTTCATAAAAATTCATTGCCGTTCCTCCTTGGTTCAACGCACAGAATATCCAGGGTCATCATACCCTGAGCCCGATGATGCTATGAAGTATGAATTGATTAAATTGTAGCAAAAGGATTGGGCGCCGTCAACCGCATTTGGCCGATTGTTGTCATTTAAAGGCGGGGCCGTAGAGTTAGCCGCCATATTGGGGTATGGTATATTCCGGCAGCGAAGAAAGGAGGTACAATAGCCATTTCAATGAATATATACGGCTATATCAGCACCAAGGAGCAGAACGAAGAGCGACAGCTCACCGCTTTGCGGGAAATGGCTGTCCCGGAGGCAAATCTGTTTGTGGACAAGCAGTCCGGCAAGGATTTTGAGCGTCCTCAATATAAACGGCTGCTGCGAAAGCTGAAAAAAGACGACCTGCTCTATGTCAAGAGCATCGACCGTCTGAGACGCAATTATGGTCAGATTTTGGAGCAGCGGCACATCCTGACCAAAGAGAGTGACATTGACATCGTGGTGCTGGATATGCCCTTGCTGAACACCCGGCGGGGCAAGGATCTGGTAGGCACTTTTCTCAGCGACATCGTGCTTCAGGTACTGTCCTTTGCGGCGGAGACCGTGACAACGCCGCACAGCGTTGTTTTTGGAACACACAGCATAACCCCAACACTTACCGGGGATGGACTTCGACCCATCCCCGGTAAATTCATCAAATTCAAAAAATCATATTGATTTATATACAAATTTTCTGATATAATGTCGGTATCTCGTCCCCCAAATTTTTTACAGCCAAAAGGCGGAAAGGAGCACACTATGTCAAATACGTTAGTAGGCGGTTGGACGCTGGCCTCTATGGAAGGCTGCAATCTGCCCCAGCAGGTTGCAACCGGCTTTAGCGAAGTCACTGAGGCCATGGTGGGGGCAAAATATGTGCCCGTTTTGTATGTGGGCACACAGGCGGTCCACGGTGTGAACCATATGCTCATCTGCAAGCAGACCCTAACCACCCAGGGCGCCCCGGAGCACCTGGTCAAGATGGTGCTGAATCAGAACTGCGACGACGGCGACATCGTCGGCAAGTGGTCCATAATTGCCATCGACCATATCGTGTAAAAACAAATATCCATAGGGACGAGAACTGATATCCCTTTCCCAAAGTCTAACTTTAACAATGAAGGAGGAATTCTACATGACAGATAAGCAGCTTGCGGTGCAGTGCATCCAAATGCTCGAAAAGTACCTCAACGAAGTGAAAAATCTTCCTAACAACAACTCGAAAATGCTGACGCTGGCCGGCTCAGATATGACGGAGTGGAAGAACACCTACTATCCGCAGCTGGTGCAGAGCGGCAAAATCCGCGACGGCGCGTTTTTCCAGAATCCGCTGAAGGATTTCCGCTATGGCATCGGAAACGACGGGGTATGCACCAAGCTGGAATACCTCCAGTTTCTGTGGAGCGCGTATCAGTTCGTCCTTGGCGATTTCCCGTCCAGCAACGAGTCGCTGAAGTGCATCAAGAACTGCATCAAGATGCTGGAGCCGTATGCCGCCGATTTCCAGAATCAGGGCACGGGAGTCTCAATCAGCCGTGACTTGAAGTCCACAGATATGACGGAATGGAAGAACGAGTATTATCCCAAGCTGTCCAAGCCCGGTCTGGTGCCTGATGCCTCCTATTTTGCCAATGGGGCTCACCTGGGGATTGGCAACGATGGCCGCTTTGTCGCGGAGGAACTCTGCCACTTCCTGTTCCGGCTCTACCGTCAGGCGTACATCATTTTGAACTAAGCTGACTTCTTTATCACGAGAAGCCTGTTCCCGGTGGGCGGCGTTTCCGCCTTGAGCCGCAGGCCCCTCTGAAAACAAACCGGGCAGGGTGCGCCGCGCCGCCCCGCCCGTGAATAAAGCCTCATACTATTTTTAGACCGCTTTACCATGAGAAGTAAAGCGGTCTTTTTTTGCCTCAAAGCTCTATCACATCCATCGACGCCCACTCCACACACAGAGCGTTCCTGGTGTCCAGCACCAGGGACAGCTCAGCCTGGCCCATGCTGTCCATGCGGGGATGGAGCACGGCAGCATATTGCAGCGTCTGAGAGCCGTTTCCCTCGCACTCCAGGGAAAACCGCAGGGACGGCGTCTCCGAAAATACGCCGCAGGGCGTCTGCCTGAGTAACATGGCTCCCTCGCCTCTTGCCGGGGGCATGGCGCGGACGTTCAGCGTGCAGTGGACCGCATAGGACCGCCGCGGGTCTACACAGATTTGGGTGGGGTTGTGCTCGTTCCAGCGGGCGCAGTCTCCCCTCCTGGCCTTTTGCCGCCAAGGCAGACGGCAGCCGGGATTCCACAGCAGTCCCGCCTGCTGCTCTATCAGACGCAGAACGCACTTAGGCCCGGTCTCCGGCGGCGAGCAGGGTCCCGGCCCGCAGTCGGGCGGACAGGGCGACGGGCAGCTGGGCGGACAGCACACAGGCGGGGGCGGGCACGGAGACGGCGGACAGGGGGGTGGAGACGGGCACGGCGGGCAGTGCCCAGGCATACAGGGCGGCGGAGGGGGCGGCGGACAGGCTTCCAGCACCCTCTCCAGCTTGTTTTTCAGCAGCATCTGGTTCTGCGCCACCACGTCCAGCAGGGAGGCTACGCTTTTGTTCACCGCCAGCACATCCTGGGGTCCGGCGCAAAGCTTTGCTCCCGGCAGGGTACCCAGGATGTATTGCAGCTTCTCGCCCTCGGCGTTGATGATGTGGCTCAGAGCCAGCTCCTCCATGGCGATGGAGGCAATGATCATCGTCAGGGCTTCCTCTCGCGTCAAATCCGCCCCATTGGGGGGAAAAGAAGGCATAGACATATGAAATACTCCATTGCGTGGTCCCGGCCTGAACCGGGGCGGGTTATGCGGCAGGATATTCCCTGCCGCCGTCCCATTCTATGCGGCGGAAATCGTCCCGTTCCGCTGGAACCGGCCATCCCGCAAAGGCATAGGATGCCGTGGGCGCTTCGCCGGGAGAGCTGCTTTTCCTGTGCCCGGCCCCGCGTCCCAGACTTGAAAGGAGCAACACTTTTATGTCTATGCCAAGTTTCCCCAACATCGACCCGCCCATCCAGCGGGAAGACGCGGTTAACCAAATCCTTTCCTCCATCGCCATGGAAGAACTCGGCTTGAGCCACATCCTCAACGCCGAGGGGGAGAAGCTGCAATATGTCCTGGGCACCCTGCCCGGCCTGGGGGAGGCGGCCACCCTTACGGA
>CAQCFX010000074.1 GCA_948766235.1 uncultured Oscillospiraceae bacterium | reverse complement strand
CCGGTCCCACTGCGTGGGCCCTGGGCTTTTGCTTTCGCTGCGCTCCATCCGCGCTGCTCACGACGGCTCCGCGCTTCTACAAAATGAAAGGCCCCCCGGCTCACGCCGGAGGGCTTTCATTTTTTGAGAAAAGAGAGAGGGAGGATAGAGATTGTCGGGCTTTCATCCTGACAACATGATAATAACAGACTTCAGATGGGGAATGTTGTATAATTTAAGAACCTTTTGTGAAGTTTTTATGAATGCGGAAAGGGTTCGACAAAAGCCCCCGCGCTTCGCTCACCGGCGGCCGCGGTAGTTGCTGGAGCCGCCCCGCCGCCCGCCGCCGGAATAGCTGTACCGGCGGGCCCGGCGCTGCCTGGGACGAATCAGCGCGATGTACAGGACCAGCAGCAGGATGAGGACCGCCCCCGCGATCACCGCCGCCTTGACCCACCACTGGCTCCAGTAGTATTCGGCCCGGTGGATGGTATAGAGAAACTCGGAGCGCTCCACGTCGTAGGCGGCCACCATATCCAAGGTGCCGTATTCCACGCCATCATACTTGATGGTGATGGTGCCCAGCTTCTGCCCGGCGGAGATGGGGGCCTCCACCGAATCGGGCAGGTCGAAGGTGAGCTCGGACAGCTTGGGGTCGTAGTCGGAGGGCATGGTGGCCTGAATCTCCCCCGTGGGCTGGGCCAGCACATAGTCCCCCTCGTCGGACAATGTGACGGGCACCTCGCGGGTCACGTTCTCCGTGTCCTGGTCCAGCAGGGTGACGCGGTGGAAGTTTTGAAACGCCCACTCCAGCAACCGCTTGGATTCGGAAAAGGACCAGTAGTGCCTCCCGTTCTCGTCCACGGTGTCCTCGGTGCCCAGCACCACGCAGTAGAAGGTGCGGCCCAGCTCGTCCACGGCGGCGGAGGCCAGACAGCGCCCCGCCTCGCCGGTGTAGCCCGTCTTGATGCCGATGGCCTTTCCGTAGTTGTAGCCGATGGCGTAAAAGCTGCTCAGCAGGCCGTTGGAGGAGTAGATGGTGCGCTCCGGCTGAAGGTTGGTGGCCGGGAGGACGTAGGACGGGGAGCGGACAATGGTGCGGAAGGTGTCGTTCTTCATGGCCGCCTCGGCCATGAGGAAGATGTCGTAAGCGGTGGTGTAGTGCTCCGGGTCGTGGAGGCCGTGGGGGTTGGCGAAATGGGTGTCCTCCATGCCAAGCTGCTGAGCCCTGGCGTTCATCCGGGCCACAAACTCCGCCTGCGTCCCGCCCACGGCCTCGGCCAGAATGTTGCAGGCGTCGTTGCCGGAGGGCAGCAGGTCGCAGTAGAGCAGGCTGAGCACCGTCAGCTCCTCCCCCGCCTTGATTTCGGCGGTGGAGCTGTTCCAGGGCAGGTCCACCGCCTGGGCGGAGGCGGTGACGACGGTGTCCAGGCTGATCTCGCCCGCGTCCACCGCGTCCAGCACCACCAGGGAGGTCATAATCTTGGTGATGGAGGCGGGATAGCGCCGCTCGTGGGCGTGAAAATCGTAGAGCACCTCCCGGTTGTCGCCGTCCACGATGATGACGGCCTTGGCCTGGGGCTGCGGGTCCTCCAGGGCCAGGGCGGGGGCGACGAGGGTCAGGGCCATGAAGCCGGCAAGAAGAAGCGAAAGAAAACGATATTTTTTCATAGGAATCTCCCGTCATCTATGTTATAATAGGAAGCGCCGCTTGATAGCGGACAATCCGGCAGGATAAACTAATGCCATTATAACAGAAAACGCGGCCCGGCGCAACTGGGGAAAACAGGCTTTTGGGCGGATTTTGGAGGATGGGGATGGGAAAACTGAGCGCGGCGGCGCGCTGGGCGCTGGCCGTTGTGACGGCGGCGGCCGCCGCCATGCTGCTGTGCTTTGCCATGCGCAGCACGGCCATGAGCCGTCCGGCGTCCCTGCCCCGGGAGACGGCCGCCGGAGTGACGGACGGGGCGGAGCGGATTGATGTGAACACCGCCGGCCTGGAGGAACTGATGACCCTGCCGGGCATTGGCCAGGTTCGGGCCCAGGCCATTTTGGACGACCGGGCGCAGAACGGCCCCTTCCGCTACCCGGAGGATTTGGTGCGGGTGAAGGGGATTGGCGAGGGGACCTTAAACGGCATTTTGGACCAGATTACAACAGGAGGTGGAGCAGATGCCCAAAATTTTGGTGGTTGACGATGAGCGCGTGATGGTGAAGGGCATCAAATTCAATTTGGAAAACGAGGGCTACCAGGTGGACACCGGCTCGGACGGGGAGGAGGCGGTGGACAAGGCCCGCACGGGGCAGTTCGACCTCATCATCCTGGACCTTATGATGCCCAAAATCGACGGGCTTCAGGCGTGCATGAAAATTCGGGAATTTTCCAACGTGCCCATCATTATGCTCACCGCCCGGAGCGAGGACGCGGATAAAATCATCGGCTTTGAGTGCGGCGCGGACGACTACATCACCAAGCCCTTTAACATTTTGGAGCTGAAGGCCCGCATCCGGGCGCTGCTGCGCCGGGCGGGGGCTGCCGCCCAGCAGCAGAAGGAGGCCGACCGGCTGACCCAGGGGAGCATCACCCTGGATTTGGGCGAGCGGGCGGCCTGGCGGGACGGCCAGCCGGTGGAGCTCACGGCCAAGGAGTTTGACCTGATGGTGCTGCTGATGCAGAATCCGGGGCGGGTGTACAGCCGGGAAAACCTGCTCAACCTGGTGTGGGGCTACGAGTATATCGGGGAATTTCGCACCGTGGACGTGCACATCCGCCGCCTGCGGGAGAAGCTGGAGCCCGACCCCGCCAACCCGGAGTATATTCTGACCAAGTGGGGCGTGGGTTACTATCTTGTAAATAGCGCAACAGTAGGCGCATAGGGGAGCTTGGACTGGAGCGAGCTTTGCAAACCAAGAATCGCGCAGCGATTCTGTTTGTGAAGCGAGTCGGAGGGAAAGCGACCCGGCCATGCGCCCAACTGGAGCGTGAATGCGGCGCAAGCCAGAGAGAAACGGAGGCGGATATATGACAGCGGCAAAGCAGACCAGCGAGACCCGCGTCCCCTTTTTCCGCAGCATTCAGGCGAAATATGCCCTGACCTATCTGCTGGTGGTGGCTGTCATCCTCATTGTGATGAACACCTACCCGCTGCTCATGGCGGAGAACATGGTGTTTTCCTCCAAGGAGAACACGCTCAAGCGGCAGGCGCTGGTGATTGGCTCCGCCCTGGCGGTGTCCGAGACCCTCACCAGGGAGGGCGTGGAGCAGACCATGGCCCTGCTGGAGGAGGTGCAGGGCACGCGGGTGCTGGTCACCAACGCGGACGGACAGGTTTTGTATGACAGCTCCGATGAGGACAACCGCCTGGGAGGCTACGCCCTCATGGGAGAGGTGGTGGCCGCCCTGCGGGGGCAGGACGTGTCCCGCTCGGAGTACCGGGACGGGGCCATCCGCTGCTGGGCGGCGGCCCCCGCCATGTATAACGGCCAGACGCTGGGGGCGGTCTACATTTACGAGTATGACCGGGAGCAGGCCCAGGTGCTGCTGTCCATCCAGTCCAATCTGCGCTACATCTCCCTGGTCATCTGCGCGGCGGCGGCGGTGCTGGTGCTGCTGCTGTCCAAGGCCCTCACCCGGAACACCGGGCGGCTGCTCTCCGCCATCCGCCGGGTGCGGGAGGGCGAGTACAGCCACCGGGTGGAGTCGCTGGGCAGGGATGAAATGGCGCAGCTGGCCGATGAGTTCAACCAGCTCACCGACCGGCTTCAGACCACGGAGGAGGCCCGGCGGCGGTTCGTGTCCGACGCCTCCCATGAGCTGAAAACCCCCCTGGCCTCCATCCGCCTGCTCACCGACTCTATTTTGCAGAACGAGTCGGTGGACATGGGGACGGTGCGGGAGTTTGTGGCGGACATTGGGGAGGAGGCCGACCGCCTCACCCGCATCAGCGAGCACCTGCTGGCCCTCACCCGGCTGGACGCCGGGGCGGAGCGGAAGCCGGAGCCGGTGGAGCTGGGGGCGGTGACGGAAAAGGTGGTTCATCTGCTGACCCCCTTGGCCCAGGCGGGGGAGGTGGAGCTGAAGTGCCGCATTGAGCCGGCCTGCACCCTGCTGGCCACGGAGGACGATATTTATCAGGTGGCGTTCAACCTCATGGAGAACGCCATCAAGTACAATCTGCCCGGAGGGCGGGTGGATGTGACGGTGCGGCGCTTAGGCGGCAAGGTGTCCCTTATCGTGTGCGACACCGGAGTGGGCGTGCCCCGGGAGGATATGCCCAAGATTTTCGACCGCTTCTACCGGGTGGACAAGGCCCGGTCCCGGGCCGCGGGAGGCACGGGCCTGGGGCTGTCCATCGCCCGGGACACCGCCCGCCTCCACGGCGGGGACATCAAGGTGGGCCCCAACCCGGCGGGGAGGGGCACCCGGTTCGAGGCGGAGTTTCCCGTTTTAAAGGAGGGAGACCGGCGATGAAAAAATGGGCGGCCTTTTTGGCGGCGGCGCTGCTGCTGAGCCTGCTCACCGCCTGCCTGGCCCAGAGCGGCCAGGAGGAGGAGGGGATGCGCCTGTGGTTTACCACACCCAGCGCCCAGCAGAAAATCCAGGTATCGCCCGCGCTGGCCTCCTGCCCTCATGAGGGACAGGAGACGGTGTCCGGCCTGCTCTCCGCGCTGCTCTCCGGCCCGCCGCCGGACAGCGAGCTGGCCACCCCCATCCCCGCCGGAACCCGGGTGGTGGGCTGGCGGCTGGAGGACGGGGTGCTGAATGTGGAGATGACCGACGCCTACGCGGCGCTGGGGGGCATTGACCTGACCCTGGCCGACTACTGCCTCACCCTCACCCTCACGCAGCTGCCGGGGGTGGAGGGAGTGCGCATTACGGTGAGCGGCGCGGGGCAGTCCTTCCAGAACCGGCGGGTGCTTCGGGCGGAGGACGTGGTTCTCCACAATGAGGAGGAGCAGACGGAGGAAAATTTTTAAAAACCTCTTGACCTTGCACCTTGTGTAAGGTGTACCATAGGCCCAGCGAGGGAGGGAAGACGATGAAGATCAATCAGGTGGAGCAGCTGGTGGGCATCACCAAAGGGAACATCCGCTTCTATGAAAAGGAAGGGCTGCTCACCCCCGGGCGCAATACGGAAAACGGCTACCGGGACTACAGCGACGCCGACGTGGCGTGGCTGAAAAAAATCAAGCTGCTGCGGATGCTGGATGTGCCCATCGAGGAGATTCTGCGCCTCAAGTCCGGCCAGCTCACCCTGGAGGACGCCATGGGGCGGCACATCATCCAGCTCCAGCGCAAGCAGTCCAACCTGGCGGCGGCCCAGGGCGTGTGCGCCCAGATTCGGGACAGCCGCAGCCAGCTGGACGGCCTGGACGCCGACGAGGTGCTGGCCGGCATGGAGCGGCAGGAACAGGAGGGGACAAAGTTCATGAACGTGGGAAAAAAGGACAAGCTGAC
>CAQCFX010000073.1:2262-5511 GCA_948766235.1 uncultured Oscillospiraceae bacterium | reverse complement strand
GGCGGTGGAGAGCGTCCGCCCCGGCTGCCTGTGGCTGGCGGAGACGGTGGACCCCGGCTTCATCGCCGCCATCCGGGCCATGGGCTTTGACTGCCTGTCCGACTGCCAGGTCTACGGCGCTTTCGATATCTGCTACGATTACGACATCTACCACGTTTTCCGGGATTACCTGGACGGAACCGCCCCTCTGGAGCGCTACGCCCAGGCCGTCAACCAGCAGGAGGTCATCTACCCCCGCAACTACAGCAAGCTGCGCTTTCTGGAAAACCATGACCAGCCCCGCGCCGCGTTCCTCCTCCCCGACGAGGGGGCGCTGCTCAACTGGACCGCCTTCAGCTTCTTCCAGAAGGGGACAGCCCTCATCTACGGCGGACAGGAGGCGGGCTGCGCCCACCTGCCCAGTCTGTTTGACCGGGACATCGTGGACTGGTCCGGCCCCGACCGCACCGCCCTGTTCCAGCGGCTGTGCGCTCTGAAAAAGCACCCCCTCCTGGCCGACAGCGTCTATCAGGTTCACGCCCTGCCCGGAGATGTGCTGTGTGCCGTCCACAGCAGGGGAAACCAGCAGCTGGTGGGCGTGTTCAGCGTCCGGGGCGCCGCCGCCCTGGCCCGCATAGGCGCGGGCGTGCCCGACGGCATTTATGAGAACCTCTTGGACGTCAGTCCCGTGGAGGTCAAGGACGGCCGCGTGAGCTGTCACGGCGCCCCCATTATCATTGAGGTCAAGGGCTGACGCGAAACAAAGCGCCCCTCCCCGCATGGGGAGGGGCGCTTATTATCTCTCTCGTCACGCAATTCCGGTCAGGTCAAAGCTATCCAGCCAGGCGCTGGCGGTCTCGCACACCTCCCGCAGGCACTTCTCATCAAAGGGAGTGTCCAGCTCCGCATTTTTCAGCAGGTCGGTAAAGGTGCGGCTGCCTCCCTGGCGGGTATAGGCCATGTACTTCTCCCAGGCCGCCTTCTTGTCCTTTTGCAGCAGCGCCCAGAACTCCAGGGCCACCGTCTGGGCCAGACAGTAGTCGATATAGTAGAACGGCATACTATAGATGTGGCTCTGGCGCTGCCAGGCCTCGCCGTCGGCGAAGAAGGGAATGTCCCCGTCCAGCCGCACCCATGGCATATAAACCTCTTGCAGTTCCTTCCATTTTGCGTGGCGCTGGGCCGGCGTCATGTCCGGGTGGGCGTAAACCTCGTGCTGGAAGTGATCCACCAGGGTGCCGTAGGGGATGAAGGTGATGGCCCCAGCCAGGTGGCTGTACAGGAACTTGCGGGTATCCGGGCCGAAGAAGCCCTCCGCCCACGGCCAGGCCATAAACTCCATGGACATGGAGTGAACCTCGCAGGCTTCCATACTGGGCCAGACATAGCTCTCCGGCACCCGGTCCCGGTTCATCCAACAGGCAAAGGCGTGGCCCGCCTCGTGGGTGACCACCTCCACGTCCCCCTGGGTGCCGTTGAAGTTGGCAAAGATAAAGGGCACCTTGTAGTCCATGATGCCGGTGCAGTAGCCGCCCCCCGCCTTGCCCTCGGTGGACAGCACGTCCATCAGCTCGCCGTCCAGCATGGTCTGGAAGAACTCGCTGGTCTCGGGGGACAGCTCGTCGTAGAACTTCTTGCCCTGGGCGATGATGTCGTCCGCCGTGCCCTGGGGCCGGGGATTGCCGGAGCGGAACTTCAGGGCGTTGTCCGCGTAGCTCAGGGGGTACTGTGCGCCGATGCGCTGGGCCTGGGCGCGGAAAATCCGGTCGGCCAGGGGCACCAGATACTTGCGCACAGCGGCGCGGAACTGTTCCACGTCCTCCTTGGCGTAGCAGTTGCGGCCCATGCGGTAATAGCCCAGCTGGGTATAGTCGTCATAGCCCAGCTTGCGGCCCATCTCGTCCCGCAGGTGGGTGAGCTCGTCGTAGATGCGGTCCAGCTCGCCCTGGTGGTCCTTGTACCACTGGCCCACCGCTTTCCACGCCGCCAAACGCCGCGCGTCGTCCGCGTCGGTGGTGAAAGGGGTCATCTGGGAGATGGTGTACTCTCCCCCCTCAAAGGGGATTTTAGCGGAGGCAATGAGCTTCTGATACGCCTGAGTCAGGTCGTTCTCCTGCTGAAGCTGGGGGACAATCTCAGGGGAGAAGGTTTTCAGTTGAATTTCGGTGTTGATGAACATGAGATTGCCGTACTCCGCCTCAAAGTCGGGGCGGAAGGGGGACTCCAGCATGGTCAGGTTCCACTTCTGGTCGTACTCCTGCAGCTCGGGAATGGCGGCGTTCCAAAAATTCATCTCACCGTCGTAGAACTCATCCCGGGTGTCGATGGAGTTGCGGATGCTGGCCAGGGTGGACAAGGTGCCCACATGACGGGAGACCTCGTCCGCCTCCAGAAACACAGCCTTGGCCTCGTCATAGCTTTTCGCCGCCTTCAGGCGGGCGGTAAAATCAGCCAGCTGGCCCTTAACCGCCTCCAGGTCGGGGCGCTCATAGGGCATCTCGGAAAATTTCATGGTGCTTCCTCCTTTGATAATCTTAAACAGACGTTTCACGTGAAACGGTAAAGTCCGGGGCTTCATGAAACAGGCGTTTCACGCGAAACATTTTACCGCGCTGCTCACCACGGCTCAGACGCTCCATGTTATCACGCTTCGCCTGTTCGCGACGCGCGGCTTCGCTGCGTCTCGGGCAAAACCCGCCCCCGCTGCGCGGCGGCTGGGCTTTTCCCCTCGTTCCGCTCCATCCGCGCTACTCACCACGGCTCAGACGCTCAATGTTTCGCCGTCCAGCACCGCGCGAATCAGCTTGTCGCCCCGATATTCCAGCGTGAGCAGAAAGGGCGGGTGGTCCTCCGCCAGCAACTTGAGGAAGATTTTATCCCCCTCCCAGATGGGCAGCTCCGCCACCTTCTCCTTGGGCACCCAGGCCAGCTCGCCCTCGTCGCAGTCCCTGGCCAGTTCCCCGGTCCAGCTGTCGGCGGTGAACAGATACATGTACTCGCCGTCCCAGCCCTCGTTGAGAAAAGTGACTACACCCCGAAAGCGGAAGTTGGTGAGGGTCAAGCCCGTTTCCTCCAGCACCTCCCGGCAAAAGCACTCGTCGGGGCTCTCCCCTTCCTCAAAGTGGCCGCCTACGCCGATCCACTTGTCCTTATTCACGTCCACCTTTTTCTTCACCCGGTGGAGCATCAGGTACTCTCCTTGGGCGTTCTCCAGGTAGCCCAGGGTGCTGTTGTGCATTTTCACTTTTGTATCCCCTCGCTTCTGACTTA
>CAQCFX010000073.1:268-2230 GCA_948766235.1 uncultured Oscillospiraceae bacterium | reverse complement strand
GGAGAGGGCCTGACGTGTTTGGTGAAAGTTTACAGGCCCAGTCCGCCCAGGTTCAGCCCGCCGGTGAGCTTGGACATCTGGCTGGCCGCGTCCTCGTTGGCCTTACGCAACGCCTCATTGACAGCGGCCACAATCAGGTCCTGAAGCATCTCCACGTCGTCCGGGTCCACCGCCTCGGGGTCGATGGCCACGCTCACCAGCTCCTTCTTGCCGGACACGGTGGCGGTAACCACGCCGCCGCCCGCCGCGGCCTCATAGTTTTTGCTCTCCAGCTCCTCCTGGGCCTTGAGCATATCCTGCTGCATCTTCTGGGCCTGACGGATCATGTTGTTCATGTTGCCGCCGCCCATGCCGCCCATACCGCGGCTGTTGAATCCTTTTGCCATGTTGTGTACCTCCTATGTCGTTGGAGCAAGCTCCATACTCTCTGATTTACGGGACCAGGATTTTTTCATGTTACTCCACAATAATATTGCTTCCTCCCTGGGCCAGAAACGCGTCCAGCGCGTCCGGGCCGGCCGGCGCTCCAACCGCCCCTTCCAGCGGCGCTGCGCCCACCTTGACGCTCACCCGGGCCTGAACGCCGGTGACGCGCTGGAGCAGCTCCATGACAGGCCGGGTGATGGACGTTTTGTCCAGCATATCCCGCAGAAAATCGTTGGCCGCCCAAAGCGTCAGCTCCCGCCCGTCCCAGCGCCCCTGGGTCATGGCCGCGTTGTTGACGAAGGTATAGTCGCTCACCGCCAGCGTCCCCTTCAGTTGGGCGCAAAACGCGCTCCAGCCCGGCCAATTTCCGTCGGCAGCCTGAGCCGGCTGTGCCGGGGCGGGCCCGGCCTTCTCCACGCCGGGGGGCGGCGCCTCCTCGGGCAGAGGCGGCTCCTCCGGCAGGAGCGGCTCCTCCCAGGGAACCGTATCTTTCTGTGCCGGCGCCTCCCGCCTGGGTTCCGGCGCCTTTTCCTGTTTTTGGGCGGGCGGCCTCTCCTGCTTTGGCGCGGGCGCCGCCCCTCCCCCCTGCTCCAGCCGGGTCAGCCGGACGTTCAGCCCCGCGGGCGAATCGTCCAGCTCCGGGTCGCACAGCGCCAGCAGACACAGCTCCATATCGGTGCGGCGGTTGGCCGAACGAACCAGCTCCGCCGCCGTCCTCTGAAGCCGGCCCAGCATCTGGGCCAGCCGGGGCACATCCAGCCGGGAGGACAGCTTTTTCATCGTCTCCGCGTCAAAGCCCCCGGTCATCAGCGCGGCCCCGGTCCGGGGAGCGGTTTTGCGCACCAGCAAATCCCGCACCAGGGCGGACAGCTCCCCTGCCAGGGCGGTCATCTCCTTGCCCCCGGCATACAGCCGGTCCAGCCGCTCCAGCGCGGCGGCTGTGTCCCCATCCACCGCGTTTTGCAGCAGGGCGGCGGCCTCCAGATTGCCCGCCAGTCCCAGGCAGGACAGCACCCGCGCCTCATCCACCGCCTCTCCCGCGCCGGAGCACTGGTCCAGCAGGGACAGCGCGTCCCGCATCCCCCCGTCCGCCAGGCGGGCCACCAGGGCGGCGGCCCCGTCGGTGAGGGCGATGCCCTCCTCCTTAGACACCCGCAGCAGATGGGCGGCAATGTCCGCGGGATGAATGCGCTTAAAAGAAAACTGCTGGCACCGGCTTTTGATGGTGGCGGGCACCTTATGAATTTCCGTGGTGGCCAGAATGAACATCAGGTGTTCCGGCGGCTCCTCCAAAATCTGGAGCAGGGCGTTAAAGGCCTGGGTGGAGAGCATATGGACCTCGTCCACAATGTACACCCGTTTTTTCACCGTGGCGGGGGTATACACCGCCTCGTCCAAAATGGCGCGGATGTCGTCCACGCCGTTGTTGGAGGCCGCGTCCAGCTCCAGCACGTCCAAAATCGAGCCGTTTAAAATGCCCAGGCAGGCGGGGCAGGCGTTGCAGGGATTGCCCTGCTGCGGATTTTCACAGTTCAC
>CAQCFX010000073.1:0-254 GCA_948766235.1 uncultured Oscillospiraceae bacterium | reverse complement strand
GCAGCTTGGCGCAACTGGTCTTGCCCGTCCCCCGGGTGCCGGTGAACAGGTATGCGTGGGACAGGCGGCCGGACGCCACCTGCTGCTTCAAGGTCCGGGTGACATGGTCCTGCCCCACCACCTGGTCGAAGGTTTTGGAGCGCCACTTGCGGTATAAAGCTTGGTACATAATGCCACCTCTTGTCTGGAAGCCTCGCAGAGTTCCGCCGCCCGCAGGCGGCGGAAGAAAATAAAAAACGTTTTCGGGGCGGCTT
>CAQCFX010000072.1 GCA_948766235.1 uncultured Oscillospiraceae bacterium | reverse complement strand
GGGGGGTCACGAAGTCCAGCGGCATCCCAAACACCTGGGAGGCGGTGACGGTGTGGATGTCCACGCCGGAGTTGAAGCCGTCAATCATGGCGCTGTCTCCCGACATATGGGCCAGCAGGCGCAGCTCAATCTGGGAATAGTCCGCGTCCACCAGCACTTTCCCCGCCGGGGCCACGAACATCTTGCGCATTTCCGCGCCTAAAGGGGTGCGCACGGGGATGTTCTGCAAGTTCGGCTCAGTGGAGGACAGACGGCCCGTGGCGGTGACGGTGTTCTGGAAGCTGGTGTGGATGCGCCCATCCTCCGCGATGACCTTGCCCAGCCCCTCCACATAGGTGGAGTTGAGCTTGGTCAGCTGCCGGTAGTCCAGCACCCGGCCCACGATTTCGTGTTTGGGGCGCAGCTTTTCCAGCACCTCGGCGTTGGTGGAGTAGCCGGTTTTGGTTTTCTTGACGGGGGGCAGGCCCAGCTTGTCAAACAGGATGCGCCCCAGCTGCTTGGGGGAGAGGATGTTGAATTTCTCCCCGGCCAGGGCATAGATCTCCTCCATCAGCACGTCGATGCCCGTTTGGAGCTGCTTGCCGAAGTCGCTGAGCGCCTGGCCGTCCACCAGTACGCCGGCCTTTTCCATCCGGGCCAGCACCGGGCACAGGGGCAGCTCGATGTCCGTGAGGACGGACATGAGGCCGAATTCTTTTAGCTTGGGCTTGAACAGGCCGTAAAACGCCTCAATCCAGGCTGCGTCCTCATACCAGGCGGTCTGGGCCTTGAGCCCGTCGTCCAGCAGGGAGAAAGCCGTCTCCTCTTTATAGGCCGCGTTCAGCTCCACTTCTTTTTTAAAGTAGGACATGGCCAGCTTACGCAGCTCGTAGCTGCCCGCGGTGGGGTCCAGCAGGTAGGCGGCCAGCTCGGTGTCGAACACGAAGCTCGCCGGCTCGATGCCCTCGTCCAGCAGGGTGCGGCACAGCTCCTTGACACCGTGGGCCGCTTTGCGCACCTTGGGGCCAAACAGGGTGGAGAGCAGGGCGTGGTAGTCCCCCTCGTAGCGGTTGGCGCGGATGTCGTACAGGTACGCCCGCGTGCCGTCGCCGTCGCTGAGGTTCACGGCCACGCCTTCCAAAGCGGGCAGGGGCAGAACGGTCACATGGTCCGCGCTCTCCCACCTGGAGAGGGCCTGCTGGAAGTCCTGCTCGGTGAAGATGTCCATGACGGTCACCTGGACTTCCTCCGGCTCCTGGCCCTCGGGCGGGGCCGCTGCGGGGCCGGGGGTGAGCTTGAGCTTGTCGATAAGCTTGTTAAATTCCAGGCTGAGCAGTTTTTCGTATAAAACCGGCCCGTCCCAGGGCTTGCGCTCCGCGTCCGCGGGCTGAAAGTCCATGGGCGCGTCGCAGCGAATCACGGCCAGGTCATAGCTCATCCGGGCGTCCGCCTCCCCCTCGGTGAGCTTTTTGATGACGGCGGGCTTGGCCTCGATATCCGGCAGCTTTTCATAGATGGCGTCCACGGACTGGTACTGCTGGATGAGGGCCATGGCGGTCTTTTCCCCCACCCCCTTCACGCCGGGGTAGTTGTCGGAGGAATCCCCCATCAGCGCCTTCAGGTCAATCATGTGGATGGGGTCGAAGCCGTACTCCGCCCGGAACTGGTCGGAGGTGACATTGCGGGTGGTGGTCTGGCCCATGCGGGTGGTGACCAGCTTCACGGTGGTGTGTTCGTCGATGAGCTGGAGGGAGTCCTTATCCCCGGTGACGATAACGGTGTCGCCCCCCTGGGCGGCGTTTACCCGGGCCATGGTGCCCAGCAGGTCGTCCGCCTCCCAGCCCTCCAGCTCCCAGCGGCGGATGTTCATGGCGTCCAGCACCTCTTTCAAAACCGGCATCTGGACGGCCAGCTCCTCCGGCATTCCCTTGCGCTGGGCCTTGTAGTCCGCGAACGCCTTGTGGCGGAAGGTGGGCGCACGCATATCAAAGGCCACCGCCAGAGCCTCGGGCTGCTCCTCGTCCAGCAGCTTGAGCAGGATGTTGAGAAAGCCGAAGATGGCGTTGGTGGGCAGGCCCTCCCGGGTGGTGAGGTTTTGGCTGACGCCGTAAAAGGCCCGGTTGACGATGGAATTGCCGTCGATGACCATGAGCTTCATGGGAGACACCTCGCATTTTAATCATGAATATCTTAGTATACCACTTTTTGGGGAGATAAGCAAGCCAGACGGCATACCGCCGTTTGGGGCAGGATTTTCTTGTAATCTGGGGAAATATGTGATATGGTAATGACAAGTGAGACAAAAATGATGAGGAGGATGAGAGGATGGGCTGGCTGGTACAGATATTTGTTTTTGGCGCTTTGGCGCTGGGGCTGTTCCTTGGGTCCCTGGGTTTTGAGGAGAGAGGGCGGTATGCGCTGGGTGCGGCCCTGGGAGCGGCGGAGCTGCTGCCGGCGGCGGTTTCCTCTATGGTCTGGGCAGACGCCCTCCGGGTCAGCGGGAAAATTGATTGGCGCCTGTTGGGGATTTTGAATTACCCGCTTATTGGGCTGATTTTTTGGTGTATGATTGGGGCGGGAATATTCGCCACAGTCAAGAACATTTTGGGGGAGGTCAGGGCGAAAAATGGGCCTGCTCCCGCGAAATAAATCTGAATGGCAGCATTAAAAAGGCGGTTTCCCGAGATGGGAAACCGCCTTTTCTGATGCGTATCAGCGCAGCACCGCGCCGCAGTCTTTCTCCAAGGTTTCCAGAATGCTCTTGACGTCCTCGTCCGCCTCCTCGCCGGTGAGGGAGCGGTCGTCCGCCCGGAGGGTCAGGTTGAAGGCCACCGATTTCTTGCCTTCGCCCAGGTTCTTGCCCCGGTAGATGTCGAACAGGGCTACCTCCTTCAGCAGTCCCTTGGCTCCCCGGCGGATGGCGCTCTCCAGCGCGCCCACCGACACCTCCTCGTCGCACACCACGGCGATGTCCCGGGTGATGGGGGGATACTTGGGCAGGGGGGTGTACTCGGGGTCGGGCCCCTGGGCCAGCAGCAGCGCGTCAAAGCTGAGCTCGGCGGCGTACAGCTCCCCGTCCACGCCGAAGTTTTTGGCGGCGCGGGGGTGGATTTGACCGAATACGCCCACCACGTCGCTGCCGCTGTAGACGTAGGCGCAGCGGCCGGGGTGGTAGGAGGGGTCCTCGGCGCAGGGCTCGAAGCGCACGTCCCTGGCCCGAATGCCCTTCAAAATGGCCTCGATGGTCCCTTTCAACGCGAAGAAGTCCATGCCGCCGCCATAAGCGCCCAGGGTCAGAATCTGCGCCTCCATGGCCAGGCCGTCCGGCCCGCCGGGGAGGTAGATGCGGCCCAGCTCGTACAGCCACGCGGTGCGGTTGCGGTTGTTGTAGTTGCGGCCCAGCACCTCCAGCATGGAGGGCAGGGTGGTGGTGCGCATGATGGAGGTGTCCTCCCCCAACGGGTTCAAAATTTTGAAGGAATTGCGGTTGGCGTCGTCCTTATCCCAGAGAATTCGGTCGTAGGCGGCGGGGGAGATGAAGGAATAGGTGATGATTTCGCTGTACCCGCAGGTGCGGCAAAGGCTTCCCAGCTTGTTTTCCAGCTTTTGAGCCGGGGAGTAGCCCCCCTGGGTGGTCTGGCCCCGCATGAGGGTGGAGGGGATGTTGTTATAGCCGTGGAACCGGGCCACCTCCTCGGCCAGATCGGCCATGCGGCGCACGTCGCCCCGCCAGGAGGGAACCTCGATGACGCCCCGCTCCATGGTGGTCTCAAAGCCCAGCCGCTGGAGGTAGGTGTACATCACATTCTCCGCCACATCGGTGCCCAGCAGGGCGTTGATTTTGTCCGGCTCCACTTTGAGAAGGGTGGGCTGGGGGACGTGGTTCAGAATGTCAATCACGCCGTCCACCACCTGGCCCGCGCCCAGCAGCTCCACCAGCTCGCAGGCGCGGTTGACGGCGGGCAGGGTGTTCATGGGGTCCAGCCCTTTCTCGAACTTGGCGGAGGCCTCGGTGCGCATACCCAGGGCCAGCGCCCCCTTGCGGATGCAGGTGCCGTCAAAGCAGGCGGACTCGAACACCACATCGGCGGTATCGTCCACAATTTCGGAGTTCAGGCCGCCCATGATGCCCGCCAGACCCACGGCCCGGCCCTCGTCGGCAATCACCAGATGATTGGCGTTCAGGGTGTGCTCTTTGCCGTCCAGGGTGGTGAGCGTTTCGCCCTCCTCTGCCCGGCGGACGATAATCTTGCCGCCGTTGACGTAGCGGTAGTCGAAGGCGTGCATGGGCTGGCCGTACTCCAGCATGACATAGTTGGTGATGTCCACGATGTTGTTGATGGGGCGCACGCCCATGGCCCGCAGCCGCTCCCGCATCCACTTGGGGGAGGGGGCGATCTTCACGTTGCGCACCATCCGGGCGGTGTACCGGGGCACCAGGTCGGCGGCGGGGGTCTCCACATCCAGCAGGTCGGTGAGGACACCGTCCGCGCCGCCCTTTACCTCCGGCTGGTGGAAATAGCGGGGCTTGTCGAAGGTGGCGGAGGCCTCCCGGGCCAGGCCGATGACGGACAGGCAGTCCGGGCGGTTGGGGGTTATCTCAAACTCCACCACGTGGTCGTTGAGGCCCACCGCCTCCCGGATGTCCTGGCCCACGGCGAGGTCCGTCAGCTCCGGGTCGTCGGACAAAATCCAGATGCCGTCGGCGTAAGCGGCGGGGAAGTCCCGCTGGTCCAGGCCCAGCTCGGCGAAGGAGCACAGCATGCCGTTGGACTGCTCCCCCCGGAGCTGGCCGGCGTGAATCTCCTTGCCGCCGGGGAGGGCGGAGCCGTCCAGCGCCACGGGGACCAGGTCGTTTTCCTTCACGTTCTGAGCGCCGGTGACAATCTGTACCGGGGCAGCCTGCCCCACGTCCACCCGGCAAATCCACATATGGTCGGAATTGGGGTGGCGCACCAGGGACAGAACCCTGCCCACCACCACGTTGGAAATTTCAGCGCCCTCGATGGACACCCCCTCCACTTTGGAGCCGGACAGGGTCATAGCGTCGGCGAATTCTTTGTCGGGCACGTCTATTTTGACAAATTCATTGAGCCATTTGCGGGATAAATTCATAGATAAAACTCCTTCAAATCAGGATTGTAGGGGCGCACATTGTGCGCCCGTTTTTACATGGCGGTTGACGGCGGGCGCACAATGTGCGCCCCTACACATTAAAATTGTTCCAGGAACCGCACGTCGTTTTCGAAAATCAGGCGAAGGTCGTCGATTTTGAACCGGCGCATGGCGGTGCGCTCCAATCCCATGCCGAAGGCCCAGCCCGACCACTCGTCGGGGTCGATGCCCGCCATCTCCAGCACGTGTGGGTGAATCATCCCCGCGCCCAGAAGCTCAATCCAGCCCTCTCCCTTGCAGGTGGAGCAGCCCGCGCCGCCGCACTTGTGGCACTGCACGTCCATCTCGCAGGAGGGCTCGGTGAAGGGGAAGTGGTGGGGGCGGAAGCGGGTGACGGTGCCCTGGCCGAACAGCTGCTCGGCCAGGGTGTTCAGCGTGCCCTTCAAATCGGCCATGGTAACGTTTTTGTCAATCACCATGCCCTCCACCTGGTGGAACATGGGG
>CAQCFX010000071.1 GCA_948766235.1 uncultured Oscillospiraceae bacterium | reverse complement strand
CGCTCGCCCCGGCGCAGCCGCCGCGCCAAGCGCCACCGCGCCATCCCCTCCGGGGCGTACACCGTCCAGCGCAGGGCCGCCAGCGGACCCAGTGCCACCCGCTCCGCCCGGCCCCTTCCCTTTGCCGGAGCATACATCAGCTGACCCACCATGTTCTTCACCTCATGGACATTTATGCGCTTTGCCGGCAAATATGCCCGCCGCCCTTGTCTGTCCTGCGCCCCTTGTAAAAAATCCAAACACTTTGCTGTCCGTGACAGGATTCCTTATCCATTTCTTCCCTTGCAATTCCCCGCCGCCTCTGATACAATGGGGTAACCTTTTTGACGGAGGTCCTTTTCATGTCCATTAAAGTCACCGCCACCAGCACCTGCGACCTGCCCGTCCAGCTGCTGGAGCGCTATCAAATCACCATGGTTCCCCTCTATGTCTCCTTTGGCGGCGGCACCTACCGCGACGGCGTGGAGACCGGCCCGGAGGACATCTTCCGCCATGTGGAGGGGGGCGGCGCTCTGCCCTCCACCGCCGCAGTGAACATCGCCGACTACCAGGAGCTGTTCGCCCAGCTCTCCCCCCAGTACGACGCGGTGCTCCACATCACCATCGGCAGCGAGTTCTCCTGCTGCTATCAAAACGCCCTGGTGGCGGCGGAGGAATTCTCCAACGTATATGTGGTGGACTCCCGCAACCTCACCGTGGGCCAGGGCCTGCTGGCGCTGGAGGCCGCCATGGCCGCTGAACGGGGCGATTCCATCCAGGACATTTTGTCCATGCTGAACGGCATGGTGGACCGGGTGGACACCACCTTTGTGGTGGACAAGCTGGATTACCTGGCCAAGGGCGGCCGGTGCTCGTCGGTGGTGGCCCTGGGGGCCAACCTGCTCAAGCTCAAGCCCTGCATTGTGCTGGCCGACGGCAAGATGACCGTGGGCAAAAAGTACCGGGGCGCCTTTGACAAGGTGCTCTCCGACTATGTGCTGGACCAAATCAAGGGCAAGGACGTATCTCTGGACCGGGTTTTTGTGGTCCACACCCGCTGCGACCCCGCCATCCCCGAAGCGGTGTGCGCCATGATGCGGCAGTTCGGCTTCCAGGAGGTGCTCACCGCCGTGGCCGGCTCCACCATTTCCTGCCACTGCGGCCCCAACACCCTGGGTATTTCTTTCCTTCGGAAATGATTGCGAAAGGCCCCCGCTCGCTTGAGCGGGGGCCTTTTTTACTTTGTCAGCAGCTCAATGGCCGCCTGAAGCTGGTTGTCGTCCTCCCCGCCCAGCACCGCGCCCTCGTTCAGCGCCAGCTCCACGTCGGGGACAATTCCCTCGCCGATGAGGGAGCGGCCGCTGCCGGTGCAGTAGGTGGCGGTGGATATCCCCACCCCGCCGCCGTTGGGCAGGGGGAAGGTCACCTGAGAGTACCCCTTTCCCGAGGTCACCTCACCCACGATGGGGGCGTTCACGCTCTCCCGCAGCTGGGCGGCCAGCAGCTCCGCCGCGGAGTAGGTGCCGGCGTTCACCAGCGCCGCCATGGGCAGCTCCACGCACTCCCCATCCGACTGGGTTACAGATGTAAACCACCACCGGGGGCTGTGGGTAAACACCGGCCCCTCGGGCAGCAGATAGTCCAAAATTTTCTCCAGCTCGGTCACATAGCCCCCCGGGTCGCTGCGCACGTCCACAATGAGGCCCACCGCCCCCTGCTCCACCAGGGCGTCCACCTCCTGGGCAAAGCTGTCCGCCGCGCCGGAGTAGAAATTGTCCAGCTTCACGTAGCCGATGTTTCCCTCCAGCATTTTTCCCCGCGCCGAGGAATTGCGCAGCGTGGCCCGGGTGCAGGTGACCTCTCGGCTGGCTCCGTCCTCTCCCAGCAGGGTGAGCGTCACCTGGGTGCCCGCCTCCCCCAGAATCAGGTCCGTACCCTGGGCTTGGTTTTCTCCCGCGATGGACACGCCGTCCACTGCGGTGATGATATCTCCGGGCACAACGCCCGCCTGCTCCGCGGGCCCGCCCTGGGTGACGGACTGCACCAGCAGCCCCTCCTCCCGGGTGTAGTTCACCGTGACCCCAACGCCCACATAGCTGTTGGCCCGGCGCTCCTTGTTGGCCTTGTAGCCCTCCGCGTCCAGGTAGTAGGACCAGCGGTCGCCCAGGCCGTCCACAAAGGCGGCCAGCGCTTTGTCCACGGCCCCGTCCAGGTCCGCCTGGGTGTCCACAAAGGCGAAGCGGCCCAGCAGATAGGTCTCCACCAGGGCCAGGCCGCCGCCTCCCAGGGCAAGGCACCACAGCCCCGTGGACACGGCCAGGGTGACAAGCACCGTCAAAAGAATCTTTGCCCAGCCCGGCAGGCGCCCGCGCTGCCTGTTCCGCTCCCGCACCCGTTGTTCCTCCATGATTCAAACCCCCCGCAGATTTTGTCCGTTTGGCCGCCGGCCATGAATCAGAAGGGCGCGGGTGTCCCCCGCGCCCCTTACCCGAATGTAAAATGCCGCCTTATCCGCCCTTGATGGTTCCTCCCTTGGGGGAGGTAAAGGTCATGCCGGGATAGAGCCGCAGCACATCCCCCCGCACGCCGTTCACCCGCAGCTCGAAGTGCAGGTGGTTCCCGGTGGACCGGCCGGTGGAGCCCACGTAGCCAATGACCTGCCCCTTCTGTACCGTCTGGCCCTCTTTCACGATGGGCACCTGGTTTTGGTGGGCGTACAGGGTGGCGTAGCCGTTGCCGTGGTTGATGATGCAGTAGTAGCCGTAGGACGAGGCGTACCGGTTGGCGTTCACTGTGGTGACCACCCCGTTCTGGGCGGCGTAGATGGGCGTGCCGCCGGGGGCGGGAATATCGGTGCCGGTGTGGTTGTCCGGCCGGCCGTTGATGGGGTCGATGCGCCCGCCAAACAGGGAGGAAATCTTATACCGCCCGGGCAGGGGCCAATACCAGTTCCCGCTGGTCATGTTGGCCTGACTGTTCAGCGCGGCAATCTGGGCGGCGTACTTGCGCTCCGCCTCCTTCAGCTCCTTATTGATCTTAGCCTCGCTGTCCGCCAGCTCCTTGGCCTCCGCCGCCGCCTCGCTCTCCGACGCGGCAATCTGCTGAAGCAGGGCATACTGGCTTGCTCGGTTGGTTTCCAGCTCCGCCATCTGCCCCTCCAGCTCCGCCTGAACCTCGGCCTGCTCATTCCGGCTGGTCTGGAGTTCGTCCTTGGCCACGCCCAGCTCCGCCTCGGTGGCCTCCAGCCGCTTGATGATGCGGTCGGAGTATTCCATGATATCGGTGATGAGCATAGCGTAATCCAACAGCTCGGAGAAGGAGGACGCCTGGAACAGAATGGACAGGTAGGACACGCTGCCCGTCTCCTCCATCCAGCGCACCTGCCGGTAGAACTCCTCCCGCTGCTCGGCCTGCTGGGCCTCCAGCTCCAAAATCTCCTGCTCCTTGTCGGCAATCTGCTGGTCATACCGGCTCAGCAGCATTTGGCTGGTGCTGATTTCTGACTCGGTGAGCGCGATATTCGCCTCAATGAGCGCCATCTGGTCCTTGGCCTTGCTCAAATCGTTGCGGATGGCCGCCAGCTTCTCCTCGGCCTCCTTCTTCTGCTGCTTGATGTCGCTCAGCTCGTTTTTGATATTCTGAATATCCCCCTGGGTCACCGTGGCCCGGGCCACCATGCTCAGGGCGGGCACAAGGATGGTCAGCAGCAGCGCCGCCGCCAGACAGATGACGATAATTCTCTGTATCTTCTTGCTCATATCACGCCTCCTGTCAGACCTGGAGGAACCGGCGGATGGCAAAGCCGGAGCCCACCGCGCCGATGCCGGCGCCGGACAGCAGAAATACGCTCAGCACCCGGCCCCAGATTTCCCGGAACTCCATCAGGTGAAACAGCGTGACCGCGCCGCTGTTCACAAACGCCCGGCACACCGCGGCGTACACCGCCCACTGGAGCACAAACGCCACCGCCGCCCCCATCAGGCCCAGAATCAGCCCCTCCACTACGAAGGGTCCGCGCACAAAGCCGTCGGTGGCGCCGCACATCTTCATGATGGCAATCTCCTCCCGCCGGGCAAAGGTGGCCAGGCGGATGGTGTTGGCGATGATAAACAGGGACACTGCCGCCAAAATGGCGATGAGCACCCAGGCCACGGCGGTGACGGCGTTGCGCACCGCCACAAAGCCCTCGGCCAGCTCACCCTCGGCCCGGTAGTTGGCCACGCCCTCCAGGGCGCGCACCGCCTCCACCGTCTCGGTAAAGCGGGCCAGGTCCACCACATGGATGGACAGCCGGTCCCGGAACACGTCGTCCGGGATGTTGGCGTACAGCCCCTCCCCCTCGTGGTCCTCCAGAAACACGGCCTTGGCCTCCTCCTTGGTGACAAACTTCACCGAGGCCACGTTGTCCAGCGCCTGCACGCGCTTCATCAGATTGTTGATTTCATATTCCGTATAGTTCTCGTCGATATAGGCCAAAAACTCGTTCTCATCCTCCAGCTGCTTCAAATTCTCATCCACGTTCATGGCCAGCAGGGAAAAGGAGCCCATGATGATGAGACAGGCCACAATCATGCACACGGCGGCAAAGGACATCAGTCCGTGGGAGAATACGCTTAGAAAACCTTCTTTAAAAAAATACCCTATGTTGAATCCTTGTCTCATACCCTATAGTAGCCTCCCTGACCGTCACGCACCATTTCTCCGTCCTTGATGGCCACCACCCGCTTGGAAAAACGGTTGACCAGGTCCTTCTCGTGGGTGACCACCAGCACGGTGGTGCCCATGGAATTAATCCGCTCCAGCAGCGTCATAATCTCCAAAGAGCGCTTGGGGTCCAGATTGCCGGTGGGCTCGTCGGCAATAATCATGCGCGGGTTATTCACCAGCGCCCGGGCGATGGCCACCCGCTGCTGCTCGCCGCCGCTCATCTCGTTGGGGTAGGCGTCCGCCTTCTCCTTCAGGCCCACCAGGTCCAGCACGTAGGGAATGCGCTTGCGCATCTCCCGGCCGCCGGCCCCCACGGTGCGCATGGCAAACTCCAGATTGCCCTTCACCGTTTTCTTCTCAATCAGCCGGAAGTCCTGGAAAATAACCCCCAGCGTCCGGCGCATATGGGGAATCTGCCAGCGGCGGATGTTGTTCAGGTTATACCCGTTGACGATAACCCGCCCCTGGGTAGCGGTGACCTCAGCGGTGAGCAGCTTGATAATGGTGGATTTTCCGGAGCCGGATGGACCCACCAGGAACACAAATTCCCCGTCCTCAATGCGCAGGTCAATCCCCTTCAGCGCCTTGGTCCCGTTGTCATATTCTTTATATACGTCGATCAATCGTATCATGGGCGGCCTCCCCATCGCTGCTGCTCTGTTTGTCTTTTATCGTTTTCTATGCCGGCGGAAGCCTTTTTATTATATCGGCTATTTCCTGCCATGTCAACACGGCGGGCTGCTTTCCCAAAATTCGGCAGCAGGCGCGCCGTCAAAAGAAAGCCGCCCGGACGGGCGGCTTTCCACGGTTTTCAGGATTCGATTCCCCGGCTGACCAGGTACTTCTTGACCATCAGCGCCACCTTAAATGTGATGGCGTCGTCAAACTCCCGCAGGTCCAGTCCGGTGAGCTTTTTAATCTTCTCCAGCCGGTACACCAGCGTGTTGCGGTGGACGAACAGCTTCCGGGCGGTCTCGGACACGTTCAGGTTGTTCTCAAAGAACTTGTTGATGGTAAAAAGGGTCTCCTGATCCAGCGCGTCGATGGGATTCTTCTTGAAGACCTCCCGCAGGAACATC
>CAQCFX010000070.1 GCA_948766235.1 uncultured Oscillospiraceae bacterium | reverse complement strand
CCATACAGTCAGTTGTTTGCTTGCGCCAGTGACAAACTTCATAACCATTCACTCCTATTCGTCGTCGCAAAGTCCGCTCAACTACGCTTCCGCCTTTGGCGAAAGCTCCGTTCGCTCCCTTGCTCCTCCTCTCCCCACCGAACCCGCTTCGCTGGGCTTCGGCGGGGGCCCCATAAGAGCCGCCGCTTGCGGCGGTTCAGCACTTTTCCAGTATCCCGATGCCCTCCGGCATCCGCCCGTCAATCACTTCCACCGTCACCGGGGCCAGCTTCAGGCGCTCCAAAAATTCCCGGTAGGTCTCCGATGTAAAGGCGTGCTCATAGTGAAAGCCTACGCCCTGATAAATCTTAATCATGGTTCCGTAAGACGCGCCCACCGTCCCCTGAAGGTAGGTGGGGAGAATGAGCCGCCCGCCGGGGGCGGTCACCCGCCACAGCTCCCGGACCGCCGGTTCCGGGTCGGCCAGCAGGTGAAGCACATTGGCGGCAATCACCGCGTCAAAGCTGCCGTCTGGGTCGGGCAGGGCGGTGAGGTCCCGGGGGGCAAATTCCAGATTAGACAGGCCGCGTTTCGCCGCCTTTTTCCGGGCCTGAGCCAGCATGGCCTCGGATAGGTCGGTGCACAGCACCGACCCCGCCCGCTCTGCCGCCGCCAGGGAGAACTGCCCCGTCCCGGCGGCGCAGTCCAGCACGCGGGCTCCGGCGGGAACCAGCGCCGCAACCCGGGCCGCGGCGGCGGCATTCACTTTGCGATTGGTCAGCTCCGCCAGATCGTACAGTCCGGCGACCCGGTCCCAGAAGGTACGGTTCACAGCACAATCTCGCAGTCGGGCTCCACCTTGCGGCAGCACTTGACCACGTCCTTCATCACGGCGTCCACGTCGTCGGCCTCAATGGTCATTTTCTGAGTGAGGAAGCTGACGGTGGCGTCGGTGACGCCGGGGAGCTTTTTGATGGCGTTTTCCATTTTGGCCGCGCAGTTGGCGCAGTCCAGGTCGATGAGCTTGAAGGTTTTTTTCATGATAATTACTTCCTTTCTTGGCCTATTCGCGGCCTATTCACGCCTCGCCTGTTCGCGACGCGCGGCTTCTCTCCGACTCGGGCTGGTCTTGGGCCGCTGTGCGGCCCTGCGCTCACCCTCGCTCCGGTCCATCCGCGCTGCTCACGACGTCTCGGACGCTATTCCTGAATATGGTCCATGCCTTGGGCGATGATCTTGCGCACGTGGTCGTCGTCCAGAGAGTAGAACACCGTTTTGCCCTCCCGGCGGAACTTCACCAGCCGGCTGCCCTTGAGCACCCGCAGCTGATGGGACACCGCCGACTGGGTCAGCCCCAGCAGCTGAGCGATGTCGCACACGCACAGCTCCGCCTCGAACAGGGCGTAGAGAATTTTGATTCGGGTGGAGTCCCCGAATACCTTGAACAGCTCCGCTAAATCGTAAAGGGTTTCGTCATTGGGCATTCCGCCCAGCACCTGGCTCACCGCGTCCTGGTGGACGAGCAGACAGCCGCAGCGCTCAATTTCGTTTTGGCCGGCCATAGGCGCCTCCTCTCGTTCGACAAACATATGAACATCTGCTCATATGTTACTCCGATTGATGGAGTTTGTCAAGCCCCAGCGCAAAAAATTTTGCGGGCGGGGCGCCGCGCCGGACGCCCCGCCCGCAAGAGGACGGATTCCGTTTATATCAGTTGTCCCGCTCCAGGTAGACGATGACCGCCGCCCTGGGGCCTACATGGGTGCCGATGACCGCTCCCACCGAGTGGACCTCATGCCGGTGGGGGCCGAAGGCCTGCTCTGCGTGGGCGATGAGCTCCCGGCATAGGGTGTCGTCGGCGGTGTAGCCGTAATAGATGGGCAGGCGTTCGTCCCGGTTCAGTTCGTTTCCCAGCAGCTTCATCAAGGCGGTCAGGCTGCCCTTCACCCCCACGCCCTTGCCGGCCAAGGCCAGCTGGCCGTCCCGCAGGGAAATCAGCGGCTTCACCCGCAAAAGCCCCCCGGCGATGGATACGGCGGCGGGGAGCCGGCCGCCTTTGTGGAGGTACTTCAGCGTGTCCACAACGGCCAGCAGGCGCACATGGTGCTTGGCCCGCTCCAGCTTCTGGGCGATGGCGGGGGCGTCCAGCCCCTGGTCGCGGAGCAGGCAGGCCAGGTCCACCAGCAGACGCAGCCCCAGCACCGTCTGGGTGGAGTCCACCACATGGATGTGCTCATAGCCGCACAGCTGCTTGGCGATGAGGGCGCTTTGATAGGTGCCGGACAGGGAGGCGGCCAGGGGCAGGCAAATCAGGCTGTCCCCCTGAGCCTTTACCCGCTCAAACCAGGGCAGAAAGTCGTCCGGCCCGGCCTGACTGGTGGTGGGCAGCTCCTTGGCGTCTTCCAGCTTGCGAAAAAAGGCGGCGTGGTCCAGCTCCAGCCCGTCGGCATAGGTCTCGCTGCCGAACTGCACCTTCAGCGGCACCACCCAGATGCCCCGGCGCTGGGCCTCCTCGGGGAGGACGTCGGCGGTGCTGTCCGTTAACACATAGATTGCCATGGCGATGTCTCCTTACATGGTTTGATTTTGGCGGCTCATGTCCTGAAAGAACTGCTCCAGCTGGCTCAGGGAGCGCAGCAGGGTGTCCAGCTCCTCCTCACTCAGCTTTTCGGCGGCGCTGTCCACCATGCGGGCGTGGAACTGGGCGTGGAGGTGGTTGGCCTCCTCCCCCTTGGGGGTGAGGCGCACGCGAATTACCCGGCGGTCCCCCGGTTCGCCGCCCCGCTCCAAATAGCCCTTGCGCACCAGGGTGTTTACCGCGGTGGTCAGCGAGCTGACCCGGATGGACAGGGTGTCGGCAATCTGGGTCATGGTGTTGCGATGTTCCGCGGCCAGGTCGCTCACCGCCTCCAGCACGTGCAGCTCCTTGACCGACAGGTCGCTGGCGCCCACCCGGCTGAGGGCCTGCTCCTCACAGGCCAGGATGCGGTTGAATACATGGACAAAAAAGTGGTTAAGGCTGCTGCGCTGCTCCGGCGTCATAGGCTTCATTCCTTTTGAGGTTCTGATAATTTGAATATTTAATTATTTGAACTTCAAATAATATAGCACGCAAAAAGGGGACTGTCAAGTCCCCTTTTTGGACAGCGGCAGGGTGACGGTAAAAGCCGTGCCCTCCCCCGGGGCGCTGTGCAGGTCGATTTTCCCCCGGTGGCCCTGGGTGATGGCCGCGGCGATGGCCAGACCCAGGCCGTAGCCTCCCTGGCTGCGGCTGCGGGCGGCGTCCGCCCGGTAGAAGCGCTCAAACAGGTGGGGCTGGGCCTGGGCGGGGATGGGCTGGCCGGTGTTGTGGACGGAGAGGACGGCCCGCTCCCCCTTTTCCAGGGTGAGGGTCACCGTCCCGCCCGGGTCGCAGTATTTGCAGGCGTTGTCCAGCAGGATGGCGCACAGCCGGCGCAGCTCGTCCTCGCTGCCCGTCACGGTGACGCCGGAGGACACGGCGCTGCTGAGCGTCAGGCCCCGCTCAAAGGCCACCGGCTCAAAGGACAGCGCGCAGCCCTGGCACAGGTCGGACAGGCTGAGCGCGTCCTGCCGGGGAGGCGACCAGCCCTGGGCGTCCCCCCGGGCGAGAAACAGCAGGTCCTGCACCAGGCCCTTCATGCGCAGACCCTCCTCCTGGATATACTCCACCCATTTGCGCTGGCTGCCCACGGTCTCGTCCTGGTGGGCCAGTAAAATGTCCGCGTCGGCCAGCAGCACGGTGAGGGGCGTTTTCAGCTCGTGGGAGGCGTCGGCCACGAACTGCTGCTGCCGCTGCCAGCTCTCCTCCACCGGCCGCACCAGCCACCGGGACAAAAACCAGCTTACCGCGAAAAAGCACGCCGCCGCCACGGCAAATATCAGTCCGGCGCTCAACACCTGCTGGCGGGCCGCCGCCTGCTCCCAGCTCAAATCGGCGAAGGCAATCTGGGTGAGCCGCCCGGTCTGCTCCACGCGGTAGCGCAGCCCCAGCTCCGGCAGGCGGCCGAAGGGCTTCCCGGTGGAGCGGGCGGCGGACACCGCCCGCGTTACATCGGCCTGGTCCACCGCGGCGTTGTAGGACAGGGCCAGGAGAATCTGCCCCTCCCCGTCCACCACGGCGCAGAAGGCGGGTATGGCGGTGTACAGCTCCCGGTCCCGGTCCAAATCGCCGTCCCAGGCGGCGCTCCAGGGGTCCAGGGCGGCGCGGCTGCGCTGAAGCGCGGCGTAGAGCACCTGGTCCGTGGCCGCGCGGTACTGCCGCAGGTTGGAGGCGGTCTGCGCCGCCAGCACCGCCAGCAGCACCCCGGACATGAGCAGCATCAGCACCAGAATGATTTTCAGCCGCAGCCGTTTCAGCATGGAGCGTCTCCCCTTTTCATCAATGTTTCTCTCAGTTTAGCGGGATTTTCTGCCGCCGTCAACCCGTGGGAAAGCGGCGGAAAGAGTTTGCGACAAAATACCAGCGAAATTCCCCCAAAGTGATTGACAAAAGGGGGACAAACCGCTATGATGTATCTCGCTATCCGTGAAAACCTGAGAAGCGCGAGCGTGACAACGCTAAGCTCATTTCAGGGAATAAAAAGAGGGAGCTGACAAAACACTCATCATTAGAAATGGGGGAGGATAAATGTCCAAGGAGCTGATCCGCCTGCGAGACTGCGTGATGTCCTACGGCGACGAGGTCGTGCTCGACCACATCAATCTGTATATCAACGATAAGGAATTCCTCACACTGCTGGGCCCCAGCGGGTGCGGCAAAACAACCACGCTTCGTATCATAGGCGGGTTTTTGTCGCCAACCGCCGGGGACGTTTTATTTGACGGCGGGAGAATCAATGACGTCCCGCCCCACCAGCGGGCGGTGAATACGGTGTTCCAGCGCTACGCCCTGTTTCCCCACCTGAACGTGTTTGAGAACGTGGCCTTCGGCCTGCGCATTCCCAAGGCGGACGGGGGGGGCCGGAAGGTCCGGCTGCCCGAGCGGGAGATTCACCAGCGGGTGATGGAGATGCTGGAGACGGTGAACCTGAAGGGCTTTGACAAGCGCCCGGTGTCCGCCCTGTCGGGCGGGCAGCAGCAGCGGGTGGCCATTGCCCGGGCGCTGGTGAACCGGCCCCGGGTGCTGCTGCTGGACGAGCCGCTGGGGGCGCTGGATATGCGCCTGCGCAAGGATATGCAGATTGAGCTCAAGCGCATTCAGCAGGAGATGGAGATTACCTTCATCTATGTGACCCACGACCAGGAGGAGGCCCTGGCCATGTCCGACACCGTGGTGGTGATGGACGGCGGGCGCATCCAGCAGATCGGCACCCCCGAGGACATTTACAACGAGCCGAAAAACGCCTTTGTGGCCGACTTCATCGGCGAGTCCAACATCATTGACGGCGTCATGGTCCAGGATCAGCTGGTCCAGATGTACGGCCGCCAGTTCCCATGCCTGGACGGGGGCTTCGCGCCCAATGAAGCGGTGGACGTGGTCATCCGGCCCGAGGACATCGACATCGTGCCCAAGGAGGCCGGGCAGCTGCGGGGCACCGTCACCTCCGTCACCTTCAAGGGCGTCCACTACGACACCATCGTGGATTTCTACGGTTTCAAATGGCTGATCCAGACCACCGACTACTGCCCGGTGGACAGCCGCATCGGCATCAAGATCGACCCCGACGGCATCCATGTCATGAAGAAGAGCCAGTACTCCGGCCTGTTCGGGGACTACTCCTCCTACTCCGAGGAGTACGAGGAGATGGACGACGCCAGCCTCGCGCTGGATGAGGAGGAGAGCGGGGATGAAGAATAAGCTCTCCCGGCTGGCCGTCCCCTATGTGGTGTGGATGGCCCTCTTTGTGGTAGCGCCCATTGTCATGA
>CAQCFX010000069.1:5671-5884 GCA_948766235.1 uncultured Oscillospiraceae bacterium | reverse complement strand
CTGCCGCCGCGCCCCGCCGGCAGGGACAGGGAGAAGGGCGGGACACGGGGAGAGAGCGGACGGCGGCAGAGGGGCTGGAGGCACTCTACCGGCAGACGGCCCGGGCGGCCTGGGCGGCGCCCGCGCTGGAGGCGCAGCCGGTGGAGCGAATGGTCCGGGTCCGGGAGAAGGAGGGGGGCGCGGCCCTTACGGCGGAGGAGCTGGACCGGGCGG
>CAQCFX010000069.1:0-5658 GCA_948766235.1 uncultured Oscillospiraceae bacterium | reverse complement strand
GTATGACGGGGGTATGAGCATATTTTAGGAGAGAGGGGCGTGGATTTATGATTCTTTCCCCCATGCGCTTTAAAGACTTTGTGTGGCCCCACAACCCCAGGGTGTACTCCATCAGCTATGAGCGGAAGCTGGCGGTCCACAAAATTCCCTTCGGGCGGCACTATTTGCAGAGCCTGGGCCAGACCAGGCGGGTGCTGCAAGGGGAGGGGGAGTTCGTGGGCGAGAGGGCCTACGACACCTTCAAAGAGCTGGCCAGCGTGTTCTATGAGGAGACGCCGGGGGTGCTGGTCCACCCGGTTTGGATGACCACCACGGTCTGGTTCGCCGCGCTGGAGCTGCGACAGCAGCCCCGGCGGGACTATGTGGCCTATTCCTTCCAGTTCTGGGAGGTGGTGGACGGCGGGGCCTCCACCACGCTATCCGCGCGGACGGCGGAGACGGCGGGGACGGGGCAGGCCGCGGACGCCCCCCAGGGGGCGCAGTGGCACACGGTGGTCCGGGGGGACACCCTGTGGGCGCTGGCGGCGCGGTACGGCGTGGGGCTGGAGAAGCTTATCCAGCTCAACCCGGCCATCCGCAACCCCAACCTCATCTACGTGGGACAGAGGGTGAGAGTCAAATGATTCACTGCTGGGTGAGACAGGGCGGCGGGCAGGAATGGGAAGTGCCCACCGCGGTGAGCTGGACGCTGCGCTACGGCACGGACACCCCCTGCGACAGCTTCTCCCTGCGGTGCCTGTGGCAGCGGGGACAGGAAAAGCTGCTGTCCGGCGCCTGCCGGTTTTACGCGCAGTGGGAGGGGGAGCGGGTGTTCACCGGGGTGGTGGACGAGTTCGCCGTGCTGTGCGGGAAGGACGGGCTGTACCTGGAGCTGGAGGGGCGGGGGATGGCGGCGCTGCTGCTGGACAACGAGGCCATGCCCGCCGAGTACCAGCGGTGCACCCGGGCGGACATTGTGGAGGGCCACGTGGCCCCCTACGGCATTGAGACGGTGGGCGGGGCTCGGCTGCCCACGGTGAGCGGCTTCCGGGTGGACAGCGGGGAGAGCGAGTGGAGCGTGGTGCGGCGGTACGCCTGCTACTACGGCGGGGTGGCGCCCCGGTTCGACCGGGAGGGCCGGCTGGTGCTGGACGGCCACCGGGACGACAAGATTGTGCGCATCGGGGAAAAGGACCGGGTGACGGCCTGGGAGTACCGGGAGGAGCGCCACGGAGTGCTCAGCCAGGTGGCGGTGCGGCGGCGGACCACCTGGGGGACCCAGTGGGTGTCCGACGCGGACTTCATCGCCCAGGGCGGGTGCGCCCGGCGGGTGGTTACCGTGCCCAACACCACGGGCACCACCGCCATGCGCTACACCGCCGACTATCAGCTCCGGGCCGCCCGGCGGGGCAGGGTGCGCCTGCGCCTGACCGCGCCGGGGGCGTTTCTGGCCTGGCCGGGGGAGCTGGCGGAGGTGGCGCTGGACGGCTTCGGGGCCAACGGGCTGTACCGGGTGGCCCAGAGTGAGGTGTCCTGCGGCGGCGAGGGGTTGAGCACCACCCTGGTGCTGGGGGAGCGGGACGCGATGTTTTAAAGGCAGCGCGCCGCGCCGCCGGCGGTCTACTTTCTGCTTGTGCAGAAAGTAGGCAAAGACACACTCAGGGGGCAGCCCTCCGGGTGAAACCGGCCCCAAAGGCGGGCCGGTTTCACAGTCGGGCTTCCCCCTGAGAACCCCCTTTTTACGGGGGAGCCCTATACGAGGGAGGGCAGATGCCCTCCCGGCGCACGCGGCCTTCGACGCAAATGCCCCTATTGGTGCTGCCGCAGGTGTGCAAATACTGGAGCTGGGCAGGGTCCATGTTCTGCGCCTGGGTGGACGTGCCGTCCGGCACCGGAGGCGGTCCCTATGCGCGCTCTTTGGTCACTTTCTCTCGCGAAAGAGAAAGTAACGCCCCCGCAGGGGGCAAAAGGAGGTAATGGTATGTGGCTGAGCGGACAGTACAAGCGCCCCGCGGACAGCGGCGAGGGCCAGACGGGTATCGTCACCATGAGCGGCGGGGAGCTGGCGGTGATGCTGGACAGCGAGCGGCGGGGGCTGGAGGTGTACGCCCCGGCGGGCTACCGCTGGACGCCCCGGGTGGGCCGGCGGGTGCTGGTCATCCAGGGCGAGGGGGAAATCCCCTGCGTGGTGGGCGAGCGGCAGGACGGGGACGTGCCCGACCGGGCGGACATCCAGGCCAGACAGCTCACCCTGGAGGGGGAGCGGGTGAAGGTGGACGGCAGGGACAGCGCGGCGCTGCGGGGCGAGCGGGTGGAGCTGGAGGGGGAAATCTACGTCAACGGCGAGACCCTGGAGGTCTACATCACCCGGCTCATCATCAAAATACTGGGGGGAGTGGGAGGATGAGCCTGCTGCTGAAAAACAGGGACTACGCCGCGGACGAAAACGGCGGCGTGGCGGTGGTCCAGGGAGGAGAGGAGCTGCTGGGCGAGGTGATGTTCCGCCTCACCGCCCGGAGGGGGAGCTTTCCCTTCCTGCCCGAGCTGGGCAGCCGGATGCACCGGCTGCAAAGAGAGAAGCCGTCGGCCTGGGACGGGCTGGCCCGGCAGTTTGCCGCCGAGGCGCTGTCCGGCCTGCCCGGCACGGCGGTGACCGGGGCGGCGGTGCGCCGGGAGGGCGACCGGCTGTGGGTGACGGTGGAGCTGGTGTGGCAGGGAGAGGCGCTGTCGGTGACGGCGCAGCTGGAGGAGTGAGACATGATGACGCTGGAAGAAATCTATCAGGGGCTGGCCGGGGAGTTTCAGGCCCAGACCGGCAAGACCGCCGGGAGCAGCAGCGAGCTGGCGGTGCGGTTTTACGCGGTGGCTGCCCAGATTTACAGCCTGTACGTCCAGGGGAAGTGGACCCGCCGGCAGTGCTTCCCCCAGACGGCCCAGGGGGAGTGGCTGGACAAGCACGCCCAGCTGCGGGGCGTTGTCCGGCGGCAGGCCGTCAAGGCGGCGGGGGTGGTGCGCTTCTACGTGGACCGGGCCAGGGAGACGGACACCGAGGTGCCCGCGGGAACGGTGTGCATGAGCGCGGGGGGCGTGCGGTTTGTCACCGATGAGGACGCGGCGGCGCCCGCTGGGGCGTTGTTCTGCGACGCGCCGGTGACGGCGGTCCAGGTCGGGGCGGCAGGCAATGTGGGGGCGAACACCGTGGTGTACATGGCCCTGCCCCCGGTGGGCGTCGCGGCCTGCGCCAACCCGGAGGCCATGTCCGGCGGGCAGGACGGGGAGAGCGACGAGGAGCTGCGCGAGCGGGTGCTGGCCACCTACCACCGCCTGGCCAACGGGGCCAACAACGCCTTTTACCAGCAGACGGCCATGTCCTTCCCTGAGGTGGCGGCGGTGACGGTGCTGCCCAAAAACCGGGGGGTGGGCACGGTGGACCTGGTGATTGCCGCCCAGGGGGGGCTGCCCGGCCAGGAGCTGCTGGACAAGCTCCAGGCCCACTTTGACGCGGTGCGGGAGATTGCGTGCGAGGTGAAGGTGCTGCCCCCCGCGGTGAAGACGGCGGAGCTGGAGCTGACGCTGTGGGCCAAGGAGGGCTGGGCGTTTGACGCGGTGGCCCAGGCGGCGCGGGAGCGGCTGGGCCGGTGGTTCACCGGGGAGCGGCTGGGCCAGCCCCTGCTGCGGGCCCAGCTCACCAGCCTGGTGTTTGCCGTGGACGGGGTGGCCAACTGCGCCTTTTCCCGGCCGGAGGAAGACCTGCCCCTGGACCGCATGACGCTGCCGGTGCTGGGGCGGCTGACCATCATCAACGGCGGGGAGGCGGACGGCGGTGAGGTTTGAGGAGTATCTGGCCGCGCTGCTGCGGCCGCTGGGGGTGTACGACCTGCGCCGGGGGACCGTCAACCGGGGGGAGCTGGCGGCCTACGGCGCGCGGCTGGACCAGGCGGAGGAGGAACTGAACGAGACCGAGCGGGAGATGAGCCTTTGTACGGCGGAGGGCTTCGGCCTGGAGCGGATTGAGCAGCTGCTGCCCTACCGCCCGGTGTGCGAGACGGCGCAGCAGCGCCGGGAGGCGCTGGCGGCGCTGCTGCGCATCGGCGGGGACAGTTTTACCCTGGCGGCGGTCAACGACACCCTGCGGGGCTGCGGCGTGGACGCCCGGGCGGAGGAGGGGAGCCGGCCGGGATACGTGAAAATCTATTTCCCCGGCGTGGCGGGTATCCCGGAGGGGTTTGACCGGCTGCGCTTCATCATCGAGGAGATTCTGCCCAGCCATGTGGATGTGACGTACGTCTTCTGGTACAATACCTGGGCCCAGGTGGCCGGACGGCGCCCCACCTGGGGAGACTGCGCCGGAACGGGGCTGAGCTGGTACGGGCTGGCCATTGAAAACGAGGGCGAGCTGGAGTGGGGATAGGGGAGGAGGGCCGCCTCCTCCCCACAAAATTTTTTAAAAACGCACAAAAAACTATTGACAAAACCGGGGTGCTATAGTACAATACAGACAGAAAGGAAAAGGTGAGTCCAATGTACTAAGAAGACAGCACCAAACTCTTTTCGCGATTGGGAAACGCAAAATGAAGCCAAGCCTCAGCTTGTTCCAAACACGCTTATGAAAGCGACGGAAGCCAGAGAAGTCTGATGCGTCCAATGATTGTTTGCAGAAACAGGGAGCAGGTAGTTTCAGGCGCAACCCCAACGCAAAACGTCCGATTGGAATCGGAAGAAAGCGAAGGTAGAGGCCCTTGGACAATCAAAACCAGAAGTGAGCCCCCAGCCGCGGATGTAGGACGGCTGGGGGCTTGGTGTCGTTGTGGCAAAGTCCGCTCAACGCAGTTTTCGCCGCAGGCGAAAACTGCGCTCGCTCCCTTGCCCCTCCTCTCCCCACAAAGCCGAAGTGCGCCTATCGTCGCGCTTATGGTCTGTCACGCTCCGATTGGGTGCGCGGCCGGGTCGCTTTCCCTTCGACTCGGACAAAATACCAATTTGCTCCGCAAATCGTGGCTTTTTGTCCTCGCTCCGGTCCAAGCTCCCCTGCGCGCCTATCGTTGCGCTTCTTCACGAAAAATTAAAGGGTGCGGAGAGAAAAAAGCTTGCAAATCCGGCAATAGTTTAGTATCATGGAAGGTGATACCTGCCAGTGCGCCTGATGGCGCGGGGATGACTATTTTACGCGCGGTTTGGAAAGAATTCCAGGCGCATGATTGATACAGGAGTGAATGCTATGTTTGCAAGAGATATCGGCATTGATTTGGGGACTGCCAGCGTTTTGGTATATATTAAGGATAAGGGCATTATGCTGCGCGAGCCGTCGGTGGTGGCGCTGGACCGGAACACCGGCAAGCTGCTGAAGGTGGGCACCGAGGCCCAGCAGATGCTGGGCAAGACCCCCGGCAACATTGTGGCCATCCGTCCTTTGCGGGACGGCGTGATTTCCGACTACGACATGACCGAGCGGATGCTCCGGGAATTTATCCGCAAGGTGGCCCCCGTGCGGGTGTTCAAGCCCCGGGTGGTCATCTGCGTGCCCTCCGGCATCACCGAGGTGGAGGAGCGCGCCGTGATTGACGCGGGCATCCAGGCCGGCGCCCGGCGGGTGTACCTCATTGAGGAGCCGCTGGCCGCCGCCATCGGCGCGGGGGTGGACATCACCCAGCCCGACGGCCATATGGTGGTGGACATCGG
>CAQCFX010000068.1 GCA_948766235.1 uncultured Oscillospiraceae bacterium | reverse complement strand
GATTGCCGACGTGATAGCGGCCTCCCCCACGCCGGGGGTGGTGAAGCTGTACGTCCTGATGGACGACGGAACACCCGCCACAGAGGAAATGAAGGAGCGGGTATTGGCGGCGTGCAGCGCCGACGACGTGCGCCCCCTGACGGACCTTGTTTCCGTGGAGGACCCGGAGGGCGTGGACTACCGCGTGCGCTTCACCTACTACACGCAGAAGGACAGCCCAATCAGCGGCGAGGCCCTAGCGGCGGCGGTGAACGCCAAGGTAGAGGAATACACGGCCTGGCAATGCGCCAAGCTGGGGCGGGACATCAACCCGTCCCGGCTTATCTCTATGCTGATGGAGACGGGAATCAAGCGGGTGGACCTTATCGAACCGGCCTTTGTCTCCCTGAAAGATGGGAGCGGGACGGACGCCCCGCAGTTTGCCCGGCTGGAGGGGACCCCGGAGGTAATCAACGGGGGGTATGAGGATGAATAGGGGCATCACCAAGGAAAACCTGCTGCTTATCATGCCCCCGGCGCTCACCCACGACAAGGCTATCATGGCCCTGGCGGCGGCGGACGCCGAGGCGCTGGCGGCACGCCTGCCGGAAATCGACCGGGTGCGCGTCATTTCCAACATCGACGGCCTGGATGAAGCCGTGCTGGACATCCTGGCGCGGGACTTCAAGGTGGACTGGTACGACCCGGACTACAGCCTGGAGGAAAAGCGCCGGACCGTCAAGAGCAGTTGGCGGGTGCATAAGACCCTGGGGACAAAGGCGGCGGTGGAGACGGCCATACGGGCCATTTACCCGCTGACCACCGTGGAAGAGTGGTTCGAGTACGACGGCGGGGAGCCGTATCACTTCCGACTGAACATCGACATCACCAGCGATTCCGGCGACAAGGCGCGGCAAAAGCGGGTGTTGGAGCGGCTGAATTTCTACAAGTCGCTGCGGTCCCACAACGACGGCGTGCGGTATTTCCTCATGCCGGAAAAGTCGTGGGCCGTGGCGGGCGGCGGATTCGCAGGGAGCCGGGGCGAGATACATACCGCTGTCACGCCGCCGGAATTGAAAAAGCCGGGAGCTGGAGCGCAGGCCATCGCCTATGGCGCAATGACCGGAACGTGCCGGAGGGTTGACATCAAGCCGGAAATCCCGCCGCTGGAGAAGCCGGGGGCCAGGACACAGATAAGCGTCTGTTGGGCGTTCGGCGGGATGCGACAGCACGTCGGGGCGAGTGTAGCGGTGTCGAGCCTGGAAAAGCCGCAGGGCGCAGCGCGGACGGCGGCGCGAGCGGGATTCTACGGAAGCTGTGAACGGGTGTCTGTAACCGTCCGCACAAGGGGGGGTGCAAGCGTACAGATCGGGAAAGGCGATTGTGCCTGTCCGGCTGGGACGTTCCACATATATCAACGCGTGGGGGTTTCCATCCCCGCAGTTTAAGGAGGTAAAAAACTATGGCGCATTGGCAGGACGCCGCAGTAACAAACGACGGCGTGGAAATGCTCAACGAGTGGATGGCTGGCCGGAACATCAAAGTGGTGAGCGCCTACGGCGGCACCGGGACCGTCAGCGTGGACAAGCTGACGGAGCAGACCGGGCTTGTGGACCAGCGGCAACGGCTGAATCTGGTGGGCGAGGAAAACAGCGCCGACGGGAAAACCGTGCAGGTGCAGGTGTCTAACACTGGGCTGACAGAGGAATACGAGCTGAACCAGGTGGGCGTGTATGCCCTGCTGGACCCCGGCAAGGAGACGGAAACCGAGCCGAAAATGCTTTTCATCATGCAGGATGAGAAGGGCGTTACCGTGCCGCCGGTCACGGAAGTCAGCTTCCTCCTGGAGCTGTACTGCAAAATCGGCATCACCAACAACGGGCGCTTCCAGGTTTCCATTGATTCCGCCGGGGTGGCGACCATCGGGCGCATGAAGGAAGAGCTGGACAGGCTCGCGGCCTCCATTCTCACGGGCGATATTTCCGCGCCGCTGGAAACTGCGTCCGGCGAGCCTATCACCACATGGGGCGGCGAGGAAATCAGGGCGCACGGGCGGATTGCCGCCGGTGCGGACGACAGCAGGAGCTATACCGATATGGCGGTGTCGGCGGCGATGGCGGCTATGACGCGCATGGTCGAAACCAAGCTTACCGGCAGCTATATCGCTGTACGCTAATACATCAATTATCAGGAGGAACACAGCATGAAAACCAACGAAATCAAGAAAACCGCAATCATCACCGGGAAAGACACCATCCTGGCGGACACGGATGCGGAGGGCACCCGGCGGGTGGAGTTCGACGCGGCGGCGGAGTTCTTCAAGAACACCTTCCTGTCCGGCGGCGTCCCCTATGGCAAGGAGCTGACCGAGAGCTGGGCCGCGTTGCAGGCCCGCATCCTGGCCGGGAATTTTACGGGCATCCACATTGGCGACTACAAGCCCATCACCCTGACTGGCGGCGAGGAAGTCATTATGGAGGTGGCCGGAATCGACCAGTATTACAAGTGCGGCGACATCGAAATCGGCCACCACATCGACTTTATCTCCCGCGACTGTCTGGCCGGTACGAAGGTGTTCAACGACACCAACACCAACAACGGCACCGAGGCGGAGCCGAATCCCTGGCGGGCCTCCAAGCTCTTCCAGACCCTCAACGACGAGGCCACCGGCGTTATCGCCACGCTTCCCGGCGATCTCAAGCCCTGCATCATCGAAAAGCGGGCGATGCTGGAAAGCCGCTACTCCGCCGCCGGTGCGCTGGAGAGTTCCACCGGCTGGGCCTGGAACAACATGGGCAAACTGTGGCTTCCTACGGAGGTGGAGGTATTCGGCAATACCTTCTGGAGCGACGGGGACGCAGGATGGACCGGCGGCGGTGGCTGCAACCTCCAGTACCCCATCTTCTACGGCGGGGTAAAGCATATCATCAAGGGCGCGGGCAACGGTGGTGGTCGCTGCGACTGGTGGGAGGCGACTGCTCCTCGGCAGTCGTCCGCTTACGTCTGCTGTGTCTCCTACAGCGGCGCCGCCTACTACCACTGGGCGACGCACACCAGCGTTTACGCGCCGCTCTGCTTCCGTATCGGTTAATCGGAAAAGTCCCGCCCCTATATGGGGCGGGACGGAGCCGGACAAGAGAAAGGGCAGGTAAATGAGCGTACTTAAAAATAAACGAAGCGAAAGCCAACTGGAATTTTACCACACGGCCACGCTGATACGGACGGAGCTGACCCGCTTTGTGATGAACGACAAGGTTGTTCCCAAGCGGTGGAGGCCCGTCTTTACATTTCCCATGGTGGAAAAGGTGATAAAGCTGTTTGACTACATCACAGCGGCCAACACGATATACCCGCAGTCCCTCCGGGAAGCGGAGCGGCGGCGGGACTATCAGACCCAGGCTATTATCACGGTGGAGCAGATTCTACAGCTCCTACAGTATATGCTTACCACCCTGTCCATCAATCCCGACAAGTTCCAGCCGGTGACGGAGCTGCTGGTGAAGGAAGCGGCCCTTCTGCGAGGGTGGAGAAAGTCGGACAATAAATTTGTTGTGAAGTTCAAGGAGACTTGAATTTAGCATTGGTTATGCGCTGAATTACCGTCGCTGTGGTGGTCGCTGCAACTGGTGGGAGGCGACTGCTCAACGGCAGTCGTCCACTAACGTCTGCTATGTCAACAACAACGGCAACGCCAACAACAACGTGGCGACGCACGCCAGCATTTACGCGCCGCTCTGATTCCAATACGGTCCGCACCCTGCGGGCCGGGCCAGACCGAGTAAGCCCCTGTAACGGGAGCTGAAAGCCGTGCCTGATTTTCAAAATCAATTATTTGGAAGGAGCGCATGACCATCCCGCAAGGGTAAATATGGGGCCTGATGCAATCGGGCGGACGCTTTCGTGCATGGCCGGTATGTCTGTGCGTCCATATCGGTTTCATGCCCGGTATTGCTATGCGGTTGGACAGAAAGATGCACCCGCCCTTCTGGGAGTGGCGACCCGGCAGGGCGGGCATACCGTACAGGCTCCCCAAAACGGGGAGAGATTTTTGTGACATCTTTGGAACGGCGGCGGGAGGGCAGATACCAGCGCCGGAAAGCCGCCAGAGAACGGAAGAAGCTGGAGCGGTATGCGGGCTGTGACCGGCTGGAAAGCATTGCCCGGTACAGCTCGCTCTACCAGGGAAACCGGCTGTCGAAAAGAAATGTATGCTGGAAGTCCAGCGTACAGCGCTACCAAATGAACCTGCTGCGGAACATGGAAGAAACACGCGTAAAGCTGATGGCCGGTGAAAACATCACAAAGGGCTTTGTGGAGTTCGACACCATAGAACGCGGGAAACTGCGGCACATCCGAAGCGTCCACTATTCGGAGCGAGTGGTGCAAAGAAGCGCCTGCGACAATGCCCTGGTCCCCATGTTGAGCAGAAGCTTAATCTATGACAATGGCGCTTGCTTAAAGGGGAAGGGCGTGGACCGGAGTATGGACCGGCTCACGGCGCACCTACAGCAATTCTACCGCGCCAACGGATTCAGCAACAAAGGGTGGGCCGTGATATTCGATTTCTCCGGGTATTTTGATAACATCCTGCATTCCGAGTGCTTCAAGATTTATTCCAAAGCGTTCCGGGACAAGCGCATCCTCCAACTGTTGGGCGATTTTGTGGTGCCGTTTGGCTACGCGCAGGCACAAACCAACTGGCAGCGGGTCAAGCAGACCGGCAAATACACCGGGAAAAGCCTGGGTCTGGGGAGCCAGGTATCACAGATTACAGCGGTCAGCTACCCCAATAGCCTTGACCACTATATCAAGCAGACGCTCCGCGTCCGCTGGTATCAGCGGTATATGGACGATGGGTATATGCTATTTCGCACCAAGAGAGAGGCGAGGGAGGGAGAGCATCATGTGATTCAATTCTGTAAAACGCTCGGCATCAAGGTCAATCTGCGCAAAACAAAAATTACGCAGATTCAGAGGGGTTTCCGCTTCCTGAAAGCAACGCACCGGCTGACGGAAACGGGAGCAGTCGAACGGAAGATGTGCCGGGAAAGCATCACAAGGCAACGGCGGAGACTGAAAAAGTTTGCCGCAATGGTAACGGCGGGGACCATGACAGCGCAGGACGCCGCAATGGCCTATGGCTCGTGGAAGGGCTATGCCCTTCATCGGGGCGGGAAGATGGTCGCGCGGCGGATGGACCGGCTTTTCCGGGAGCTGTTCGGAATTGCCCCGCCACGGTGCAAATTACAATAATTTTCGGAGGTATATACCATGGAAAACAAGAACATGAGAATCAGCCAGGACCAGATGATTGCCAAGGTCATCAACGCCAAGTACAGCATCGACGAGCAGATTGCCCTTCTCCGTCAGAAGGACGCCAAGCCGGAGGAATACGAGGCGTTCTACGCTTTCGCCGAGCAGGTCAAGGCGGACGTGAAGAAGGAGTACGCCGGGTACGCCGCGCAGGAGGGCGGAGGGGGCGTTGAGTAACCTCCAGATTATCGAAGAGCTGTGCCGTATCTGCGAGGCGCAGAGCTTCATCATCAAGGCGCAGGCGGAGGCGCTGGAGCAGGTCGGCGCTGTAGTCATGGAGAAAGAGCGGGCAGATGTGGGCCGCGCCCTGACTGCCATGATCGGCCACGACGAGGCCATGGATGAAGCGGAGGTGCTGGCACTCCCGGCGGCAGCGAAGCCGAAACCGGAACAGCGGGACCGCTTCTATTGTGGGAGGCGGTCCCGCTTACATCAGAAGCAAGAGGTGAACGGTTGTGGAAGTGACAATCAATGCTGAAACTCTTATCACGGCATCGGCGGTGCTGGCCGCGCTGGGCGGCATCGGCGGGGTGGTGGTGTGGTGCATCAAGTTTGTGGACCGGCAGAAGAAGCAGGACAAGGAGCTTGCCGCCATCCGCAAGGAGCAGACGCTTATCTGCTACGGCGTGCTGGCCTGCTTGAAGGGCCTGAAAGAAAAGGGGTGCAACGGGCCTGT
>CAQCFX010000067.1 GCA_948766235.1 uncultured Oscillospiraceae bacterium | reverse complement strand
GACGCTCCACCCCTCGTCGGCGATTTTCTGGGCGAAGGCGATTTGGGCCTGCTCCCCCTCCACCATAAGCACGGCGCGGCCGTGGCCGGCGGTGATAACGCCCTCAATCATCAGCTCCCGCACGGCGGGGGGCAGGGCGGTGAGGCGCAGGGCGTTGGAGATGGCGGGGCGGGACTTGCCCATTCGCTTGGCCAGCTCGTCCTGGGTGAGGCCGTAGTCGGTGAGCAGGGCCAGGTAGCCCTCCGCCTCCTCCACCGGGTTCAGGTCCTCCCGCTGGAGGTTTTCGATAAGGCCCAGCTCCATCACCTTGCGGTCGTCCGCCTCGATGATGACCACCGGCACCTCCTTGCGGCCGGCCAGCTTGGAGGCCCGCCAACGGCGCTCGCCGGCGATAATCTGATAGTAGCCGGTGGACAGCCGCCGGACGGTGAGGGGCTGTATGATGCCGTGCTCCTGGATGGAGGCGGCCAGGTCGGCCAGGGCAGCCTCGTCAAATCGTTTTCTGGGCTGGTTCAGCCCCGGCTCCACCTGGGAGATGGGCAGCATCACCGACCCCGCCTCCTGGCTTTGCAGGGTGGTGGAGTCCCCCATGAGGGCGTCCAGCCCCTTGCCTAAACCCTTGGCTTTTGGCATATCAGGCGTCATTCCTTTCTGTCTTTATGAAGTAGTCCCATGTTCAGTTGGCCTTGGCCGCCAGCGGATTTTTGCGCAGGAACTCCCGGGCCAGGGCCTCATAGGCCTCCGCGCCCCGGGACAGCGGGTCGTAAACCGACACGGGCACTCCATGGCTGGGCGCCTCGGAAAGTCGCACGTTTCTGGGAATCACCGAGGCGTAAACTTTGCCGGGGAAGTGGCGTTTGACCTCCTCCGCCACCTGGAGGGACAGGTTGGTGCGCCCGTCGTACATGGTGAGCACCACGCCCTCCAGCTCCAGACTGGGGTTGAGCCGCTGCTTGGCCAGCCGGACGGTGTACAGCAGGTCGCTCAGCCCCTCCAGGGCGTAGTACTCGCACTGGACGGGGACCAGCAGGGTGTCCGCCGCGCACAGCCCGTCCAGGGTGAGCAGCTCCAGGGAGGGGGGGCAGTCGATGAAGATGAAGTCGTAGCTTTCCTTCACCTGGTCGATGGCGTCTTTGAGCCGGTACTCCCGCCGGTCCAGGGAGATGAGCTCCACGGTGGCGCCGGACAGGGCCTTGTTGGCGGGGACCACGTCGGCCCATTTGGTGGAGATGGCCGCCTTGGCCATGGGGGCGCTGCCCAGAATCACGTCGTAGACGCTGGGGGAGCGGGTTTTGTCCAGGCCGAAGCCGGAGGTGGCGTTGCCCTGGGGGTCGAAATCGCACACCAGCACCTTCGCGCCCTGGGCTGTGAGGGCGGCGGCCAGATTGACGCAGGACGTGGTTTTGCCCACGCCGCCTTTTTGATTCACAATGGCGATGCTTTTGCCCATGGCAAGTCCCCCTCTTTATGTTTCACGTGAAACGCGTCGTCGCAAGCTGCGTATCGTTCGCTTCCCCGCAAGCGGGAAAGCTCATTCATTCCGCTGGCCCTCCTCTCCCCACAAAGCCAACGGGCGGCTTTGCGGGGGCCCCTTATGCGCAAGCTGCGTGTCATTCGCTTGCCGCCTTTGCGGCAGTTGAAAATTATTATATCCTGTTTGAAATGGGATTTCAACAGTTTTGGAAAATATCCTCTCTACGAAGAAGACGAAAAAACGGGGGAAACCGGCGCGTCCTTTGATTTTCCGGCGCTTTGCCGCGCCCTGGGGAACTCTCCCTTGAGCGCAGAGGCAGTCACCCAGCGCCCTGTAGCCTGTAGCTGCCTCGAAGCGAGAGGGAGAGCTCCCCAGGGCGTTTCACGTGAAACGCGTCGTCGCAAGCTCCATATCCCTGCTTCCGCCTTCGGCGAAAGCTCGCTCATTCCGCTGCTCCTCCTCTCCCCACAAAGCCAAAGGGGCGGCTTTGCGGGGACCCCTTTTTTGCAAGCGGGTCTTCGCGGAAGCCCTGGGGAGGGCTCCCCAGGGCGTTTCACGTGAAACATATTTTATCGGGGCGTGAAACCATTCCGCCGCAAACTGTGTTATGATAAATAGAAACGCGTTTCTTCATATGAGACTTCCGAGGAGATGAGAAATTTGACGGAGGAACAGCTGGTGAAATCTCTGCGCCGGGGGGAGCTGTCCGCCCTGGAGGAGCTGATGGACCGCTATACCCCCTACGTGTCCTCGGTGGCGTGCCGCATTCTCCGGGGGCGGCGCGCGGACGCGGAGGAGCTGACAGCGGACGTATTTCTCACCGCCTGGGACAACCGGGACAAGTTGCGCCCCGGAAAGGTGAAGGGCTACCTGGGGGCCATTGCCCGGAACCGGGCGTTCAACCTGCTGCGCGCGAACCGGGAGAGCCTGCCCCTGGAGGACGACGTGCTGCTGCTGGCGGCGGACGGCCCGGACCGGGCGCTGGACAAAAAGGAGGCGGCCCGCATGGTAAACGAGGCGCTGTCCCGGCTGGACCGGCCCCAGCGGGAACTGTTTGTGCGGCACTACTACTATGGCCAGACAGTGCAGGAGGCGGCGCTGGCCATGGGGCTGAACCTGTCCACCGCCAAGACCTGGCTGCGCCGGGGGCGGGAGACGCTGAAAACCATATTAGAACAGGAGGGCTACGGACATGAAGCGGTTTATGATATCGGAGCTGATGGATGAGTACATGGACAACGAGGTGTTCCCCCAGGGGGGCGAGACTGCCGACGCCGGGGCGGTGAAGGCCCGGGTGCTGGCAAAGGCGGCCCCGGCGCGGAAAAAGCCCAGGCCGCACCTGAAAACAGTTTTGATTGCGGCTGCACTGGCAGCGGTGGGGGTGCTGTGCGTTGCGGCGGGCCTGCCCATGATGACCTATCAGCTCTTCACCGGCGGGACCATGGTGGCCGATGTGGAGATGAGCGGGCCGAACCGACATATCTATTTCGATTTGAGGAATGCTTTCCCGGAGGACCCCCTTGTGCTGGAGGATGGTCGCCTCTGGCTGGTGCTCAACGGGGAGCGCACCGATATCACTGACCGCATCGACGTGGAAACACCCTATATCGTTGAATACACTGACCCGGAAACCGGCTTGAGGAGTTCGCTCATTCTCGGCGGCACCTGGGAGAATTTCGGCTGGTGTCTCTGGCAGGAGCTCCCCAACCAAGGCGGATACAGCGCGTATGGGTATAACTACTGCGTAACTCACTTCGTCTACGATGGTGTGGCGTATGAGGTGCCGTACGGTGACAATCTCGATGAATCCCTTCTCTCCAAAGAAAATGATTGGGAGGATGTCAAGATTGTTTGGCAGCCTTGGTGCGAAAAGGGCGAACAAGAAGCTCAAGTTTTTGCCCGTAATAGATGACTTTTCTTTTGCCCTGTGATAAAATGGACTCCCCCAGGCGGGGGAGTCCATTTTTATGTTTCACGTGAAACGCCCTGGGAGCCCTCCCCCTCTCTGCGAGGCAGCCATAGGCTACGGGACGCTCGGATGACTGCCTCTGCGTTCAGGGGAGGGCCCCCAGGGCTTCCGCGAACCCGCTTGCGGGGAAGCGAATGATACGCAGCTTGCAAAACGGGGCCCCCGCGCGAGCCCAGCGAAGCGGGTCGCGTGGGGAAAGGAGGAGCAGCGGAGTGAATGAGCTTTCCCGCTTGCGGGGAAGCGAATGATACGCAGCTTGCGACGACGAGTTTCACGTGAAACATTGCAGGAGGTGTGTCCATGACCCATGAAGATTATATGCGCGAGGCCTTGGAGCTTGCCCGCGCCTGTGTCCCGGACGGGGATATCCCTGTGGGCTGCGTGGTGGTCTCCCCGGACGGGCAAATCATCGGCCGGGGCCGCAACCGCCGGGAGGCCGACCATCGCGCCACCGCCCACGCCGAAATTGAGGCCATTGAGCGTGCCTGCGCCGCGGTGGGGTCCTGGCGGCTGACGGGCTGCACCCTGTACGTCACGCTGGAGCCGTGCCCCATGTGCGCCGGGGCCGTCATCAATGCCCGCATCGCCACAGTGTACTTCGGGGCGCGGGAGGCCAAGTCCGGGTGCTGCGGGTCGGTGCTGAACCTGTTCTGCGAGCCCTTTAACCACCACCCCCGAATTTACGGCGGGCTGCTGGAGGAGGAGTGCCGGAGGCTGCTGGAGGAATTTTTTCAAAAGCTGCGGAAGATTTAATACTTTTGTAACATAAAGCGCTGAACTTTCGTAATGGTTCTGCGGTATCTTAAATCTTGCAAGAGATATCCTTTCTTTTTCATTCTATCCTCCATCCTTTAAAGAAACGCGGAGCCGAAAGGCTCCGTTTTTCTTTTACGCAAAGGCAAAGCCCCCGCCGCGGGTGCGGCGGGGCTGTCGGTAAAGCGCAGGCGGCTGAAAGGTCGGCTGAGGGTAACGCGGCAGCTGTTCCATGGGGGCCGGTGGATTTCCTCAGCAAAACTCGATATGTCCCGACCCCATGGACTTGATTCGGGCCAGGGACTCCACCCGCACGCCCCGGGCGCGTATCCGCGCCCCGCCGGGCTGAAAGGCCTTCTCCACGGCGATGCCCGCCCCGGCCACCGCCGCCCCGGCCTGCTCCGCCAGGTCCAAAAGCCCCTCCAGCGCCGCGCCGTTGGCCAGAAAGTCGTCGATGAGCAGCAGCCGGTCGCCGGGACCCAGGAACCGTTTGGACACGATAACGTCGCTCATCCCGCCGTGGGTGAAGGAGGGGACCTGCACGCGGTACACGTCCCCGGCGATGTTTTTGGTGCGGCTCTTTTTGGCGAACACCACCGGCACGCCGAATTGCTGGGCGGCAATGCAGGCGATGCCGATGCCGGAGGCCTCGATGGTCAAAATCTTGTTGACGCCCTCTCCCGCGAACAGCCGCGCCCACTCTCTGCCCATGGCGGCGAACAGCTCCACGTCCATCTGGTGGTTCAAAAAGCTGTCCACCTTCAGCACGTCCCCGTTTTCCACAATGCCGTCCCGGCGGATGCGCTCCTCCAATTCCCGCATGGTCTGCCACTCCCTTCTGTATGTCCCCATTCTACCAAAAAAGCCGGTGCTTTTCCACTGTTTTTCCCATAAAACCCCCTTGCTCTTTCCAATGTTTTCTGCTACAATGAGGGCCGGCTGACGGGAAGCGCGGGGAAACGGTCAGCGAGGGAGCTTGGAGCGGAGCGAGGACAAAAAACCAAGATTTGCGGAGCAAATCTGTATTTTGTCCGAGTCGCAGCGAAAGCGACCGAGTTGTCCTGACCGTTTCGCAGCGTGACAGCGTCGTTGCAGCCGGCGCAGATTTAAAAATGAAAAGAGAAGGTTTTGCCATGCAGCGCTTCAAAGAGACTGTGCGCGAGTATTTCATGCTCACCCTGGGCACCTTTTTGGTGGCCGCGGGCGTATACTTTTTCAAATTTCCCAACCACTTCAACACCGGCGGCGTCACCGGCCTGGCCGTCATCCTCAACGCCATTGTTCCGGCGGTGAGCGCCTCCACCTTTGCATCCACCATCAACCTGGCCTTTTTGGTGCTGGGCTTTGTGGCGCTGGACAGAAACTTCGGGGTGCGCACCGTGTACTGCTCCGTTCTGTTTTCCGCCATGCTGTCCGGCTTTGAGTGGCTGTGGCCCCTGGCCGCGCCCCTCACCGACCAGAAGATGCTGGAGCTGTTTTTTGCCGTCATCCTGCCCTCCCTGGGGGCGGCCATCCTGTTCAATATGCAGAGCTCCACCGGCGGCACCGACATCCTGGCCATGATTCTCAAGCGGTTCACCAGCATGGACATCGGCATGGCCCTGCTCTATGTGGATGTGCTCATCGCCGCCTCCACCCTGTACTTTGTGGGCGCCGAGGCGGGGCTGTACTCGGTGCTGGGCCTGGTGCTCAAGTCGGTGGTGGTGGACTCGGTGATTGAGTCGCTGAACCGGCGCAAGAGCTTTATCGCCGTCACCTCCTGTCCACAGGAGGTGTGCGGCTTCATCACCCAGTCCCTGAACCGCTCGGCCACCTACTGGCAGGCGGAGGGGGCCTATTCCCACGAGCCCAAGTGGATTGTGCTCACCGCCCTGTCCCGGTCCCAGGCGGTGGCGCTGCGGCTGTATCTGAAGACGGCGGACCCCCACGCCTTCATCCTGGTGACCAACTCCAGCGAGATATTTGGAAAGGGGTTTATGAGGGTATGAGCGCGAGGGTAGACCCATAGGGGCGGATGGACCGGAGCGAGGGGCAAAACCCAAGCAGGCCGGGGCCTGCTGGATTTGCCCCGAGTCGGAGGGAAGCCG
>CAQCFX010000066.1:1247-6502 GCA_948766235.1 uncultured Oscillospiraceae bacterium | reverse complement strand
CAGTCGCCCGCTTATTTTTCCCCTTCCACAACATAAAGGGGGAGCCGCGTTCCGGCTCCCCCCTCCATTGATTTCCTGGATGTATTTTCCCCGGCGCTGCGCCGGGGCCTTTCCTTATAGCTGCTGCTTGAGCTGGTACAGCACGTTCAGCGCCTCGATGGGGGTGAGCGTCTCGGGGCTTATCCGGCGCAGCTCGTCCAGCACCGCCGCCCCCGCCATGTCCCCCAGGGACACCTGGCCGTCCCCCGCCTCCGGGGCGGCCCCCAGTCCGGGGGCTGCCGCGCCCTGCTCCTCCAGCTGGGCCAGAATCTCCCCCGCCCGGTCCACCACCCGCGCCGGCACCCCCGCCAGCCGGGCCACCTCCACGCCGTAGCTCTGGTCCGCCCCGCCGGGGACAATCTTGCGCAGAAACACAATGCCGTCCCCCCGCTTTTTCGCGGCGATGTGGTAGTTTTTCACCCCTTCAATGGTGTGCTCCACCTCGGTCAGCTCGTGGTAGTGGGTGGCGAACAGGGTCTTTGCCCCCAGGCGGCGCTTGTCCGCGCAGTGCTCCAGCACCGCCCGGGCGATGGACATCCCGTCGTAGGTGGACGTGCCCCGGCCAATCTCGTCCAAAATCAGCAGGGAGCGGGGGGTGGCGTTTTTCAGCATCTGGGCCACCTCGGTCATCTCCACCATAAAGGTGGACTGGCCCGCCGCCAAATCGTCCGACGCGCCGATGCGGGTGAACACCCGGTCCACCACCCCGATGCGGGCGGACCTGGCCGGAACGAAGGAGCCCATCTGGGCCATGAGCACAATCAGGGCCACCTGGCGCATATAGGTGGACTTGCCCGCCATGTTGGGGCCCGTGATGATGGCCAGCCGGTCCGCGCCCCCGTCCATGTGGGTGTCGTTGGGCACAAACAAAGCGTCCTTCAGCATCCGCTCCACCACCGGATGGCGGCCCTCCCGGATGTCGATGACGCCGCTGTCGTCCACCTCCGGGCGGCAGTAGCCCCCCTGCACCGCCACCGCGGCAAAGGAGCACAGCACGTCCAGCTGCGCCGCGCAGGCGGCGGCCTCCTGCACCGGGCGCACCTGCCCCGCCGCCTCGTCCCGCAGCTTGCAGAACAGCTGGTATTCCAGGGCGGTGACCCGGCTCTGGGCGGAGAGAATCTCGTTTTCCAGGTCCTTGAGCTCCTGGGTGAAGAACCGCTCGCAGTTCACCAGGGTCTGCTTGCGGATGTAGTCCTCCGGCACCAGGTCGTAGTAGCTCTTGGACACCTCGATGTAATAGCCGAACACCTTATTATAGCGCACCTTTAGGCTCTTGATGCCGGTGCGCTCCTTCTCCCGGCCCTCCAGGGCGGCCAGCAGGTCGGCGCCGTGGTCCAGAACGTCCCGCAGCCGGTCCACCTCCGCGTCGTAGCCCGGGCGGATGAAGCCGCCCTCCCGGATGGTGAAGGGCAGGCGGTTGTCGTCCGCATCCTCCCGGATGGCGGCGCGAATCAGGGCCTGAAGCTCGTCCAGCCCCTCCAGCCCCCGGGCCAGCGGCTCCAGCGTCCGCCCCCCCGCCTCCCGGGCCTGGCGGGCCAGCTGGGGCAGCATCCCCAGCCCCTCCCCCAGCAGCAGCATGTCCCGGGCGTTGGCGCTGCCGTACACCACCTTGCCGATGAGCCGCTCCAAATCGGGCACCTGGCGCAGCGTGAGGGCAAGCTCCTCCCGGGCCACGGCGTCCCCCGCCAGGGTGGCCACGCCGTCCTGCCGCCGGGCGATGGCGGCGGGGGAGCGCAGGGGCTGCTCAATCCAGGCGCGAATCATGCGGTGCCCCATGGGGGTTTTGGTCTTGTCCAGCACCCACAGCAGAGAGCCCTTTTTGTCCTTGCCCCGGAAGGTCTCGGTGAGCTCCAGGGTCCGCCGGGCGGTGAGGTCCAGCTCCAGATAGCGCTGGTCCCTGCCGCCGTCAATCTCCAGGCAGCTCAGGTGGCTCAAATCGGTCTTCTGCGTCTCTTTGAGGTAGGCCGCCAGCGCCCCTGCCGCCTGGCAGCACATCCGCGCCCCGTCCCCGTCGGAGACGGAAAGTCCGGCCCCCACGCCCAGTGCGTTCAACGCGTCCAGCGCCTGGTCGGGACCAAAGCTGGCCTCCGGCCCCCGCTCCCACAGGCAGCCCAGCCGCTCCTTTAAAAAGGTGGTCAGCTCAGGGTCCGCCGCGGCACAGCCGGACAAAATGGCCTCGCTGGGCGGGCAGGCGGCCAGCGCGTTGAGCAGGTGGGGCAGAAATCCCTTCCCCAGGTAGGGGACGGCGACGAACTGCCCGGTGGACAGGTCGCACCGGGCCAGGGCGGCCCCGGCGCCGTCCTGATAGACCGCGCAGATGTAGTTGTTCCGGCTCTCGTCCAGCATCACGTCGTCCATGGCGGTGCCGGGGGTGACAATGCGGATCACGTCCCGGTCCACTAAGCCTTTGGCGGTAGCCGGGTCCTCCATCTGCTCGCAGATAGCAACCTTATAACCCCGCTTGATGAGCCGGGCGATGTAGTTCTGGGCGGAGTGGTAGGGTACGCCGCACATGGGCACCCGCTCGTCCTCCGGCTTGCCCCGATCCCGGGTGGTGAGGGTAAGGCCCAGCTCCTCCGCGCCCAGCTTGGCGTCGTCGTGGAACATCTCGTAAAAGTCGCCCAGCCGGAAGAACAGCAGGCAGTCCGGGTGCTGCTCCTTCACCTTCCAATACTGCTTCATCATGGGGGTCAGCTCCGCCATACGATCACTCTCCGTAGTCAATTATCACATACACATACTGCACCCCGGCGATGTCGGCGGCGGGCTCCACCCGGGCATAGCGGGTGATGCCGTCCTCCTCCACGTCCAGCGTGCGGATGGCCCCCACCACCAGCCCCGAGGGGTACACGCCCCCCAGTCCCGAGGTGATAACCTGGTCGCCGGTGACCAGCTTGGCCTCCTCCGGGAGAAAGGACAGCCTGGTCAGCCCGTCCAGCATCAGCGCAAAGTCCCCCTCCAAAATGGCGTCCTCATCCGTGCGCGCCACCCGCGCCCCCACCTCCAAAGCGGGGTCCAGAATGGTGGTGACCACGCAGGAGTTCAAATCCGCCTGGGTGACCACGCCGATGAGATAGCCGTACTGGTCAATCACGCAGTCGTTGACCTCCACTCCCCCGGTGGTCCCCCGGTCCAGGGTCAGGTTGGAAGACCAGTTGGAGTCGGAGCGCCGGACCACCTCCGCGTCCCGGTATTGCAGCTCCGGCCGCGCCTCGTGCAGGCCCAGCAGGTCCTTCATGCGCTCATTTTCCCGCACGGCGTCCTGTCCGGCGATGGCGTCCCGCTCCAGCTCCGCCACCCGCTGGCGCAGGCGCTCAATCTCCGCCGCCTGCTCCTCATACCGGAAGGTGCGGTCATACTGCTCCTGGGTCCAGCTTGTCACCGCCGCCGACGCCGTCCGGAAGGGGGTCGCCAGCAGCTCCATGGCCACCCCCAGGGGGTCGTATCCCAAAATATACGCGCCCAGGGTCATCACCGCCGCCAGCAGCACCGCCGCCACCAGCAGCAACCCCCCGTTGTTTTGGAAAAATCGCTTCATGCCCTTGCCTACTCCTTATTTTGCAGAAGGTCGATGCCAAACTCCGCCAAAATTCGGCCCAGCCGGAACACCGGCAGGCCCATCACATTGCAGTAGTCCCCCCGGATGCCGCGCACCAGCAGCGCGCCCAGGCCCTGGATGCCGTAGGCTCCCGCCTTGTCCATGGGCTCCCCGGTGGCGATATAGCCCCGAATCTCCTCCGGGCTGATTTCCCGAAAGACCACGGCGGTCTCCTCGTGCCTCGTGACCGCCCGCTCCCCCTGAACCACGGTGACGCCGGTATAGACATGGTGCTCCCGCCCGGACAGGGCGGACAGCATGGCAAAGGCGTCCTCCTCGTCACGGGGCTTGCCCAGCACCGCGCCGTCCAGCGCCACTACCGTGTCCGCGGCGATAATCAAATCGCCGGGCCCGGCCTTTTCCGCCGCCGCTCCCGCCTTGCGCCGGGAGAGCTGCTCCACCATTTCCGCCGGGGACAGCCCCTCCTCCACGCTCTCGTCCACGTTGGGGGCGGCCACGGTAAAGTTTTTGATTCCCATCCGCTCCAGCAGCTCGCGGCGCCGGGGGGATTGGGAAGCTAATAGGATACGCATTTCGTCATGCTCCTTCAACTTGTTTCACGTGAAACATCGGTTTGATTTGTCCGCGCTGCTGTTTTACTCTACATCCCGGTAGTACAGCCCCCGGGTGAAGTTGTTGGGCCGGTAGGCCCCCTTCCCCCGGTACGCCTCCAGCACCTGGGAGCACTCCACGCCGTTTTCCGTGGTGAACAGCAGGCGCACCGCCCGCAGCCCCGCTCCCTTCCAGTCCGCCGCCTTGTCCGCCAAAAACACCTTGTTGGCATTCAGAATCTCGTTGCGGCAGCCGTAGGCCCGCTCCACCGGGAAGCGCACCCCCTTCCGGTCGGTGAGCAGATTCACGTTGGCGCAGGTGCACTTGCCCGACTGGTTCTTCACCGCGCAGTTTTCCGTAATCATCAACGGCAGCCGGCCATAGGCAATCATCTCCATGTCCACCGCTTTGGACAGGTCCCGAATCTGGGCCAGCTTCAGCTCGAAGGAGGCCGTCAGCGACTGGAACCCCAGGCGCTTGTACTCCTTGGCCCCCTGGCTGTTGAACACCTGAAGCCCAAAATCCCCCCGAAGGTTCATCTCCAGCTCCCGGCACAGGGAAATCAGCCCCAGATTGCCCACATAGGCGTCCGTCACCCCCGCTTGCTTGCAGGCCTCCAGCTGCCCGCGCAGCGCGGCAAGCTCCCGGTCAAAGCAGATCCGGGGCAGCACCGCCGCCACGGGAACCCCCCGGCCGATGGTGGCCTTCACCTCATCCGGGTGGTCCGCAATCTCCTCCGCGGGCAGGGTGATGAGGGCGGGGCGCTGCTTGATCAGCTCAAAGGTCATCTGCTCCGCCCGGCGCAGGGAGACATATACCTCCGGCGCCTCCCGGTAGTTCTCGTACCGCGCCCGCCTTATACTCGCTGTGGCGGCGCTGGGGCAGGGCGGTGCGCTGGCCGGCCAGCTCGTCCAGCACCTTGCGGCGCAGGCTGTTCACCGCTGAGAGCGGTACGGCCAGCCCGGGCTCCACCAGCGTGCGTATACCCGCCGCCTCAAAGGGGGTGCCCCCGGTCTTGCCCAGCTGGCCCTCCACCTCCGCCTGGGTGGCGGCCCGGCGGCGGGCC
>CAQCFX010000066.1:987-1237 GCA_948766235.1 uncultured Oscillospiraceae bacterium | reverse complement strand
TTCCGATCTCGGGCCGCCTCCGGCACGCTTCCCGCGGCGGTGACCACCCGGCCCTCCTGGTCCTCCACGCCCACCTGAATGGGCTCCCCGGCGCGCACCATGGCGTAAAGCTTCACCGGCGTCTTGCGGCCCTCGCCCCGCTCATAGGCGGCCTTGGCCTTGCTGAACAGCTCCCGGGGGGGCTTGGACTCCTCCCGCACGCCGAACATATCCGGCCCCTTGCGCCCGGTATAATACCCGTCGGTAAAGC
>CAQCFX010000066.1:0-975 GCA_948766235.1 uncultured Oscillospiraceae bacterium | reverse complement strand
GGCGGGAAAAGGCCTGCTCCAGGCTGTCCAGCTCCTCCCGGGTGGGCTCGCGCCCCTCCCGCAGCGCGTCGGCGTAAACCTTTGTGACAATATAGACGTACTCCGGCCGCTTCATGCGCCCCTCAATCTTGGCGCTGGCCACCCCCATATCCTGAAGCTCCTTCAAATGGCCCGCCAGCGACATATCCTTCAAAGACAGGGGATAGCCGTTCACCAGCTCGTCCCCCCAGCCGTAGGGCAGGCGGCAGGGCTGGGCGCACATTCCCCGGTTCCCGCTGCGCCCGCCGATGACGGACGACATGAAGCACTGCCCCGAATAGCACATACACAGCGCCCCGTGGACAAACACTTCAATCTCAATGGGGGAGCGCTGGCAGATATACTCGATGTCCTGCCGGGACAGCTCCCGGGCCAGCACCGCCCGGGTGATGCCCAGCTCCGCCGCCTCGCGCACCCCGTCCAGGCTGTGCAGCGTCATCTGGGTGGAGGCGTGAAGGGGCAGGTCGGGCGCCGCCTGCCGCAGCGCGCGCACCAGCCCCATATCCTGCACCAGCACCGCGTCCGCCCCCAGCCTGGACGCCTGGACGGCGCAGTCCACCGCCGAAACCATCTCCCGGTCGGAGCACAGCGTATTCAGCGTGAGGTATACCTTCACCCCGCGAAGGTGGCAGTAGGACACCGCCGAGGCGAACTCGTCCCGGGTAAAATTTTTCGCCCCCCGGCGGGCGTTAAACTGTCCGAAGCCCAGATAGACCGCGTCCGCCCCGGCGCATACCGCCGCGCGCATAGCCTCCGGGCTCCCGGCTGGGGATAGAATCTCCATAGGTTTCTCTCTCGTTTCTGTGGTTTCTGTAAATTTGCCGCTGGTGGCGAAGCGAGCGCTTCCTTATCACGCTCGCGTTGGGCGCGCTGTTCGCCCCGGCTTCCCTCCGTCTCGGGGCAAATCCGGCGGGCTGCACCCGCCTGGGTTTTGCC
>CAQCFX010000065.1:264-6613 GCA_948766235.1 uncultured Oscillospiraceae bacterium | reverse complement strand
AGGACCGGGGCGCGAACGCACACAGCGGCATTTCCTCCAGCGTGCTTTCCGGCACCTTCGGATTGTAGCCGATAGCCGTCTGGAACACGGGGCAAATCCCGCTGTCCTCCAGCGACCGGCGCGCCTGCCAGAAGGTTTCCCGGTTCTGCCAGTGTGTGAAGAACGCGCCCCGTAGCGTCAGCCCCGGATTGATGGCCTCCCGCACACTGTCCACCTGTTCCACCAGGTCCAGCAGACCGGAGAAGGAAAACACGTCCGGGCGGATAGGGATAAGCACGTCGTCCGCCGCCGCCAGCACGTTCAGCGTAACCATGTCCACCGACGGCCCGTTGTCGATGATGCAGAAGTCGTAGTCGTCCTGCACACCACCCAGCGCCTCCGCCAGCACCCCGGATGTGTTTACCGAATCCTCGTACAATTCCCGGTCCGTCGAATACAGGTCCATGTTGGACGTGATGATGTCCAGCCCCTTGCATCCGGTCCGATAGATAAGCTGGTCAATTCCGGGCGCTCCCGGTCCCGGCCCCAGCAGCAGCATCGCCGTCCCGGCCTGCTCCCCGTACATCCCGAAATACCGGGACGCGCTGCCCTGCTTGTCCCCGTCCACCAGCAGTACCTTCTTGTGGTGGTACACGGCCAGGATGTGAGCCATATTCGCCGCCGAAACGGTCTTGCCTACCCCGCCTTTCAGGTTGATAAAGGCCAGCGTTTTCACGTTTTGTCTCCCCCTTCCCAGTTCCACCAGCCCTGTTTTCCCTTCGCCGGAATCGGCGTATCGAACATGACCGGATTTTTCATGACCCACGCCCAGCGCCCCGGCGAATAGTCCCCAAGCGCCCGCTCCCGCTCCGTCAGCGCGGCTATGACCTCTTCCACGGGGAGACAATCTACAATTTCCACGGTCCCCAGCACCGCGCCATAATGCAGCTTTTGGCCCTCCCGTGGAATCAGAACCACAGACATAGAAGCGAGCTCCATTTTCTGTTTCCCGGCGTGGACGGCGACGCGGCCCCGGATATTGGTCCGCCTGGGGCGCGTTTCATAGCCTTTCAAGCCCACCACAATCGCGTATGCGTAGGGCTGATATACGGTAAAGGCTCTCATTCTCCCGCTCCTTCCCCGACAACTTCCCCGGTGCTTTCATCCACCTGGAACAGCGGTCCCGTCTCCCGCTCCGGCACGCTTTCCTGTTTCGGAATGAGCGCCTTTTTCCGCATGGCGTCGCGGCACTGGCTTGTCAGGTCGTTCAGCGCCTCCATGAAGTCCTTGTCCGGCAAATCCATAGGCATAATGACCGCCTGAATCATCATCCCGATTTTTGCCACAATGTAGAACAGGTCCCCGTTTCTGCCCCGGCGCTCGTAAAGCCGCATATACTCCAGGCCGTCCAGCGGCAAAAGGTACTTTTCCTGAATGAACGTGACGCCCGCCGTCGTTTCCAGCGGCAGAAGGTCCCTTCCGTCATAGCGCACACACAGCTTCGGGTCGTCAAGCTGGCGCTCCAGCGGTGCCGTGTCCCCCCAGTCCATCGAATCCGGCACATCAGCCCGGCGCATCACCAGCTTTTCGCGCTTCTTCTCGGTAATGTCGAACATTGCGCAGATGTTTTCCAGGTCCATGACCGGCAGGCCCACCAGGGGATAGGCAGATTTCCCATCCCCCAGCCATTGGCCCACGATTTCCCCGGCGGCGTCCCGCTCGTCCATCAGGTAGTAGTACCCACCCGCGTTACAGATAGCGCCGACCTTCTTTATCTTCACGCATTACACCTCCTGAATGTCGATATTAAAACGCTCCTTCATTAGCTTGCGCTTCATGATGTACTCTTTTGTACGGGTTGCCCGGCTCTTCACGTCCTCCACCACCAGCGGCCATTCCCATTTCATCTTGTCCGCAAATTCTCCAGGGTCCATTGACGGCAACGGCCAGCGCGGTTTCCGCCGATAGGTAAAATCCGCCCTGTACCGGATGGCCCGCACCCGCCGCCCTTCGCCGTCCGTGAAGGCTTCCTGCAAGGTAAAGTCCACCTGCATCCGCAGCTCCCTGATTTTCCCGGCCTGCTCCAGCGCGGCCAGCTCGTCATACCGCAGCGCCTCCTTCCGGCTGTCAAACCGTAGGACGTTCCCGGCGGCTGTCACCCGCTCGGTGGGCTTATTGTGATACTTGGCGGGCTTCCCCGGCCCGGCGTCGGCAGGGCAGGGGAGAGGCAGGCGCTTCTTTTTCCGCTCCTGCTCCGCCCACTTCCGCAAAGCCTGGGCCTGATATGCGGGCGGCAGGTCCTTCACGTCCACGCCCATCACTTTTTCCTCCTGTTCCTCCGCTTCGACGCGCAGTAGTCCCGGATGATCTCGTCCTGCTCCCAGCCGCTTGTGCTGGCTATCAGATTCCCATAGCTGATACCCCGCTTTTTGGCTTCCGCCGCCAGCGCTGTCAGCGCCTCGCTCTCCGTGGCGCACCCGCCGCCGGGCAGCTCTACCATGCTCATTCTGTTTTCCTCCCTTCTCACAAGGTCTGCATTTTCACCATCTGCCAGGCAAAATCTTTGGTGGCATCCTCGATTTCCTTCTCCGTGCTGTCCTTGTTCTCCATTACTTCCGCCAGCTTTTCCGCAGAATCCGCAGCTTCCCGCAGGGCCTTTGCCATTTTCAGCATCTCTTTCGCACTATTCATTTTTCGGTTTCCTCCCTTCCCGTTTCTTCTGCTTCGGTTTTTGCTTCGTGCGGATAAACTTCCCATCCTCCCGGTAGAACCGGGCCACCAGGTAGCACCCGCCGTTCACGTCGTTGTGAAAAGCCTCTGCCCCGGACAAAAGATAACCTGGATAAAGGCGCTCAAACTTTGCGAATTTCTCCCCGCTCTCCAGGCTCTTTGCCAGCTCCCGCGCTTTTCTCCCGGATATGCGCCCGTCCCTTGTCACCGGCTCCGGGTCCACCAGGTTTTTAGAGGCCGTCCATGCCTTTTTCCCCACAGGAGACTTCACGATGTAATTTCCCAGCCCGGCAAGCCCGTCCTCGGTGAATTGCAGGCGGCGGGAATTGGCGTAGCCGTATTCCCACATACTTTCCAGGGTATCCCGATCAACCCCGCCGTTGACGGTAATGTGGTGGTGATAGCGCCCGCCCCGTTTTCCCCGCTCGGTCACGGCTATGTATTTCAGGGGCGGCAGACCCATCTTTTTCCGCAGGCGCTGAATCCGCCGGATGTAGTTGCGCTGATTGCGGGCGGCTTCCTCGTCGCTCTCTGGCTGCTTCCCCCGGTAGGTCAGGTGGATTTCCAGGTCCTCCGGTGTGAAGTTGGCGCGAAGGAGGCGGACCAGCTTCTCTTCCCGGTGCCTCTGGTTGAGCTTCTTTTGGGCCTCCGTGGACGGCTTTCTTTTCTCTCGCTTCCCGCCCCTGTGCTTCCCTGTCTCAAAGACGGGGTAGATGAACACGTCCAGGTATTCCCCGCAGGTATACTTCTTCTCCCGGTACACGGTACGCATACCGATAGCACCTCCCCCGTGGTCGTTAAGTTACTATCCCATACAAGCCCGAAATGCGCCGCCGCGCATGGTTTCCCTCTTGTATGTGTCCCCGGAGTGTGGTACAATATGTTGTGTACTTGATTGTCGCCCTCCGGGGCGTCCGCCCTGCGCAAGCTGTAGGAGGCTTGCGCAGGGCGTTTTCTTTTATCCGAACCGCCCGCGCGGCCCCATCCCGGTCGGCCAGCCGAACGGCTTTTCCGTGGTCCTGAACGGCGACGGCGCGGACGGCCCGCCCATCATCAGCAGCGCGGACATTCCGCCCATCGGCCCCGGCCCCAGCACCATTTTCAGCGTCATGCAGGCGACGGCAAAACTGGCGGGCGGAAGCTCCTTCAAGATGTTCAGGATTTTGTCAACGGCTTCCTTCGTCATTTCCGCCTGCTCTTCCAAAGACGGCTCCTTCTTCTCGCTCTCCGCGTTTCCGGCGGCGTTCTCGCCGTCCTCCGTCTCGTCCCGGATGGAATCGACGGCCCGCTGTGCGGCACCCTCGCCGCAGTCCCGGTCATACAGGCGCTCGTCGAACTCGTCCCCGGACAGGTCCACTTTCAGCACCCGCCCGTGCAGGTAGTCGAAATAGTTGTGCTTCTCCAGCAGCTCGGCGCAATGCTCCGCCGTTACCACCCCATCGGGGACGGCCTGCAAGAATCCGCTCCCCTGGACGTGGCTGTGGTCATACAGCGCTTTCAGGACCCGCGCCTTGTCCAACCCTTTGATGTCTACCATGTTCTTTTCCTCACTTCTCATTTATTTGGACCCGTTTACCGGGTATCCATCATGTTTCCGTCCCTCGCCGTTCAGCCAGTGTAGGTGCTTGCACCGCCGCATCACGCACCCCCGCCGCCGTATGTAAACGTCGTTCATCAGCCGTTCATGCAGGGCGCACCAGGCCGTGGCATTGGCGGGCGGCTTGCTTCTTTTCTTCTTCATAGCAACAGCGATACCCCGTGCGCATTGTCAAGGCCCATCCTTTGAAGCTCTACCAACTGGGCATCCGTCAGCTTTTTCCCTTCTCCCATGCCGACGCTGTATCGCTCTCTTGCCTCCAGACCTTTGAATACCTTTGCCCACCCAAGATTTTCAAGGTGGCGCTCCGGGTCGCGTATGTCCCGAATCTCTCCGACAATCCGCCTGGCCTCGCTGGTATGGCCTCCGTATCCGCACCCAAAGAATCGCCCATCCGGCGCAATCCATCCGAATTTTGTTTCCGGCTTCTGCTCTACCGGAACATCGACGGGCTTGTGTGCGTTCTCCGGCGCTGGCTCGGTCCCGTATATTTCCTCATTGATTTTTTGAAAATACACGTCAGAAAGCCCCTTGTGGAATTTTTTCCACACCCAACGGAAGAGTATCGGGGCGTAAGCTACCATGACCGTTGCCGGGTGTACGCCTCTGTTCAAAAGCTGCACCAGGAACCCGGTATACTGCTCTTCTTTCACGGCCTCCCAGCACCGTTTCCCATCCGGCTCTTCCCACAAAAATACAACACTTGTCACGCCGACACCGCTCTTTCCAGCTCTTCCATCGTCCGCAGCTTCTTCCCGCACCACTCCGGGAGGTTGGCCCGCACGACGGCCTCTGCCATAGGCGGACATACCGCGTTCCCGCAGCGCGCCACCTGCTTGCTTTTCCCGTATGCCCGGCCCGTATAGTCCCGGTCTATGATGTAGTCAGGAGGAAACCCCATAGCGTTGTAAAGCTCCCTGGGCGTCAGCATCCGCAGGCCGATGTCCGCAACGAAATAGGCTGTCCCGTCTATGCTCAGCGTCAGCGCCTCGTTGTCTTTCAGGTCATACCCGCAAAAGCGGTTCAGCAGTGTCCGTATCTCCGGCCAGTGGCGCATATCCGCCCCCGGCCCGTAGGTCCGCACTTCCGTGCGGATTTCCGCAAACTCTCCGGCACTGGCCGTAATGGTCCGCAGGGGCTTTCTCTGCTCCTGGCCGATGTCCTGCCCCTTGAACTCGCATATATGCGTCAGCGTCAGGGCTTCCCGGTCATGGGAGGTTACAGTCCGCATCGGTTCCGAAACATTCAACGGGTTCCCGTTCCCGTAATACTCCACCAGGTTTGCAGCAATCAGCGCATTGTGGTCTATCGCCGTTACTGTCGGCATCGGGGCCTGCACTTCCGCACCAACTACTCCGCCATAAAATTTTGACAGGCACGCGGACACGAGCCCGTATCGGTTGGAGGCGTCCACGGTCCGCAATGTCTCTGCGACGCTCTGCCCCCGCACGTTCTCGCTCTGCTCCGTGTGATACTGAATCAGTACTGCTCCAACCAAACATTCCTCCGCCTTTGATACCGTCGTATGTGTCGGTTCCCGAATGTCTCTTCCCCGATCTCCGCCGCCAGTCTGGCCTATTGCAGTCAACGTCGGACATAACAGCAGTTGGTTCCCCGCCGTGGTGACGGTATGCACCAGGTCCGTTACCTGGCTCCCCACCGAGTTGCAGGTGTTGGTCACAGTCCACGGTACGATGTATGGCGTCTTTGCCTTTATCACGAACTTTTCCACCCCGCGAATCACGCGGCGCATCGTGTTTTCAGCCAGTGGCCTTACCACTGTGACGCCGTACCGGCTCTTGATTTCCTCCTTTGTGGCGAATATGGAGTAGCACGGCTGGGCCCAGTCGATAACCTCCGCCGCCGCTCTCCACTTCGGCAGGCCGTTGGCCCCCTCCTTATCGTGGGTCCTCTCCGGCCATACGACGCTCTTCCCATCGCACCTTGCCACCAGGACAAAGCGCTTTCGTGTTGTAGGCGCTCCGTAGTCCGCCGCTACAAGCTCCCGGTATTCCACGGCGTACCCCAGGCCCTCCAGCTGAG
>CAQCFX010000065.1:0-254 GCA_948766235.1 uncultured Oscillospiraceae bacterium | reverse complement strand
ATGAACTTCTTAAAGGTCTGCCCCGCCTTTTTCTTGACCGGCTTCCCCCGCCGGACCGGCCCCCAGGTCTGGAACTCCTCCACGTTTTCCAGGATAATCACGCGGGGGCGGACGGTCCCGGCCCAGCGCAGGACAATCCACGCCAGCCCCCGGATATTCCGGTCTACCAGGGCTGCACCCTTCGCCTTGGAGAAGTGCTTGCAGTCCGGGGAGAACCACGCCAGCCCCACCGGACAGCCGCCGCACTCCTTCAC
>CAQCFX010000064.1 GCA_948766235.1 uncultured Oscillospiraceae bacterium | reverse complement strand
CCCCGTCGCTCTCCCAGCGGTGGGCCTGGTCCTCGCCGAACTTTTTGGTCACCACGGTGATGTGGTCGGCCACCATGAAGGCGGAGTAGAAGCCCACGCCGAACTGGCCGATGATGTCCGCCGCCTTGTCCCCCTCCATGTCCGCCTTGAACTGGCGGGAGCCGCTTTTGGCGATGGTGCCCAGGTTTTGCTCCAGCTCGTCCGCGCTCATGCCCACGCCGTTGTCCGACACGGTGAGGGTGCGCGCGGCCTTGTCCGGGGTGACGGTGATGCGCAGGTCGGACCGCTTGGTTTTCACCGTGTCGTCGGTGAGGGAGAGGTAGGCCAGCTTGTCGATGGCGTCGCTGGCGTTGGAGATAATCTCCCGGAGGAAAATCTCCTTGTGGGTGTAGATGGAGTTAATCATCAGGTCCATCAGACGCTTGGATTCCGCTTTGAACTGCTTCTTTGCCATAATTTGCACCTCATTATATATAGTAAACTTTTGAAAACAGGATTTAGCACTCTGAAAGAAAGAGTGCTAACGCTATGATAATACGAAACGGCGCGCATTGCAAGAGGCTTTGCAGAAAATTCACAATTTTGTCCGGGAGCGGGGAAAACTGTTTTCACAGCGGCGCTTTTTTTCCTGATTTCCCGAGAATAGCGGGGCGAAAAGGGGGCAGAATATGGTTGGAAGGCAGAAATGATTTTTGGAAAAGTTTCGGTTGCCTTTACTTATCCATAGTGGTATAATAAAAGAAGCGCGAAGCGCCCAGGAGCAGGGAGCCTGGACCGGAGCGAGGGGCGCAAACCAAGCAGGGGCGCAGCCCCGGATGTTTGTGGCCCGAGACGGAGGGAAGGCGACCGTCGCGGAGGGCGCGCAGCGTGACAGCGTGCGGTGAACGCGCGCGTGATTTTATGATACTACAGGGGAAAGGTCTTCCCCTTTTACGATTAAACCGGGGCTGCCGGGAGTCAGAGGGTGCTGATTTGAAAAAGTATGTGATTCATGGCGGGAGACCGCTTTATGGTAAAGTCGAAATCAGCGGCGCGAAAAACGCCGCCGTGGGCATTATTCCCGCCGCGCTGCTGGTGGAGGGGCCCTGCCGCATTGAAAATATTCCGGAAATCAGCGATGTGGACCTGCTGCTTGACATTTTAAAAGAGCTGGGCGGCAAGGTGCGGGTGGTCAACCGCACCACCGTGGAGGTGGACTGCTCCGCCGTGCGCTGCCAGAGCGTGCCCTACGACAAGGGGCGCAAGCTGCGCGCCAGCTACTATCTGCTGGGGGCTATGCTGGGCCGGTTCGGCGCGGCGGAGGTGCCCCTGCCCGGCGGGTGCGACTTCGGCAGCCGCCCCATCGACCAGCACCTGAAGGGCTTTGCCGCCCTGGGGGCCAACGTAGAGGTCAAAAACGGCTATATGTGCGCCACCACCGAGCACGGCCGGCTCAAGGGCAACCAAATCTATCTGGACGTGGCCAGCGTGGGGGCCACCATGAACCTGATGCTGGCCGCCGTGCTGGCCCAGGGCACCACGATTATTGAAAATACCGCCAAGGAGCCCCATATTGTGGACCTGGCCAACTTCCTCAACTCCATGGGCGCCGACATCACCGGCGCGGGCACCGACGTCATCAAGATTCGGGGCGTGGAAAAGCTGCGGGGCGGGGAGTACTCCATCATCCCCGACCAGATTGAGGCGGGCACCTATATGGCCGCCGCAGGCGGCGAGGTGCGGGTTTGCAACATCATCCCCAAGCACATGGAATGCATCACCGCCAAGCTGGTGGAGATGGGGGCGGAGGTGGACGAGGAGGGCGACGCGCTTATCGTCCGGCGGCACGGCCCCCTCCAGCGCACCAACATCAAGACCATGTTCTATCCCGGCTTTCCCACCGATATGCACCCCCAGATTGCGGCGGTGCTGTGCCTGGCCCGGGGGACCAGCGTGATTACCGAGGGCGTGTGGGACAACCGTTACCGCTACACCGAGGAGTTCCGGCGGCTGGGAGCCAAAATCCAAGTGGATGGAAAAATTGCCATCATCGAGGGCGTGGAGCGCCTCACCGGCGCGCCCATGGAGGCCTGCGACCTGCGGGCCGGAGCGGCCATGATTATCGCGGGGCTGGCCGCCCAGGGCACCAGCGAAATCTCCAATGTGAAGCACATTGAGCGGGGGTATGAGGACATCATCGGAAAGCTCTCCGGCATCGGCGCGGACATCCGGGTGGTGGAGGTGCCCGACCCGGAGCAGAAGCGCACCTCCGCGGCAGGTTAATCTGGCAATCAACGCCGGAAAGGGCGAGACCCTTTCCGGCGGACTTGTTTTGACGAAAGAGGGCGTTTTTATGCTGAGGGCGGCCACGCTGGCCAGCGGCTCGTCGGGAAACTGCGCGGTGGTGAGCGACGGGCGGGTACATATTCTCATTGACGCGGGCATCTCCACCCGGCGCATCTCCCAGGGGCTGAAGGGGCTGGGCATTGAGCTGAGGCACATCGCGGGGGTGCTGATCACCCACGAGCATATCGACCACGTGGCGGCGCTGCCGGTGCTGTGCAGACAGACCGGCGCGCCGCTGTACACCGCCGAGGGCACCGCCTTCGCCCTGTGCGGGAAGTGGGGCGGGCTGGAGGAGCGCTTCCGGGTGTTTGAGCCGGGACAGCGCTTTGCCGTCCAGGGGCTGGAGGTGGGCGCGTTTGCCACCAGCCACGACTGCGCCCGGCCGGTGGGTTACTGGGTGACGGACGGTAGGCGGAAGATGGCGCTGTGCACCGACACGGGGCTGATAACGCCGGAGGCCCGGGAGGGGGTGCGGGGCGCCCACACCCTCATCGGCGAGTTCAATTACGACCCGGAAATGCTGAGAAAGGGGCCCTATCCCCTCCATTTGCAGGACCGAATCCGGGGCAGCCGGGGGCATTTGTCCAACGAGATGGGCGCTGAGCTGGCGGCGTGGGCCGCACAGCAGGGGACGACAAGGGTGGTGCTGGCCCACCTGTCCCAGGAGAACAACACGCCGGGGACCGCGCTGGCGGCCGCGGAGCGGACCCTGGGGGCGCTGGGGCTGGGAAGCGGGGATGTGGAGCTGATTTCCGCGCCGAGAAATGAATCTACAGGATGGTTCGAGGTTTAGCCCTTGGATGATGCGCCGGGCACTTCTGCGGCGCTTGGAAGGTGCGGGATGTGGGAACAGCCTGCGTGCAGTGCCTGCGCCCGGGCGGCAGCACAAATGGGGGAAAACAGGTCCAGAGACTGCGCACCGAAAAGATTTGGAGACGTTTTCCAAGCACGATTGGGGTACATAGGGGTGAAACCCCTATGCGCGCTCTTTGGTTACTTTCTCTCGCGTGAGAGAAAGTAACCCCCCGCGGAGCGGCGTCCCTTGGGGGACAGGAGGGGGAAAATACGATGGTCGATATCACAATCATCTGCGTGGGAAAGCTGAAGGAAAAGTTCTATAAAGAGGCCGCGGCGGAGTATGTCAAGCGGCTGGGCGGGTACTGCAAGCTGGAGATTGTGGAGCTGGCCGAGCAGAGGCTGCCCAAAAATCCCTCCCTGGGCGAGATTCAGGTGGCCCTGGAAAAAGAGGGGGACGCCATCCGGGCCAAAATTCCCCCCAATTCCAGCGTGGCGGCCCTGGCCATCGAGGGGCGGGAGCGGTCCAGCGAGGAGCTGGCCGAGCTCATCTCCACCTGGAGCCACAGCGCCGCCAAGCGCCTGGTGTTTGTGATAGGAGGGTCCTATGGGCTGCACCCGTCTATTAAGGCGGGGGCGTGGATAACGCTGTCCATGTCTCCCATGACCTTTCCCCACCATTTGGCCCGGATTATGCTGCTGGAGCAGATTTACCGGGCGTTTAAGATTATGGAGGGGTCGGAATATCATAAATGAGAAGCGCGGAGAAACGGCCTGCGAGGGAGCTTGGACCGGAGCGAGGACGAGCGGAGGGCCGCGCAAGCGGCCCGGAGACCAGTCCGAGTCGGAGGGAAAGCGACCGAGCGGTTAGGCCGCTTCGCAGCGTGACAACAGAGAAGCGCAGAGAAACGGCCTGCGTTTCATGTGAGACGCGCTGGGAGGCCTTCCCCTCAGTTCGCGGCAGCCATAGGCTACGGGGCGCTCGGATGGCTGCCGCTCATTCGGAGAAGGCCTCCCAGCCGCAATAGCGCGACGATAGACCCATAGGGGCGGATGGACCGGAGCGAGGGGAAAAGCCCAGCCGCGCGAAGCGGGGCGGGTTTTGCCCGAGATGGAGGGAAGCCGCCCCGTAATGGGTCCAATCGGAGCGTGAATAGCGTGAATGGGATAGCACGGAAACAGAACTTGCGGAGCAGATTTTGCTCCGCAAATTTTTTTTGCCTTGCACCGGAACAGTCAACAAAAGGCCGGTTTTGGCGGCGTGGCGTGAGGAGGTTTGGCATGGATGGGACGCAGAGAGCGCCGAAACGGATGGACGAGGCGGAGCTGGTGAGCTGCTTGCAGGCGCTGGCCCGGTGGAAGAACAACGACGTGGTGAAGCTGGCATTTTTGGAGCCGGAAAAAATGGACGAGGTGGACGGATTGGATTTGAGCGGGGTGGTGGAGCTGAAACGAAACGCCAACGGCACCTTTGAGGCGAAATTTGTGGACAAGGTGCGGGTGCTGGCCATGCTCCGGGAACTGATGGAACAGCGCCGGGACGGGGAGCTGAAGGACTTCCTGGACGGACTGCGCCCAAAAACGGGGGGCGGTGAGGGGTGAAAACGCCGCAGTTTTCCCCTAAGCAGCGCAGAGTGCTGGAGTGGTGGCGGGAGGAGGGGTACGACGCGGTAATCTGCGACGGGGCGGTGCGCTCCGGCAAGACCTTCGCGCTGAGCGTGTCCTTCTTCCTATGGGCCATGTCATGCTTTCAGCGGCAGAGCTTTGCCCTGTGCGCGGCGTCCATCAACGCTGTGCGCCGGACCATGCTGGCCCAGGCAAGGCCCGTGATGGAGGCCCTGGGGTTTCACTGGGAGGAGACGGTGAGCCGGAATGAGCTCACCCTGCGGGGCGGAGGACGGGAAAACCGGTTCTATCTCTACGGCGGACGGGACGAGGGGAGCGCCGCCTCCATCCAGGGGGTGACGCTGGCCGGAGCGCTGCTGGACGAGGCGGCGCTGATGCCCCGCTCCTTTGTGGAGCAGGCCTGCGCCCGGTGCTCCGTCCAGGGGGGAAAGCTGTGGTTTTCCTGCAACCCGGAGGGGCTGGAGCACTGGTTTTACCGGGAGTGGATCTGCGAGGCGGAGAAAAAGCGGGCCCTCTATCTGCGCTTTGCCATGGAGGACAACCCGGCGCTGAACCCGGCCACCCGGGAGCGCTATGAGCGGATGTTCCACGGCGCGTTCTACCGGCGGTATGTGCTGGGAGAGTGGACGGCGGCGGAGGGGCTGGTGTACGACTTTTTCGATGAGAGCGGGCTGGCCGAGGCGCCGGGGGGACCCTTCAAACGGTGGAGGATTTCCTGCGACTACGGCACCCGCAACCCCGCGTCCTTCGGGCTGTGGGGGGAGAAGGACGGGGTGTGGTACCGCACCCAGGAGTATTATTACGACGCCCGGGCGGCGGGCCGGCAGAAGACGGACGGAGAATACGCACAGGAGCTGAAGCGCCTGGCCGGGGAGAACCCCGTGGAGGCGGTCATCGTGGACCCGTCGGCGGCCAGCTTTATGGAGACGCTGCGGCGGGAGGGGTGGACGGTGCGCAGAGCGGACAACCGGGTGCTGGAGGGCATCCGCCGGACGGCGGAGGCGCTGAGGACCGGGAAAGTCGTCATCTGCAAGCAGTGCCGGGCGGCGGCGCGGGAGTTCGGGCTGTACCGCTGGGAGGACGGCGGCAGCCGGGACCGGGTACACAAGGAGCACGACCACGCCATGGACGACATTCGGTACTTTGTGATGAGTTTGGAGGGCGGCGGCAGCGCCGCCAGGTATGTGGAGAGAGATATTTTCTAATGCAACAAGGAGGAACGAATGATGGCGCAGAGATTTGACAACGTGAAGCTGGAAAAGGGGATGTACCACGAGGCGGGCAGGTCCTTTACCCAGGTGCTGGAAAAGCTGGACCCCAGCGAGCAGTACCGGGGCACCGCCCTGGAGGGGCTGGACGCCTATCAGCGGCAGCTCAAACGCTTTGACATCCGGGTGAAGGGGGCGGGGTCCGACCTGGTGGACAAGTTTTTCTCCACCACCCAGTCGGCGGTGCTGTTCCCCGAGTACATCGCCCGGGCGGTGAAGGTGGGCATGGAGGAGGCCAACATCCTCCCCGACATCACCGCCACCGAGACCCTCATCGAGGGGATGGACTACCGCTCCATCACCTCCGTGCCCCAGGAGGAGAAGCAGCTCGAGCAGGTGGAGGAGGGGGCGGCCATCCCCCAGACCACCGTGCGTACCCAGGACAGCTTGGTGAAGCTGCACAAGCGGGGGAGAATGCTGGTGGCCTCCTACGAGGCGATTCGGTTTCAGAAGCTGGATCTGTTCTCCGTCACCCTGCGGCAGATTGGCGCGCAGATCGGGCGGATGCACCTGGAGGACGCTATCCGGGTGGTGCTGGACGGCGACGGCAACGACAACCCCGCCCAGGTCAGCGCTGTGGAGACGGCGGGCATGGTCACCTACAAGGACCTGCTGGCCTTTTGGAACGAGTTTGATCCCTATCAGCTCAACACCCTGTTGGTGGGCACGGACACCCTGACCATGCTGCTGGCCATACGCCAGATGCAGGACGCCGCCGCGGGGCTGGATTTCCACGGAACCGGCAGGCTCATCACCCCCTTGGGGGCCAAGGTGCTGCGCACCGGCGCCATGCCTAAGGGCAAGATTATCGGCCTGGACAAGAACTACGCCCTGGAGATGGTCAAGGCCGGGGACGTGATGGTGGAGTACGACAAGATTATCGACCGGCAGCTGGAGCGGGCCGCCATTACCACCATTTCCGGCTATGCCAAAATCTTTGAGGACGCCAGCCGGGTGCTGAGCCTGTGATGGGCGGGAAAAAGCGGGGAGCAGGCCGGAGCGGACGGGAGCGGGCGGCGGCCGCCGTCCAGCTCCGGGACGAGGGCAGGCACCCCTTTACTCAGATGGACGGCTACGCGCCCCTGCGCCGGGGGGAGGCCGCGCTGTACCG
>CAQCFX010000063.1:1241-7151 GCA_948766235.1 uncultured Oscillospiraceae bacterium | reverse complement strand
TTTTCTATGACGACAAGCTGCCCTACGGCCACGGGGAGAAGAGCGTGTACATCATCTCCGGCTTCATGCGCCTGACCCGGGAGGAGGCCATGGCCATCCGCTGGCACATGGGCTTTTCCGGGGTGGAGGACAGCCGGATGGTGGGCCAGGCCCTTCAGCAGTACCCCCTGGCCTTCGCCCTGGCCACGGCGGACATGGAGGCGTCCTATTTCTTGGAAGGAAAGTGAAGCACGGCCCCGCCGGAATCCGGCGGGGCCGTGCTGTTTTTATTTCTGCATAGCCAGGAAGGCCTTTTCACTCATGCTCACCCGCAGCTCGTTCATCTCCTCGCTGGAGGAGTCCTCCGCCCGGCAGGTGATGAAGCCCTGAGCGGCGGTGAGCTTGTAGGTGACCCGGGAGGCCTCCTCGTCCTGCTTGCAGCCCCACTCCTTCACGGTGTCAAAGCTCATGTCTTTCACGTCCACGCCGTTATAGGTGGCGGAAATCTTTTCGGTGGCGGACTTGGACAGGGTGACGGCAAAGACGATGCCCGACTGGGCGGCCTCGCCGGCCTCCTTATTGATGTTTGTGCCGCCGTAGTAGGGGGTGTACACCGACACCCAGAACTGGTCGCCCGCACCCTTGGACAGGCTGTAGTGGAAATAGATGTACTTATCGCCGTCATAGGCCACGTCCTGCCGTCCGGCGGAATTGACCTCGTAGCCCCAGTCGGCCATGTCCGCCATGGTGGTCTTGCCCAGGGTGATGGTGTGGCCGTCGATGGTGGCCTCCATGGGCATTTCCGGCCCGGCGGCGCAGCCGGCCAGGCCCAGGACCAGCGCCAGGCTCAGCGCCAAAAGGGCAACGCGTTTGAACAATTTCATGGTTTTTTCGCTCCTATTCTCTTAGTTTGGGCCGAACTCCGGCTCCCAAAGCAATGTGTCGGCCGGAAAGGGGGAAAGATAAGCGAACGGATTATTAAGAATTTTTGAAAGAGCTCGCAAAAGCCGTCAGATTGGGCGGGGCCGGAGCGTCTTACTGTCGAAGAATAAATTAGAAAGGAGGGAACGGGGTGAAGCAGGAGGAATTTCTGGCGGTATTCGACCAGTACCGCTCTATGGTGTACGCGCTGGCGCTGAGCTATACCCGCTCCCCCCAGGACGCGGAGGACGTGTGCCAGACGGCCTTTCTCAAGCTGCTGGAACGGCCCCCCGCGGCGGGAAAGGAAAAGCCCTGGCTGGCCCGGGTGACGGTGAACGAGTGCGCCAGCCTGCTGCGCGCGCCCTGGCGGCGGCGCCGGGCGCAGCTGGAGGAGGGGGCGCTGGAGAACCTCTGCTTCGACCGGCCGGAGGAGGGCTGGCTGTGGGAGGCGCTGGGGACGCTGCCCCCGGGTCAGCGGGCGCTGATTCACCTGCGGTATTACGAGGGCTTTTCGGCGTCGGAGCTGGCCCGGCAGTACCATACCACGCCGCAGATTATTTCCGCCCGGCTGTACCGGGCGAAGGTGCAGCTGAAAAAACGATTGGAGGAGTCGGGGCATGGAACAGGACTATCGCAGAATGTTTGAGCAGGCCCTTCGGCAGGTACAGCCGGACCAGGCCCGGGAGGACGCGCTGCGGGCGCAGCTGGCCCGGCGGTGGACCGAGCGGGCGCAAGGGGAGAAAGCGCCGGGGAGAAAACGGGGAAAGCTGCTGCGCAGCGCCGTTTTGGCGGCGGCTGCTGCAGCGGCCCTCACCGTCACGGTGGCGGCGGAGGTGGCGGCGCGGCAGCCCGTGGCGCTGCTGGCCATGGCGGAGGTGAGGGAGGACGGGTGCATCGCCTTTGACGCGCCGGAGAACGTGGGGGTGTTCCGAATCAAGGACCGGTACTATCTCCAGGTGACGGAGGACGGCGAGCCCATCGACATCACCGGGCAGTTTTCCGAGACGGTGCCCTATGTGTACGTCCGGGAGCTGGAGGAGGAGAGCAGCGGGTACGACTGCCTGAAGTACGTGGTGGGCGGCTGCGGGGACCGGATTGCCGCCTGGATTCTCATGCACGACGCACACGCCCAGGAGGGGGATTTGGAGGGCAGGCTGATCTATGGAAACCGGGCCGAGCTGGACCCCATCTGGTGGCGGACCTACTGCTATGAGAATTACGCCCCAGGGACGTGGAAAAGCCTGGGCGGCTACAATGACAGAGAGCTGCGCCTTGTGATGGAGGGCTGGACGGCGGACGCGGGGGCGCGGCGCGTCACCATGACCATCAAGGGCGGGGAAGTGGACATTACGCAGCAGCTGAGCGCGGACGAGCCCTATATCCTCTCCGTGGAAGGGGAGGAGCGCAGCCCCACCGGCTTCAACCGCCACGAGGTGCTGGCATACCGGGACGGGGACCAGGTGCGGTACGCGGAATTTGTGTACACGCCGGAGGGAAAGCTTCAATTCTGGATGCCCTTCAACTGCCCCAGCGCCGCCCAGCTGGGCTGGCTGGAGGGGTATATGGCGGAGCACGGCTGGACGCTGGATAAACTGATGAAGTTCAGCGGGATTTAAAAGGCGCGCGAAAAGGCGGCCCCCATGGCAGGATGGGGGCCGCCTCCTTTAATAAATAGAATCCAGAATTTCAATGGCCTGGGCCACGGCGTGCTCGTCGCAGCCGCCCAGAATCCGGGCCCCCCAGTCCTTGACCTCGGCGGCGCAGTTGGCCGGGGCGAAGGGGATGGCCGAGAGGGCCAGCATGGGGATGTCGTTCTGATTGTCCCCCATGCAGTAGAGGTTTTCCCGGGAAACGCCCAGCAGTCGGGCCGCCTGGGCCACCATGGCCCCCTTGTGGCTGCCCTTGGCGGTGAGCTCCAGCAGCATATGGTTGGAGAAGATGACCTCGCAGCGCTCCCCCCAGTGCTGAAGCAGGTGGGCCTGTACCTGCTTCAGATAGGGCTCGTCCTGCTCCATGATGACCTTGGTCCAGGGGGTGGGCATCTCCTCGATGGGGCAGAGAATCTGGGTGCCGCCCACCAGCTTGAGGTGGTTCATGGTGACGGCGTTGGGGTTGTGGACGTAGATATCGTCGTCGTGGTAGGCCTCGAAGGCCAGGTCGGGGAAGGCGCGGCACAGCTGCGTGAGGCGCTGTGGGGCGTCCTCATCCAGAAAGGTGCGGTGCAGGTAGCGGTCCTCCCCGTAGTCATACAGGGCCGCGCCGTTGGACAGCACCACGGGGGCGTTCAGCGTGAGAGACTCCCGTTCAATCTGGGGGGTGAAGGTGCGGTGGGCCCGACCGGTGGCCACGGAGAAGCGCCCGCCGTTTTGCTGAAAGTAGCGGATGGCGGCGTGGTTCTCGGGGGAGACGGTGTGCGCACTATTATATAAGGTATCGTCATAGTCGCTGTAGAACAGCACGCCGTCAAACTTGCCCACGAGGAGACCTCCGTTTCTTTGTCAGGCGATGTCCTCGCCCAGCATATATTTCCGTGTCGATTTGATGTTATACAGCACCACGCAGATGAGCACCGCCAGCGCGCCCGAGATGAGCACAGGCAGGTTGTACAGGAAGGAGTAGATAAACTCGTTGTCCATGGGCAGGCCGTAGATGTCGTACATATACTCGCCCCAGAGGGTGGCGCCGGTAATCCAGATGGAGACAAAGCGGCCCAGGCTGGCCAGAATGGAGCCCAGCAGGATGCCGGGCAGGCCCTTTTTGCGGCCTACTCCGGCCAGGCCCAGCAGGGTCAGGGCGATGACATAGTCGCCCAGGATGGACTGCCAGCCGATGGCGATGCCGCCGCTGAGCATAAAGTCCAGGATGCCCAGGGCTAACCCGGCCAGCAGGCCCTGCCCCAGCCCCCAGCGCAGGGCGAAGACAATCACGGGAAGCATCATCAGGGAGATGGAGCCGCCCTCGGGCATATGCCAGAGCTTGATGTAGCCCAGGATTTCGGCCAGGGCCACAAAAATGGCCCCCTCCACCATGGCGCGCACGGCCTTGCGGGAATTGTTCATTGTCGTTCCTCCTATAAATAAGTATACCGCAATGCAAACGGTGCAATGCGGTAAGCGGGAAAAACGACAACGGCCCTTTTTGTCGAATTCACTTCCTACGCCGGCATTACCCGGATCAGGTACAAGGGACCGGAGACTGCGTTTCGTCTCACATCACAGCCGGGAATGGCTCCCAGCGCCCCTGTGATATTCCATTCACTTTGCGGTATGCCTATTGTAAACCGCCGGGGCGGCCCTGTCAAGAGGGGTGGGCAAAAGGACGAAAAAGGAGACCAAAATTTGGCGATTTCGCCAGGGACACCAAAGAATGTGCCCTATCCCCCCAAAATGCGCCCAAAAGCAACAAGATATGCCGTCCCTTCTGGGCGGATTGCCCAGGGGGAGAAAATTCAGGGGTTGACGAGCGGGAAAAATCGTTGTAAGATAACGCTGTAACCATTTTGTAACTGTTTGAACTCAATTTGTAACAAGTTCATTTTATTGACATTCTGAACAGCAGGAGGGACAGCCGTGAAGCAGACCCAGACAGAGCACAAGAGTGCCGGGGCGGAACACGCCGGCCCCGGCCGAACTGAAAACAAAGGAAACTCCGATGAACAGCGCAGGGCCGGTCAGCCCCAGTCCTGGAGAGCGTATATTGAGCAGACCATGCCCGCGCAGGAGGCGGCCAAGCCGGCCGCGCAGGCTGAACCCCAGCCCCAGCGCCGGCCCCGAAAGAGCCGCAGCACAAAGAGCGCCGGGGACAAGGCCGGCGTACTGGCGGCCGCAGCCCGGGAGACGGCCTCCAAGGCCGCCAAGGGCGGGCTGAAGGGGATAGAGGCCGCCTGGGAAAAGGTGAGCGGCTTTACCGCCGAGGGCTGGGACCGGATGGGCCGGGCCGCGGGCAGAGTGCGCGGCGTGGTAGCCCGCCACCCCGTCTCCCCGCTGTTTTACGTCACCCTGGCGGCGGTGGTTGTGGGCGCGGCGGCCTTTAACGGCAGCTACACCCGGGCCTACGCCGTCAGCGTCAACGGCCAGGATATGGGCGTGGTGGCCAGCCCGGACGAGGTGGCCAGCATCGTGAGCAACGTGGAGTCCCGCGCCGCCGACGTGCTGGGCGAGGATTACGCCTATGAGCCGGAGGTGTCCACCACCCCGGTGTATGTCACCCCCGGCGAGCTGAGCGACGCCACCCAGATTGAGGACACCCTGTTTGAAGAAGTGGGGGCCTATATGACGGCCTACGCGATTTCCGTGGACGGCATGGAACTGGGCCGGGCGGCCACCAAGGATGAGCTGTATCAGATGCTGGACGAGGTGGCCCAGCCCTATATCCCGGAGGAGGCCATCCGCTATGAGTTTATGGAGGATGTGCAGGTTTACCCTATCGAGGTGCCGGCCAACACCCAGTTCGACACTCAGGCCGTGCGTGAGACCCTCAGCTCCCTGGAGATCGAGCAGGCCACCTACGAGGTAAAGAAGGGCGACACCTTCAACGCCATCGCCTACTCCCTGGATATGTGGCCCAACGACCTGTCCGTGCTCAACCCGGACGTGATTGTGGATAAGCTGTGGGTGGGCCAGGAGCTGGTCATCCAGCAGGCTGTGCCCTACCTGTCCGTGAAGGTGACCACCGACGAGACCTATGAGGAGGTCGTGACCAGCCCGGTGGAGTATATCGAGACCGCCGATTTGTACGTGGGCGACACCAAGGTGAAGGAGCAGGGCGAGGACGGCTTGGCCCTGGTCAACGCCCAGGTGATTTACGTCAACGGCGTGGAGATGGGCCGGAAGGTCATCTCCTCCACCACCCTCCAGGAGGCCACCACCACCTACACCTATACCGGCACCACCCCCCGGCCCGTCACCGCCTCCAACGGCTACTTTATCTGGCCGGTGCGGGGCACCATTACCTCCAACTTCGGCGGGCGCAACCTGTGGGGCAGCTATGACTTCCACCTGGGCATCGACA
>CAQCFX010000063.1:0-1225 GCA_948766235.1 uncultured Oscillospiraceae bacterium | reverse complement strand
CACCGGCATCAAGGCCGCCGACGGCGGCACCGTCATCAAGGCGGGCTGGAGCGGCAGCTACGGCTACCTGGTGGCCATCCGCCACGACAACGGCATCGTCACCTACTATGCCCACAACTCGTCCCTGCTGGTGAGCGTGGGGCAGAAGGTGTATCAGGGGCAGATCATTGCCAAGGCCGGTATGACCGGCAACGCCAGCGGCCCCCACTGCCACTTTGAGGTGCGGGTCAACGGCACCAGTGTCAACCCCCGCAACTATTTGTAAAGCAATCAGCCTGAAAAACCCGCTCCCGGCTTCGGCCGGGGGCGGGTTTTAAAAATTATCGAACAAAATTGTGAAAGGGGGTTGACAAAATCGAACAGCTATATTATTATATAGAAAAGTCAAACAAAGACGCGATTGCAAAGCTCCAATTAGGCCCGGTTAATAGGACTTTACTTATGATATGCTGAAGCCATAGAAAAAGAAGGAGGCTTTAAGCGATGAAAAACATATCCTGCACACAAAACGCTTGGGAGAGCCGGACCCTGGGCCGGGCCGTGGGGGAGACCGCGTTCATCAGCCGTCCGGAGCCCCGCTTTACCGCCGACGAGAGAAGCAAGGTCATCGACATGGCCGCGTGGAAGGCGGAAAACCTGGAGCCGCAGGAGAGCCAGTTTGAGCAGCTGGAGAGCTGCCTGGAGCTGTACCAGGGCCGGGAGCTGGTCCGCCGGCCCCGCCTGCACTGGGACGCCCGGGCCAAGGGCGAGCTGGCGGCCACGCTGTCGGTGGCGGCGGTGATGCTGGTGATGCTGCTGCGGGTGCTGGCTTTTTGAGCGCAAAAGACGAATGGAACGGAAAGCGGACCGGGACACCGGCCCGCTTTCATTTATTTTGCAAGAAAACGGGTTTTGCAGGTATTTTTTGCTTTACAAACGGGGAAAGCTGTGATATGCTTCCTAAGTACGCTCCATCAGAGCGCCCGCCGGCTTAGTTTTGGGACAAAGCCCGCTTGACGCGGGGCCTCACCCGCCCATCACTCAGCGGCTGGGAAATCAAAGGAAAGGTGGAACACCGACATGATCCGCAAAGACCAGAAGACGGCCGTCATCGAGGCCAACCGCACCCACGAGACCGACACCGGCTCCCCCGAGGTGCAGATCGCCATTCTCACCGCCCGCATTCAGGAGCTCACCGAGCACCTGCGGGTGCACATCCACGACAACCACAGCCGCCGCGGCCTGT
>CAQCFX010000062.1:6985-7204 GCA_948766235.1 uncultured Oscillospiraceae bacterium | reverse complement strand
GATTCGGCGCGGAGTGGATGGAGCGCCACAGCGCCGAGGAGTGCAGGGCGGTGATGGACAAGGCGGAGGAGCTGGGCGTCAACATCCTGGACTGCTGGATGTCCAATCCGGACGTGCGCGACAGCCTGGGCCAGGCCCTGGCCGGGCGGCGGGAGCGCTGGTATATTCAGGGGCACATCGGCTCCACCTGGCAGGACGGGCAGTACGTGCGCACCCGGG
>CAQCFX010000062.1:6503-6973 GCA_948766235.1 uncultured Oscillospiraceae bacterium | reverse complement strand
AAGTGCCGCGCGGCGTTTGAGGACCTGCTGGCCCGGCTCCAGACGGACTACATCGACCTGGGCATGATTCATTTTGTGGACACGCAGCAGGACTGGGACGGGGCCATGGGCGGGCCGTTTCTGGACTATGTGAAGGAGCTGAAGGCGGCCGGGACCATCCGCCACATCGGCATGAGCACCCACAACCCCGCCATGGCGCAGCGGGCGGCGGAGAGCGGGCTGGTTGAGATGATATTGTTCAGCGTCAACCCGGCTTTCGATATGCACCCCGCCACCGATGACCTGGATACCTATTTCGCCTGGGAGAACTATCAGGCGGAGCTGGGCGGCATCGACCCCCAGCGCGCGCAGCTGTACCGCCTGTGCGAGCAGCATGACGTGGGCATCACGGTGATGAAGCCCTATGCCGGCGGGCGGCTGTTCGATGAGCAGCGCTCCCCCTTCGGCGTGGCCCTTACGCCGGTGCAGTG
>CAQCFX010000062.1:0-6493 GCA_948766235.1 uncultured Oscillospiraceae bacterium | reverse complement strand
TCACTACTGCCTTACCCGGCCCGCGGTGGCGTCGGTGCTGGCGGGGTACGACACCCCGGAGCACGTGGAGCAGGCCGTGGCCTATGAGACCGCCTCGGAGGAGGAGAAGGATTACGCCAGCGTGCTCGCCCGCGCGCCCAAGCACACCTTTGGGCAGGGGGAGTGCACTTACTGCGGCCACTGCCGGCCGTGCCCGGTGAATATTGATATCGCCATGGTGAATAAGTATTATGACCTGGCCTCTATGCAGCCGGAGGTGCCCGCCACGGTGAGGGCCCACTACCTGGCGCTGGACCACCGCGCGCACGAGTGCATTGGATGCAGGGCCTGTGAGAGCCGCTGCCCCTTCGGGGTGAAAATTGCCCAGCGGATGGAGCGCACCGCGGCGCTGTTTCGGGAGTGACCTTTTAAAACCAATGGAATCATCAGGGAAAAGGAGACAGGGAGAGCGTATGACGCATACCGGCTGGGACCAGTATTACCCCCGCCCTCAGCTTCGGCGGGACAGCTTTTTTCCTTTAAATCAGGGCTGGACGCTGAATGGACGGCCCATCCAGGTTCCCTGGCCGCCCCAGGCTCCCCTGTCCGGCTGGACGGGAGAGGCGGGGGAGGTGCTGCGCTATGAAACCGCCTTTACCCTGCCGGAGGGCTTTGTGCCGGCGGGATGGCGGGCAGTGCTCCACTTCGGGGCGGTGGACCAGGTGGCGGAGGTCTGGCTGAACGGGGAGAGCGTGGTGCGCCACGAGGGGGGCTATCTGTCCTTTTCCGCCGACGTTACCCAGGTGCTGCGCCCCGGGGAGAACCGCCTGGAGGTCAAGGCGGTGGACACCCTGTCCCATGACTACCCCTACGGCAAGCAGCACCGGCGTCCCCATGGGATGTGGTACACCCCGGTGTCCGGCATTTGGCAGCCGGTTTGGCTGGAGGCCGTGCCGGAGCTGGGCGCGGTGGCCTCGGTGCGCGTCACTCCCGATCTGACGGGGGTGACGGTGGAGGTGGACGCGGGGGGCGCGGAGTATAATCTGGCGGTGCCCCTGGGGGGCGGCCGAATGCTCGCCGCCGCTGGAAAAGGCGGCCCGCTGCGCCTGGAGGTGCCTGAGCCTCATGTGTGGACCCCGGACGACCCCTATCTCTACCCAATGACCATTGCCACCGCCACCGACCGGGTGGAGAGTTACTTTGCGCTGCGCACGGTGAGCACAAAGGAGATTGGCGGGCATACCCGGCTGTGCCTGAACGGGAAGCCTATCTTCCTGCATGGGGTGCTGGACCAGGGCTATTTTGAGGACGGCTTGTTTCTGCCCAAGGGGCCGGAGGAGTACGAGCGGGATATCCTGCGCATGAAGGAGCTGGGCTTCAATACGCTGCGCAAGCACGTCAAAGTGGAGCCGGAGGCGTTCTACTACGCCTGCGACCGGCTGGGAATGCTGGTGATGCAGGATATGGTGAACTCGGGCGGGTACGATTATGTGCGCGATACCGTAATCCCCACCTTCCTGAGCAAAAGGAGAAATGATGTGGGCCGGGGCGGCGGGGAAAAGCGCAAGGCGTTTTTCGAGCGGCACTGCCTGGACACTGTGGCCCGCCTTCACAGCCACCCCTGCATTGTGGGCTGGACCATTTTCAACGAGGGCTGGGGGCAGTACGACTCCGACCGCATCTACCGCCTGCTGAAAGCGGCCGACCCGTCCCGGTTTTTCATCAGCGCCTCGGGGTGGTTTGCCCAGAGCCTCAGCGACGCCCAGAGCGAGCACGTCTATTTCAGCAGCCGGGTGCTGGAGGGAAACCAGCCGGGGAAGTTCCTGATGCTCAGCGAGTGCGGCGGCTTTTCCCGCCGGGTGGAGGGCCATGTGACCCAGGAGCGGAAAAATTACGGCTACGGCGAGCAGGCCCGGACCGAGGGAGAACTCACCGGGCGCATTCAGGCGCTGTACGACGAGATGGTGCTGCCCTCCGTTTCCAAGGGCCTGTGCGGATGCGTCTACACCCAGCTCAGCGACGTGGAGGGGGAGACCAACGGCCTTTATACCTATGACCGCCAGGTGCGCAAGGCATCTGCCGGGGCCCTGCTGGACATCGCGCGGCGCTTAAAGGAGGAACTGAAAGCGGCGGCGGAAAATAGTTGACAGGGGAATACAATGTGCTATACTCGGAGTGGACCCGTGAAAAACATGGGAAAAGCATGATATAGATAAAAGGAGTGTTACGCATGGACCAAAAGGTTTCCGCGCTGCTGAACGAGCAAATCAACAAGGAGCTGTATTCCGCGTACTTATATTTGGATATGGCCAATTTCTACGACGCCAAAGGGCTGGACGGCTTCGCCAACTGGTATGAGATTCAGGCCAAGGAGGAGCAGGACCACGCCATGCTTATGTACCGCTATCTGCACAACAACGGCGAGAGCGTCACGCTGGAGGCCATCGCCAAGCCGGATAAGGAGTTCAAAACCCTGATGGACCCGCTCACCGCCGCCCACGCCCACGAGCAGTATGTCACCGGCCTCATCAACACCATCTATGCCGCCGCCCAGGAGGTCCATGATTACCGCACCGTGCAGTTCCTGGACTGGTTTGTGAAGGAGCAGGGCGAGGAGGAGAAAAATTCCTCCGACATGATTACCAAGATGGAGCTGTTCGGCGGCGACGCCAAGGCGCTGTATATGCTCAACAGCGAGCTGGCCGGCCGGGTGTACTCTGCCCCGTCGCTGCAATTATAAGAAGCGCGGAGAAGCGACCGAGCGCCCTGACCGCTTTGCGGCGACAGCCGCCCATGGCAAAAGCCCGGCCCCTGTTTGGGGCCGGGCTTTTGCCGGTGTTTCACGTGAAACATCGGTTCTATTTGCTGGGAAGATAGTCGTGGGGATTGACGGGGTTTCCGTCCTGGTACATGGCGAAATGGAGATGGGCCTGGCTGCCCAGCTCCGCGGCGGCGGTGGCCCCCACCGAGCCGATGACGGTCCCGGTTTTTACCTCGTCTCCGATGCTGACGGTGGGCACCTCGGCCAGGTTGGAGTACTGGCTGGTGAGGCCGCTGCCGTGGTCGATTTCCACGGTGGTGCCCATGAAGTCGTCCTGATAGATTTTGGAGACGGTTCCGTTGGCGGTGGCCAGCACTTGGGCGCCCAGGGAGACGGCCAGGTCCAGCCCATCGTGGGTGCGCCAGTCGCCCATGGTCTCACTGTAGGCCAGCGCCTCCACGGAGAAGTCCGCAATGAGCGTCCCGTTCACCGGCCATGTAAAGACCAGTGCGGCCGGAGTGGTGGGCACGGGAGAGGGCGGGGCGGTGAGGGCCGCGGAAGGCTGCGCCGAGGGGGCCGGAGTGACGGCGGGGGAGGGCTGCTGCTGGCTCGGCTGGGGAGAGGGCGGCACGCTGGGCCGGGCGGACGGGGCGGCAGACGGCTTAGCCGAGGGCTGCTCCACAATGCCGGCGGAGCCGGACACGGGCTGGTCCAAAGTGTCGTCCAGTCCGTCGCGCACGCCCTGCACCAGATAGAAGCCGGACAGAGCGATGGCGGCCACGCAGATGAGTACCACAAGATAGAAACCCTTTCCTGAGATGAAATCGCCAAGCTTTTCAATCCAAGTTCGTTTACTGTTCATAATGACACCTCCGGCCCTATTGTGGACGAGGGCGCGGCAGTTTATACCATTGGGCGGGAAAAACAAAAAGATTTTGGAAAGTCAGCTTGTGTTTTTCGACAGGGAGTGCTATACTGGCAGCGAGGCAGACCCATGGGTCTGCTTATTCGTGTTGTTTCCCAACACGAATAAAGAGCTTTCCCGTCGGAGAGGAGGATAGAGGTAGGCGGACGGACCGCTGGAACGAAGCAAGCCGCCAAATGTAAGATGGCAAATTTGGCAAACCATTGGAGACGGTGGGACGCAAAGCCAGAGGCGGTCGGGCGCGTGAGCGCCCCCAAGCTCGTTCGGCTGCATAGCAAACTGCGGGTCCTAAAACCTTGAAGCTAAGGCGCGGCGCAGCGCTATGCTTGTTCGATTGCCGAACCCTTTGCGTCCGGAAAATGCAAAGGAAGGAAGAAAAAGAGACATGAGAAAAGTGAGCAGATTGTTGTCCGTCGCCCTCTCTTTGGTGTTGTGCCTGGGCATGGCCGCCCCCGCGTTCGCGGCGGAGGGCGTGGATGCCTACTATTATGTGGAAGTTCAAAAAGAGCAAATAAACCTCGTGGAGAGCAGGGGACCTGGGACCGGAACCAACGACGGGTGGGCCTTTATGGGCAAAGGGACGGTCACTGAGGAGATTGCCGCCCAAGCTCCCATAAGAGACCAGGCGGAGGACGAAAAAGCTGAGAACCCCGACGCAAAGGAATTGGATAATGGTGGAAAGCTCCCGGAGGGTTATACCGCGCCGAAAGCCGGTGAGGAGCAGACGTTTGAGAACGGGCTGTATTACGACTGGAGTGCGGCGGATGGCGAGCAGGAAGGCGACAAGGTGACACGCGTTACGGTGACAGCTTTCCACAACATCGGCCAGTATCAGTACGACGATGAATCGGATCCCAACGGCAGCGTGGCCCAGTACACATATACGGTGATTTGGGAGACGGTGGAAAACTGCACCAATTCTGACGCGGAGTATCGGGGCGGGTACAATTTCAACGGCAGCGAGATAAGCGTGAAAGGGGGCGGCTCCCTGTCCGACACGCCCGAGGCCGGGAATATCTGCTTCGCCGGTCCGGCCATCCACGTCAACGGCACCGCCACCCTTCACCAGAACAACTCCATCAAAGTCGTTATCCAAGGCTATGGACAAGAGACAGGGGATTCCATCAATGGTCAGGGATATGTCCGCGATACCGAGGACAAAGACGGCCAGGTAGTGCAGGGCGCGCTCAGTGGGCTTGTTGCTGGCCGCGAAGACAAAGACCTTCTTGAAGACGAGACGTATTACGAGGCCAAGACGGAGCTGGTGGGCAACGAGATTACCAAGACCTACACCGAGAGAGAGGTCGAAGTAGAGTATAAGGTGAACAGGGTTGAGGAGCTGCCCGAGAGCGTTCAGGCCGTCATTGAACAGGCGCTGGCGGAAATTGAAGCTGGGAAAACCGGCGCGGTTAAGGGCGTGACGAACCTTGCCGAGATGCTGGAGAATGTGGAGACGGAGGATGGCGTTTATCGGTTTGACCAGAATTGGAAAATCAACCGAAACGATGACGGCAGCTTCTCCATCACCACAAACTACACCTTTGAGGAAGCTGTGCAGAACCTGCCTCCCCAGGTCATTGAGCAGATTTTCCCCGAGTACTATGACTTCGGCCTGACCGAAATTGAGGACGAGGAAGTGCCTCTGGCGGGCCTGTTCACCCGGGCGGACGCCATCGGCTACCTGTGGGAGCAGGCGGGCAGGCCGGAGGCGGAGCTGTCCACCTTTGAGGACGTGCCCGCCGACCATGTCTGGGCGGAGGCCATCGGCTGGGCTCAGGACGCGGGCATCGCCGTGGCCGACCAGGAGGGGAACTTCCGCCCCGACGACCTGGTGCTGCGCTGGGTGGAGGACTTGGAGGCGGAGCCGGAGGGCGAGCTTCAGGAGTTCCTGAACCGCTATGCCCAGTATGCCGGCGTGAAGCTGGACGCCGGCGAGCTGTTCGTGGAGCTGGGCGGCGAGCCGGAGGATATCGTCATGGGCGAGGACGCCCAGGTCATCTTCGACAGCTTCTTCGCCAAGCTGGAGGAGGCTCTGGAGGACCAGGCGGCCTGACCGGCGCAAACCCAATCAAACAGTGCGAAAGGTCCCGGGGATTGCTCCCCGGGGCCTTTTTGCGCCTGCGCGGGCTTTTGACGAATGGGATTGGGTATGCTATAATTTCAGCAGCATATTTTTGTAACGGTTTTGGAGGCGATCAAAATGCCGCTGACACGCCAGACCCCTCTGACCGAGCTGCCGGGGGTGGGTCCCGCCAGAGGAAAGAAGCTGGAAAAGCTGGGCCTGCGCACCCTGGGAGACACGCTGAACCACCTGCCCCAGCGGTATGAGGACCGGCGGGAGTGCTGCGTTCTGAAAGACGCGCCCCAGGACCGGCCGTGCTGCGTATCCCTCATCATCGCCGAGACGCCCAGGGTGAGCTATGTGCGCCGAGGGCTGTCCCTGGTGAAGGTGCGCGGAGTGGACGGCACAGGGGCGGTGAACATCACCTTTTTCAACCAGGACTATATCCGGGAGGTTCTTCGCGCAGGGGAGAATTATGTGTTCTTCGGCCTGGTGGAGCGGCAGGGAAACCTGCTGAGCATGACCAACCCGGTGTTCGAGCGGGAGGGGGATGGGCGGCATACGGGACTGATTATGCCGGTGTATCCCCTCACGGCGGGAATTTCCAATAATCTTTTGGCGGGGGTCACCCGCCGGGCGGTGGAGGACTGCCTGGCGGGCATTCCGGAGGCGCTGCCGGAGGAGGTTCGTCTGGTCCATCGGCTGTGCCAGACCCAGTTTGCCCGAAAAAACATTCACTATCCCGCCGATTTTGAGGCGCTGGCCA